>NZ_JBYSZK010000004.1:84806-426149 GCF_058787015.1 Roseateles sp. FW305-36 | reverse complement strand
GATCAAGCGACCTGGAATGCCGTCAAGCATCTGCAGTCTCCATCAGAGGCTTGACACCGAACACAGTTGCTCGGGGGACCGGCTAGGCACGCCCGCGTTCAGCGGGACGGGACTGGACGAGGGGCTTCGCCTTACAGGAACATGCCGCCCGAAGCTTCGACGCGCTGGCCGGTGATCCAGTTCGCGCCCGGTCGCATCAGGGCCGCCGCCGCGCCACCAATGTCGTCGGCCTCGCCGACCCGACCCAGGGCCGTGACCGACGCGACGAAGCGGTTCAACTCGGCGTTGTCGCGCACCGCGCCACCGCCGAAGTCGGTCGCGATGGCACCCGGCGCCAAGGTGTTGACGCGGATGCCGCGCGCGGCCAGCTCCTTGGCCTGGTAGCGGCTCAGCACCTCGACCGCGCCCTTCATGGCTGCATAGGCGCCGTAGCCGGGAATGGTGAAGCGGGCCAGGCCACTGGAGATGTTGAGGATGCGCGCGCCGTCGGCCAGCAGCGGCAGCAGGGCCTGGGTCAGGAAGAAGGGGCCTTTCAGATGGATGGCCATCATGGCGTCGAACTGCGCCGGCGTCGTCTCGGCGAAGGAGGCGTGGGCGCCGGTGCCGGCGTTGTTGATGAGGCCGTCCAGTGCCGTGGCGCCCCAGGCCGAGACGACCTCGCGCAGCTGGGCCGCGAAGCGGCCGAAGCTTGTGCTGTCGGCCACGTCCAGCGGCAGCGCGTGGGCGCGGCGGCCGAGGGCCTGGACCTGTGCGACCACGGCCTGGGCGGCGTCGGCCTGGTCGCGGTAGGTGATGAGCAGGTCATGGCCGTCGCGGGCCAGGGCCAGGGCCATGGCGGCGCCCAGGCCGCGGCTGGCGCCGGTGATGAGGGTGATGGGTGTGTTCATGAGTCGCTCCGTGAGGCGGTGAAAGGGGACGGAACGAAATTTATTGGCGCTTCTGGAATGGATAAAGTCGCCGAAATTGAAATGACTGTGCTTTTAATGGCTGCCAATATCGACCTCGCCGCCCTGCGTGTCTTCCTTCGTGTGGCCGAACTGGCCCACTTCAGCCGCGCCGCCGACGAACTGGCCTTGCCCAAGGGCCGGGTCAGCCAGATCGTGCGCGACCTGGAGGCCAGCCTGGGCACGCGGCTGCTGCAGCGCACGACGCGGCGCGTCAGCCTCACCTCGGACGGCGAGCTGCTGGCCGAACGCGCCCAGGCGTTGCTGGCCGACGCGGGCGAGATCGAGGCCTTGTTCCAGCAGGACCGCCAGCTCAGCGGCCGCTTGCGGGTGGACATGCCGGTGCGCCTGGCGCTGGACGCGGTGCTGCCGGCCCTGCCGGAATTCCTCGCGGCGCATCCGGGGCTGACGGTCGAGCTGAGCTGCACCGACCGCCGCGTCGACCTGGTCGAGGAGGGCTTCGACTGCGTGCTGCGCGTCGGCGCCGTGCACGATCCGCTGCTGGTGGCGCGGCCGCTCGGGCAGATGAGCATGGTCAACGTCGCCAGCCCTGCCTACCTGGCCGCGCAGGGCACACCGGCCACGCCGGAGGAACTGCTCGGCAGCGGCCATGTGCTGGTGCACTACAGCCAGACCTGGGCCGACCGCCGTCCGCGCTTCGACTGGGTGGACGCCACCGGCCAGGAGCGCACGCTGACGCTGCCTTCGCGCGTGACCGTCAACAACACCGATGCCTACCAGGCCGCGGCCGTGGCTGGCGCGGGCATCGCGCAGTTCCCGCTGCAGGGGGTGAGGCAGCTGCTGGCGGAAGGGCGGCTGGTGCGCGTGCTCCAGGGTTTCGAGGCCGCGCCGCTGCCGGTGCGCCTGGTCATGAGCCAGCGCCGCCACACGCCGCGCCGGGTTCGCGTCTTCATGGACTGGCTGGCCGGCCGCCTGGCCGACCGGCTGGATGGCCAGGCGGACTAGAGCTTGACCGGCCCGTCGATGGCCGTCCCCGCCACCGCCGCCTTGGCCTGCTGCTGGCGCACGCGGTCCAGATAGCCTTCCGAGCGCTGCAACTGCTCCTGGATGAGCTTGTTGTTGGTGCCCATGGTCTCGATGGCCTTGCTGCGGAAGTTGTCCATGGCGTCCATGGCCTGGAAGGTCTGGTCGAACATGGACTGGATCTGCTGGATGCCCAGCATGGGGTTGGACGAGAACTCGGCCGTCGCGTCCACATGCTGGTTCAGCGCCGTGCCGGTCTGGTTGATGAGGTCGCCGATGGTCTTGTTGACGCCCTGCAGCATCTGCATGACCTCGATCTGGTTGCCGGTGGCGCGGGCCACGGTCTGGGCCACCGCGAGGGCGCTCATGCCGGTCGTCGCGACGCGGTCGCAGCCGATCATCATTTCGCGGCCGGTCTTCTTCAGCACATCGAGAGCCAGATAGCCGTTCACGCAGACGGCCTGCTGGGTCTGGATGTCGGCCAGGTTCTGGCGGGCGTAGAACAGCACTTCCTGCTCCAGGGCCTTGGCCTTCATCGGGTCGGTGGGCTGCAGCTGTTGCACGCGGGTGGCCAGGCGCTCGTCCAGCACGCGGGCGAAGCGCGCCGCACCGGCGAGCTTCTGCATCGCGTCCCAGAGCTTGGCGCGGGTGGCCTCGATGTCGACCACGTCGCGCTGGATGTCGTCCTTGGCGGCATAGAGCTGGGTCATGGCCGTCTGCAGCTGCGAGCTGGCCGACTGGAAGCGGCGGAAGTACGCCTCCAGCTTGTTGCCGAAGGGGATCAGCCCGAGCAGCTTGCGCGGCTGCAGCAGGTCACCGTCCTTGCCCGGGTTGAGCTCGTCGAGTTGGCCGCGGATGGCGGCGATGGCCTTGTAGGCCGGCGTGTCCGTCGCGCCGACGAAGTTGCGCTGCATCAGGCTGCCCTGCATCAGGCCGGCGGCGACGCTGATCTCCTGGCGGCCGAGCTGGAAGGCGCTGTCGAGCTTGGCCTTGAAGGGCTCGCTGTGCAGGTCTTCCTTCTCCAGCGCCTCGATGAAGCGCTGCACCTGCTCGTCGACCTTGTCGGCCACGTCGGCCTTCAGCGGCACGGCCTCGACGGCCTGGACGGGCTGCACCGGTGTGATGACTTCGGGCGGGGTCAGCGTGAACGTGGGGGCGGCGGTTGCGGTGGTCGTCGTGGTGTTCATGCGATGTCCTTGTTGCCGAACTTCTGGTTCAGGAATTCACTGTGGCGCAGGAACGCCTGGGCGTCCTGCGAGGCGAGGTCGTCACCGAGCTGCTCGACCTTGGTCTCCAGCTCGGCCAGCACGCCCTCGAAGGTGGTCTGCGCCGTCTTGCCATTGGCCAGCAGCTTGGTGGTGGCGAACTGCGGCGGGATGCTGAGATAGGTGTTCAGCGCCTGGGGCAGATAGCTGATGGCGATGTGGCGGGCATGGAAGGTCTCCTGCAGGCTCAAGCTGCCCTTGCTGCGCTCCCACTGGTCGAGCAGGCCCTCCAGGCGCTGGCAGAGATGCATGATGCGCTGGGCCAGCGGTGCCGGGATGCGGCCGCCCGGGTTGTGTTCGGTCAGGCCGCGCACGCCGGCCAGGGCCCGGCCCATGGCCTCGCGGGCATCGCCCTCGTCCTCGAAGTTCAGCGCCTCCCAGGCGTCTTCTTTCGTGCTGGGCCAGCCCCACCACAGCGCGCCGCCGACCAGGCCGACGACATAGCCCAGGGCCGCCACGCCCAGGCCCCAGCCGCCGAGAAAGCCCAGGCCCTTGAGCACCAGCACGCCGGTGGCCGCCAGCAGGCCGCACCAGTTCGCTGGCGCGTTCAGCCATCTGAGCAGACCGTTCATTGGTAGGCCCGGATGTCCTTGAACACCGCATACAGCGGCGTCTTGCGGGCGTCGAAGACCTTGCCGCCGGTGATCTCCACCAGGGCCTTCAGATCACCCGCGTCGGCCTCGCCGAACAGCACCATGAAGACCGGAATGCCGCGCACGTCCTCCGGCAGTTGCTCGTAGGCGCGCCTGAAGTCCTCCAGGCGCCGGCCCATATTGCTCTTGCCGTCGGTGAAGGCCACGACCGAGTACTGGTAGTCGGGGTTGCGCTTGCGCTCCTCCAGCATGTTCTGCAGGCCGGTCAGCACCGCGTCGTAGAGGGCCGTGCCGCCGGCCATCTTCAGCTCGTCGGCGGCGTCGCGCACGCGCTTGAGTTCGGCCAGCTTGGCCTCGGTGTCGGCCTGCGGCCGCACGCCCTTGGTGACCTTGCTGCCGGCCGGGATCTCAAAGGCCACGGGCTCGCGCACGTGGTCGCTGAAGGGCAGGAACCACAGCCGCTCGCGGTTGGTCAGCTTGGCGACGCGGCCGGTCAGCGAGGCGTCGGCGCCGGCCAGGTAGTGGATGGCCTCGACCAGCTGCTCGCGGCGCTTGCCCTGCATGCTGCCGCTGGTGTCCAGCACGAAGGTGCTGGCGATGGGCTTGCGGAACTCGTTCAGATAGGCGTCGATGAGGCCGTCGGCCAGCTGGCGGTCGGGCGAGAAGGGCAGCTCCACCTGGAAGCCGCGCGCTGGCAGGATGTCGGCCACCTGGGCCGCCACCTCGGCGCGCATCGGGCGGCGCAGGGTCTGGCGGGCCAGCCACAGCTGGGCGGTGTCGCCCTTCAGATACTCGACCACCTTCAGATAGTCGGCGCGACGGGCGTCGTTCAGCAGCATGAAGGGATAGTCGGCCGTCGTCACGCCCTCGAAGGGGTAGATGAGGTGCAGGGGCTCGCGCAGCTTGCCGCTGGCGTTCAACGTCAGCAGCCAGCTCTCGTAGTTGATGAAGGCGTTGGCCCGCGTGCCCTGTTGCTTGGCGAACTGCTCGGCCAGATAGGTCGAGTTGTCGCCGACTATTCTGTAGCCCTTCAGGAAGTCGGCAATCGCACCGCGGTCCACGTCGGCCGCGCTCAGCGCCTCGCCCTTGCCGCCAGCTGCGGCAACCACGCCCAGCAGGGCCATGAAACCCTGGTTGCTGGTGGCCGGGTTGGACAGCGCGTATTGCAGCTTGCCGGTCTTGGCGGCGCGGGTGATGTCGGACCAGGTCAGCTTGGCATCGGGCTTGTCCCAACCATTCCTGGCGGCGTCGCTCTTGCTGACGCCCACGGCCATGGGCGACAGCATGATCTTTTCCTGCAGCTTGACCTTGCCCTGGCCGGCCGCATCGCTGAGCAGGTATTTGGCGTTGGCGAACCAGGCCACGTCGGCCTTCGATCCGTTCAGCACCTCCTGCGTGCTTTCCATCGTCCCGCCGAAGCGGAACTGCACGTCCACGCCGGTGGCGGCCTTGATCTGACCCGCCAGCGGCTCGATGTCCTTCAGGTCGCTGGTGGCGAGCACCTGCAGCACCGGGCCGGCGGGCGCTTCGGGTGCCGTCTGGACAGCGGGCTCGGGCTTCTTGCCGCAGGCGGCCAGCAGCGTGAAGCTCAACAGGAGCAGGGTGCGGCGGATCACTGGTTCATCTCCCGGCTGACGATGTCGATCATTTCAAACATCAGATCGAACCCTGGCGGGTCGATGACCTGGTTCAGCTTCACGTCCACGGCCAGGCCGGCGGTCTTGGTGGCCTCGGCAAAGGCGGTGGTGTCGCCGGTGCGAAAGCCCTGCTCCAGGGCCACGGCCTGCAGTGTCTTGTTCGTCGACAGCAGCTCGGCCAGCTGCTTGCCGCGCTCGTTCAGCGCCACCAGCACCCATTTGTTGACGATGGTGGGCTGGGGATACATCAACACCATCTCGGGACGGATGCCGCCCTTCTGGGCCTGGGCCACCATCTGGGCCTCGTAGATGAAGGTCAGCGGCGTCTTGCCCATGCCGATGGCCAGATAGTCGTCGAAGGCGCCGTTGACGTAGTTCTCCTGGAAGCCCTGGCGCTTGAACAGCTCGGCCAGCTGCGTCGCGTACTTCTGCGCCGCCGTGCGGTCGGCCACCACGTCGCCGTTCAGCGCAGCCGACGTCAGGGCCAGATACATGGCGGCGGAGTTGCTGCGGCGGATGTCGGTCGTGCTGACCAGCACGCTGCGCGACACCGCGTAGTCGCCGCTGGCCTTCAGGTCGCGCCAGCGCTGCTTGGCCAGCATGGCCTGCGTGAGCTTCTCCATGTCCAGGCTGTAGACCTTGGGCGCCTGGGCCTTGGCCATGCCGTTGGCAGCCAGGATCTTGGCGACCGGCTCCCAGGACGCGACGACCAGGGGCGTGTGGAAGGGCGAGGTCTGGGTGGCGTTCTTGCCGGCCTTGCGGGCGGCGTCCGCAATCATGTTGGCGGCGACGACGCCGCTGGCGATGAAGAAGTCGGGCTGGTCGGCGGCGCCGATCTTGGCCGCCATGTCGCGGCTGCCGACGCGGGCCACCTGCACCGGCAGCTTGGCGCCGCCCAGCACCTTGGCGACGCGCTCGTCCTTGAAGAAAGCCTCCACATCGACGGCGATCAGCCCCTTGAGCGGCTCGGCGCTGGCGATCGCGGCCTGCTCCTGCGCGATCTGCTTGTGCTCTTCATTGCTGCGCAGCGCAAAGAAGAGGGCGCCGCCAAAGGCTGCCAACAGGACCAGGGTGCCGACCAGGCGTTTCGCGTTGTTCATGATGAGAGGAAGCAGTCTCCTTATTTCGATCAGGGCGGAGTGTCACCGAAGCCGGACCGGGCGCGCAGACGACAATCCGGTTTTATGACCCAAGCTCCCTTACAGCTCACCCTCACCCGGCCTGACGACTGGCACTTGCACCTGCGCGACGAGGCAGCGCTGGCCAGCGTGCTGCCCTACACGGCGCGCCAGTTCGCCCGAGCCATCGTCATGCCCAATCTGCGCCCGCCGGTCACGACGGCCGCCCAGGCGGTGGCCTATCGCGAGCGCATCCTGGCCGCGCTGCCTGAACAAGGTACAGGCCTGGACTTTCAGCCGCTGATGACGATGTATCTGACGGACAACACGCCGCCGGACGAGATCAAGCGGGCCAAAGACGCGGGCGTGGTCGCGCTCAAGCTCTACCCGGCCGGCGCCACGACCAACAGCGATGCCGGCGTCACCGACATCCGCAAGACCTACAAGACGCTGGAAGCCATGCAGCGCGAGGGCCTGCTCTTCCTGGTGCACGGTGAGGTGACCGACGCCGACATCGATGTCTTCGACCGCGAGGCGGTGTTCGTCGACCGCGTGATGACGCCGCTGCGCGCCGCCATGCCCGAGCTGAAGGTGGTGTTCGAGCACATCACCACCAAGGAGGCCGCCCAGTACGTGACCGAGGCCGACCGCTTCACGGCCGCCACCATCACGCCCCAGCATCTGCTCTACAACCGCAACGCCATCTTCACCGGCGGCCTGCGCCCCCACTACTACTGCCTGCCCGTGCTGAAGCGCGAGGAGCATCGCCAGGCCTTGCTGAAGGCCGCCGGCTCGGGGCTGCCGAAGTTTTTTCTCGGCACCGACAGCGCGCCGCACGCTGCCCAGCTGAAGGAGAACTCGGTCTGCGGCGCCGGCTGCTTCACGGCCATCTCGGCGCTGGAGCTGTACGCCGAGGCCTTCGAAGCCATCGGTGCGCTGGACAAGCTCGACGCCTTCGCCGGCCATCATGGCCCCGACTTCTATGGCCTGCCGCGCAACACCGGCACGGTCACATTGAAGCGCGAGCCCTGGACGCTTCCTAGCGCCGTGCCCTTCGGCGAAGCTCAGCTCAAGCCCCTGCGCGGCGGCGAAACCCTGAACTGGAAACTGATCTCGTGATGACCACCAACAAGAAAGTCGCCTTCCTCGTCGACTTCGACAACGTCGCCACCGACGTCATCGAGCAGGCGCTCGGCATGGTGTTCAAGGACTACGGCGCCGCCCACATCCGCCGCGCCTACTGCAATGCCGAGCAGGCCCTGCGCGAGCAGAACTTCCTGAAGCGTCTGGGCCTGCGCGCCATCGTCAATCTCGCCATCGGCAAGAACTCCACCGACATCGCGCTGGCGGTGGACGCGATGGAGCTGGCCATCAGCGAGAAGCCCGACGTCATCGTGCTGGTGTCGTCCGACAGCGACTTCGCGCCGCTGGTGCTGCGCCTGCGCGAGAAGGGCGCCTGGCTGCGCGGCTTCGGCCAGCATGGCAAGACGGGCGACGGCGTCATCCAGATCTACGACCAGTTCAACGAGCTGGCCCACGACAGCGGCCGACCGGCGCCCAAGCCGGCGGCCAAGGCTGCGAGGAAGGCGGCAGCGCCCAAGCCGGCCGCCAAGAAGGCGGCGCCGCCCAAGGCCGCAGCGCCGGCTCCGGCGCCCAAGCCGACGCCGGCTCCCGCCCCCAAGGCGGCGCCGGCCCCGAGCGCCGTCGACGCCAACGTCGCCGCAGCCCGGGAAATCAACGCCGTGCTGGCCCTGCTGCCCAAGCTGGCAGACGGCCAATGGCATGACCTCGGCAGCGCCGCCAAGGCCTTGAAGGACGCCGGCCTGCTGCCCAAGTCCGCGCCGGCGACCAAGCTCTTCCGCAAGCACCCGCAGGCTTTCCAGCTGCAGCCCGAGAAGCAGCCCAACCAGGTGCGTTTCGGCCACGGATGATCGGAATGCTTCACGGCCATGTGGCGTGACCAGCGGCTCGTGCGCGCAAAGCAGCTAGCATCGACGGCCTCCACGGGAGGTCTCGTTTGCTGAAGTCCTGTCTGAAGTCCCTGCTGGGCGCGGCGCTGGCCGGCTTGGCCATCGCCGCCGGCGCGCAATCGCCGCCGCCCGCGCCCGCCGCTCCCAATCCGCAGCCGCCGCAGGCCCAGCAGCCGCCTACAGTCTCGGCCAGTGCCCGGCGCCTGTACGAGCGCAGCAAGGGCCAGCTGCTGCAGATCCGCACCCTGCTCAAGACCCAGGACAGCCAGGCCTCGGTGGGGTCGGGTTTCCTGGTCAGCAACGACGGCCATGTCGTCACCAACTATCACGTCATCAGCCAGTTCGCGCTGGAGCCCGACAGCTACCGGTTGCGCTATGCGACGACCGACGGCGAGGGCGGGGCGCTGGAGCTGCTGGACTTTGACGCCCGCCGCGACCTGGCCCTGCTGCGCGCCGTCGACGACGGCAAGGGGGGCGGCGGCAACGGACTCAAGGGCCGCGGCGCACTCGGCTTTCGGCCCCAGAGCCAGCCCCTGGCCAAGGGCGAGCGCATCTATTCCATGGGCAACCCCCACGACGTGGCCTTCGCCGTCGTCGAGGGCAACTACAACGGCCTGGTCGAGCGCAGCTTCGACCCGCTGATCTACTACGCTGGCGGCATCAACCCCGGCATGAGCGGCGGCCCGGTGCTGGACGAGGACGGCCTCGTCGTCGGCGTCAACGTGTCGACGCTGCTGTTCGCCCAGCAGGTCAGCTTCCTGGTGCCGGGCGAATTCGCCGAGAGCCTGGTCAAGCGCAGCCTCGCCGCCAAGCCCATCCGCGCGGCCGCCTGGGGCCGGCTGCGCGACCAGCTCACCAAATACCAGGACGAGCTCGTCACGCGCTTCCTGGCCCTGCCCTGGGAGAGCGCCAACAACGATCGCTACCGCCTGCCGGTGCCCAAGCAGGACTTCATGCGCTGCTGGGGCCGCGGCACGTCGGCCGACACCAAGGGCCTGGACTTCGAGCGCTCGCAATGCCGCATGGACCACGCCCTCTTCGTCAGCGGCAACCTGCAGACCGGCTGGCTGGACATGTCCCACGAGGCCTACGACGGCGCCAAGCTCGGTGCGCTGCGCTTCTCGCGCCAGTACTCGGGCAGCTTTCGCAACGAGCGCCTGGGCGCGGCCGACAAGTCGCGCACGGCACCGTATTGCAAGGAGCAGTTCGTCGATCGTGACGGCCTGCCCCTGCGCGCCGTCGTCTGCCTGCGCGCCTACCGCAAGCTGGACGGCCTGCACGACCTCAGCGTCCTTGTGACGACGGTAGATTCGTCCACCGAGGGCGCCCTGGGCCGCTTCGACGCCCGCGGCGTCAGCTTCGACAACGCGCTCAAGCTCGCGGCGCACTACCTGGAGGGCTTCGCGTGGACCAAGAGCAGCAAGACCAAGTGACGCCGGTCGCCCCCGTGGTGGCGCCCGCCACGCCTGCTGCTGCCGTCGTCGAGCTGCTGGGCCGCGACGGCCGTACTGCCCTGGTGCAGCGCGTGACGCAGTGGCCGGTGCGCATCGGCCGTTCGCCCGCCTGCGACGTGGTGCTGGACGACGCCCACCTCGCTGCCGAGCATGCCGAGCTGCAGCTCGTGCCGGGCGGCGGCGTGCAACTCAGGCTGCTGGACAGCCGCAATGGCGGGTCCGTCGCCGGCAAGCGCCTGCATGCTGGCGAGGAGGCCGCGCTGCCCGAAGGCGGCGCCTTCCAGCTGGCGGGCTGCTCGCTGCGCCTGCGTACCAGCGCCGACGTGCTGGCGCCGGAGCAGTTGCTGTTCGTGCAGCCGGTGCGCCACTGGGCGCTGCTGCCGCTGCTGCTGCTGTCCATGCTGTTCTTCCAGTGGCTGGACCGCTGGACCGCCGTCGACCCCGATGCGCGCTGGATCGACTACGCCTCGCCGCTGCTCGGGCCGCTGGCCTTCGTGCTGGGCTGGGCCGGCCTGTGGTCACTGGCCAGCCAGCTCTTCCAGCATCGTTTCCCCTTCACCACCCATCTGCGCCGCGCCCTGGTCGTCATCGTCGCGCTGCAGGTGCTGGAGTGGCTGCTGCCCGCCGTCGCCTATGCCTTCTCCTGGCCGCGCCTGATGGTCATCGAGTCGCTGGCCACGCCGGTGGCCGGTGCGGCCCTGATCGCCTGGCATGCCGGCCTGGTGTGGCCCGGCGCGCGCCGCATCCTGAACGGCGGCATCGCGGCCCTGCTGCTGCTGGGCCTGGGCCTGCAGCTGGGTGGCCGGCAGGAGCAGCAATATGTCCTCGGCCCGCCCTATCTGGCCAGCCTGCCGCCGCCGGCGCTGCGCCTGGTGGCACCCCAGCCGCCCGAGACGCTGATCGAGTCGCTGAAGCCGCTGAAGGCCGAACTGGCCCGGCAGGCGCGCAAGGACAACGACGGCGCCGTCGACGACGACACCGGCGGCGAGTGAGCGCCGCTCAGGTCTGGGGCAGGAAGCCGTCGACCGACAGATAGCGCTCGCCGGTGTCGTAGTTGAAGCCCAGCACCCGCGCATGCGCGGGCAGCTCGGGCAGCTTCTGCGCAATCGCCGCGAGCGTCGCGCCGCTGGAGATGCCCACCAGCAGGCCCTCTTCGCGGGCGCAGCGGCGGGCGTATTCGCGCGCCGCCTCGGCCTCGACCTGGATGACGCCGTCCAGCAGGGCCGTGTCCAGCACCGCCGGGATGAAGCCGGCGCCGATGCCCTGGATGGGGTGCGGGCTGGGCTGGCCGCCGCTGATGACCGGTGAGGCGCTGGGCTCCACCGCGTAGACCTTGAGCTGGGGCCACGAGCGCTTGAGCACCTGGGCGCAGCCGGTGATGTGGCCGCCGGTGCCGACGCCGGTGATCAGCGCGTCCAGGCCGTCGGGGAAATCGCGCAAGATTTCCTGCGCCGTCGCCTTCACGTGGATGGCCGGGTTGGCCGCGTTCTCGAACTGCTGCGGCATCCAGGAGCCCGGGTGCTGCTCGAGCAGCTCGCGGGCGCGGGCGATGGCGCCCTTCATGCCCTTCTCGCGCGGCGTCAGGTCGAAGCTGGCCCCGTAGGCCAGCATCAGGCGACGGCGCTCGACGCTCATGCTGTCGGGCATGACGAGGATGAGCTTGTAGCCCTTGACGGCCGCCACCATGGCCAGGCCGACGCCGGTGTTGCCCGAGGTCGGCTCGATGATGGTGCCGCCGGGCTTGAGGCGGCCCTGGGCCTCGGCGTCCTCGACCATGGACAGCGCGATGCGGTCCTTGATGGAGCCACCCGGGTTGCTGCGCTCGGACTTGACCCAGACCTCGGCCCCGCCGAACAGGCGTTGCAGGCGGATGTGAGGGGTGTTGCCGATGGTGTCGAGGATGCTTTGGGCCTTCATGCGGAGTCCTGGGCAAAGGTGCTGGGATAATCGCTAGTGTGAAGCAAGCCAGACCGCCGCTGGGGCAAGCATGGAAACATGGCCCTGGAGGAAGGTCCGGACTGCATAGAGCGGCGTAGCAGCTAACGGCTGCCCGGCGAAAGCCGAGGATCAGAGCAACAGAGACGAGTTCTGTGGGGACATCCCGATGGGTGGTCTTTGCGGCGCCAGCGCAAGCTGGTGTGGGGTGAGGCGAAAGCCTCGCACCGTCGCGCGCAAGCGCGAACTGCATAGCACCTCTGCCGGGCTCTGCCCGGCAGAGGTGAAACGGGCAATCTCTACGCGCAGCAACACCAAGTAGGCCAGCGTTGATGCGGCTCGCAGAGCTGGCGGGTAGGTGGCACCGAGCCGGGCAGTGATGTCCGGCCCAGAGGAATGGCGGTCACGCCGTCCGAACCGCAAGGGGAGGGCGGTGCACAGAATCCGGCCTATCGGCTTGCTTCACTCTTTATTTCCTTCACTTCCCCTTCTCCCCCTTGTTTTCCCTCGCCAAGCGCGGCGGCAACGACTAGATTTCACGTTGACGTGACGTTAGGCCTAACGTCATGATGCCGCAGCGCCAGTGGTCGGGTGTCAGTCGCGGGCAGCAGCCCCGGCAGGGAGAAAAGATGATCCCGGAGATCACGAGGATCTCGTCCCGGCTCAGGCCCGGGGGGCGGCGCCAACGGCGGTGCCGGGAGCGCCCCTGTTTGCCCGCCGCGCCATGCCCGGCAGACCCCATTCCCTCCGAAGCAGTTGCGGATCGGCCTCGAGTCGCGGCAAGGCTGTCCACCCATCGAATGAGATTCCACGGTGCCCGAACCGCCCGGATCGAGCACCGGATCCAAGCGCCGGGCCAAGCCAAGGGAGTGTTGAAATGAAGTTGAGCAATCTGAGGTTGCGTGCCAAGCTGATGCTGGGATTCGCCCTGCTGGCGGCCGTGGTGCTGCTGGTATCCGGCCTGGCCCTGAATTCGCTGAGCCGCTCGAACGGCCGCTTCACGGGCTACCTGGAGGGCGTGGGTCAGCGAGAGCGCCTGGCCAACGACGTGCGCGACGCGGCGTCGCGGCGGGCCATCGCGGCGCGCAACCTCGTGCTGGTGACGACGCCGGCCGACCGCGATCTGGAGAAGGCCGCCGTCACCCGGGCCCATGAAGACATGCAGCAGTCGCTGGCCAAGCTCAAGCAGGCGCTGGGCAAGGCGACCGACCTGTCCGACCGCGACCGCGCCCTGGTGGGCGAGATGGAGCGCGTCGAAGCCCAGTACGGACCGGTGGCGCTGGCCATCGTCGGCATGGCGCTGAACGACAGGCGTGATGACGCCATCGCCAAGATGAACGCCGAATGTCGCCCGCTGCTGGCAGCCCTGCTGAAGGCCACCGGCGATTTCCTCGCCTACGAGGAGCACGCGGCCGTCGAGCGCGCCCAGCAGGCCGAGAGCGCCTATGGCAGTGACCGCCTGCTGATGCTGGGCGCCTGCATCGCCGCGGTCGCCGCCGCCGTGCTGCTGGGCCTGGCGCTCAGCAACGCCGTGACGCGACCGCTGGAGCGAGCCGTGCGACTGGCCGAAGCCGTGGCCTCGGGCGACCTGAGTTCCGACATCGTCGTCGACCGCGAGGATGAGACTGGCCAGCTGCTGGCGGCCCTCAAGCGCATGAACGACGGCCTGGTCGACATGGTGGGGCGCGTGCGCCAGTCGGCCGACAGCATTGCCACGGCCTCGCAGCAGATCGCCAGCGGCAACCATGACCTGTCCAGCCGCACCGAGCAGCAGGCCAGCGCCCTGCAGCAGACGGCGGCCTCCATGCAGCAGATGACGTCCACCGTGCAGCAGACGGCCGAGAGCTCGCGCCAGGCCAGCCAGCTCGCCAGCGCCGCCACCGAGGTGGCCGGCCGCGGCGGCGACGTCGTGCAGCGCGTCGTGATGACCATGGGCGAGATCAGCGACTCCAGCCGCAGGATCGCCGACATCATCGGCACCATCGACGGCATCGCCTTCCAGACCAATATCCTGGCGCTGAATGCCGCCGTGGAAGCGGCGCGCGCCGGTGAACAGGGCCGCGGCTTCGCGGTGGTGGCCGGCGAGGTACGGGCCCTGGCCCAGCGCAGCGCCCAGGCGGCGCGCGAGATCAAGGGCCTGATCGGCGCCAGCGTCGAGAAGGTCGAGGCCGGCAGCCAACTCGTCGGCGAGGCCGGCACCACCATGGGCGACATCGTCAGCCAGGTGCGCCGCATGACCGACCTGATGGCCGAGATCAACGCCTCGGCGACCGAGCAGAGCAGCGGCATCGGCCAGGTCAATCAGGCAGTCGCCTCCATCGACCAGGGCACGCAGCAGAACGCGGCCCTCGTCGAGCAGAGCGCGGCGGCGGCCGAGAGCCTGCAGCAGCAGGCGGCCGGCCTGCTGGACGTGATCTCGCAGTTCAAGACGGCCCAGGCGCGCAGCGGCTTCGCCTGAGTCAACCCCGCGACGTCGCGGGTCGGGAGGGGTCGATACACTGGCCGGCAGCCGCAACCCGCGGCTGCCGACTCATCCAAGCACCCCCTCGATGAATCCTGACGCCAGCCGCCTCTGGCGCGCGCCCCGCTGGGCCCTGTCCGTGCTGTTGGCCTGTTTGGCCATGGTCGGGCCCTTCTCCATCGACACCTATCTGCCGGCCTTCGCCGGCATCGCTTCGGCCCTGGATGCGACGCCGGTGCAGATGCAGCAGACGCTGTCGGCCTATCTGCTGGGGTTCGCCTTCATGAACCTCTTCCACGGCGCGCTGTCGGATTGCTTCGGCCGCCGGCCGGTGGTGCTGATCGGCCTGGCGGTGTTCACGGGCGCCAGCATCGGATGCGCGATGGCGGGCTCCATCGGCCAGCTGGTGTTCTGGCGCACCGTGCAGGGCATGTCGGCGGGGGCCGGCATCGTCGTGTCGCGCGCCATCATCCGCGACATGTTCCCGCCGGCGGACGCCCAGCGCGTGATGTCGCAGGTGACCCTCTTCTTCGGCGTCGCGCCGGCCATCGCGCCCATGGTCGGCGGTTTCCTGTTCGTGCACGCCGACTGGCACTCCATCTTCTGGTTCCTGACGGCGGTGGGTGCGGCCCTGCTGGTGTCCAACTGGCGGCTGCTGCCCGAGACCCTGCATCCCAAGCTGGCCCAGCCTTTTCACGTCGGCGCCCTGATGCGCGAGTACTGGCGGCTGTGCAGCAGCCGCAAGTTCATGATGCTGGTGCTCGCCAGCGGCATTCCCTTCAACGGCATGTTCCTCTACGTGCTGGCCACGCCCGTCTTCCTGGGCGAGCATCTGCATTTCGCGCCGCAGCAGTTCTTCTGGTTCTTCCTGTGCTCCATCGGCGGCATCATGGCCGGCGCCGCGGTCAGCGGCCGCCTGGCCGGCAGGATGAGCCCGAAGCGCCAGATCATGCGCGGCTTTCGCATCATGGTGGCGGTGTCGGTCAGCAATGTGCTGCTCAATCTCTTCGCGCCGCTGAGCGCCTTCTGGGCCCTGCCCATGGTGGGCCTGTTCGCCTTCGGCTGGGCGCTGATGGTGCCCGTCGTCACGCTGCTGGTGCTGGACCAGGTGCCCGAGCGCCGCGGCATGGCCTCGTCGCTGCAGGCCTGCATAGGCTCGGCGGCCAACGGCCTGGTGGCCGGCCTGCTGGTGCCCCTGGTCATGCATTCGACCGTCGCCCTGGCCCTGACGTCGGCGGGGCTGATGATGGTGGGGCTGGTGTCCTGGTACAGCGTCAGGCGTTCGGTCGCGAACTGATTTCCCGCCGCTTCCCAACTATTTGTCGGCCTGCAGCCGGGCCGCGGCTCAAGCCGACGGCACAGTTGCCGAAAATCAGCGGATGAAAACCCGCATGACGCTCGCCGCCTGCCTGTTGGCGCTCACCGCCCAGGCCGAGGAGCCCTCCAAGGAGCCCGTGGACGTGCTGCGCCAGCGCCTGGCCGAACGACTGTCCACCAAGAGCGAGGGCACGGCCACTGCCAAGTCGACCGGCAAGACGGCCAAGGCCGCCAAGCCCGAAGCGGCCAAGCCCGCGCATTGGGGCTATGCCGGCGACGTCGGACCCGAGCATTGGGCCGAACTGGCTCCGGACAACAAGCTCTGCGCCGTCGGCACGCGCCAGAGCCCCATCGACATCCGCGAAGGCATCGCCGTCGATCTGGAGCAGATCGGCTTCGACTACCGCGCCAGCAATTTCTCGGTGCAGGACAACGGCCACACCATCCAGGTCAATGTGGCGGCCGGCAACGATCTGACCGTCATGGGCCGGCGCTTTGAGCTGGTGCAGTTCCACTTCCATCGCCCCAGCGAGGAACGCGTCAACGGCAAGCAGTTCGACATGGTGGCCCATCTCGTGCACAAGGATGCCCAGGGCAAGCTGGCCGTCGTCGCCGTGCTGCTGGAGCGCGGGCCCGACAACAAGCCCCAGCCGCTGATCCAGACCGTCTGGGCCAATCTGCCGCTTGAAAAGGGCGAGGCGCTGGCGGCCCAGGTGCAGATCGACCTGAACCAGCTGCTGCCCACCGACCGCAGCTACTACACCTATATGGGTTCGCTGACGACGCCGCCCTGCAGCGAAGGCGTGCTGTGGATGGTGATGCGCCAGCCCGTGGCCGCCTCGGCCCAGCAGATCGGCATCTTCGCCAAGCTTTATCCGATGAATGCGCGGCCCTTGCAGGCCGGGTCGGGGCGCTTGATCAAGGAGTCGCAGTAGGCCGGGCCGGCGCCGCTCAAGGCGTGTAGCCCGCGGCGGCATGGATCTTCTTGATCGTGCCCTTTCTTTCGAGCTGCTGCAGCGTCGCGTTGAGCAGCCTGACCTGTTCGTCGGGCAGCTGCTTGTTGCAGGCCAGGTACATCTCGGTGTGGTTGAAGGTCAGCACCGGCTCGATCCCGCTGATGCCCTGCTGCTTGAGCCGGTACTGGCCGATCAACCGGCCCGTGGCCCAGTAGTCGATGCGGCCCGCGAGCAGCTTCTTGGGGTTGGCGTCGTCGTTGGGGGCCACGTCCACCAGATAGCCGCGCGTCTGCAGATAGCTGACGATGGCGTCGCCCTGGTAGCTGCCTATCCTCATGTTCTGCGCTTCTTCCAGTTGCCCGGGACGGCTGGCCCCGCCGCGGGCAAACAGCGTCCAGTCGTTGGCCACCAGCGGGCCTATCCAGCGATAGAGGTCTTCACGTTCCGGCGTGCGGGACATGGAGTACACGCAGGTGTTGATCTGCAGGCGCGCCATGGCGATGGCGCGTGCCCAGGGATAGACCGCCACCTCGTATTCGATGCCCGCGGTGTCCAGCAAGGTCTTGACGATCTCGGTCGAGATGCCGACGACGTGGCCCTGGGCGTCGCTCATGTTGTAGGGCGGATATTCCTCGGTCGTCAGCACCAGCCGCTGCTGCCCTTGGGCCAGCGCTGGAGCGCAGAGAACCAGCAGGCCGAACGCGAATGTCTTCATGTAGCCTCCCGCGCAACGGTTTGGGACGACTCTAGCCCCGCCGCGCGGCGGTGTACGCGGGTCACCGCGTCGTCAGCAGGGCTTCAGGGCGTTGAGCGAGCTCGCACGGCCTTGGCGCCCGACAACCAGTCGTGCAGCGTGGCGAACAGCTGTTCGGCGACGACCGGCTTGGCGACATGGTCGTCCATGCCGGCATCCAGGCAGCGCTGGCGTTCGTCGTCGAAGGCATTGGCCGTCATGGCCAGGATGGGCAGGGCGGCACCCTGGGGCAGGCGGCGGATGGCGCGGGTGGCATCCAGGCCGTCCATGACCGGCATCTGCACATCCATCAGCACCAGGGCGTAGTCGCCGGCCTTGGCCATGTCGACGGCCTGCTGGCCGTCCGCGGCGACGTCCACCGTCAGGCCTGCGCTGCCGATGAGGGCGACGGCCACCTCCTGGTTGACCGGGTTGTCCTCGGCCAGCAGGATGCGACGCGACTGGCCTGCCGCCAGTTCGGCCAGGCGCTCGCGGGCCGAGTGCGGCCGCGGTGCCGCCACGGGCGCAGTCGGGGCCTGGGCAGCCGCCTCGACGGGCAGGGCGAACCAGAAGGTGCTGCCGCGGCCCAGGGCGCTGTCGACGCCGACATGGCCGCCCATCAGCTCGGCCAGGCGGCGACAGATGGCCAGGCCCAGGCCGGTGCCGCCATAGCGCCGCGTCGTCGAACTGTCGGCCTGCTCGAAGTCGCGGAACAGGCGGGCCTGCGCATCGGGCGCGATGCCGATGCCGCTGTCCTGCACCTCGAAGCGCAGTGTCAGCGCGGCGCCCGGTGCGCCTTCCTGGAGGCGTGCCGCGAGGCGCACGAAGCCGCTGTCGGTGAACTTGACGGCGTTGCCGGCGAAGTTCAGCAGCACCTCGGAAATGCGCTGCGGATCGCCGATCAGCGTGCGGCTGCGCAGGGCCGGCGACACGTCGGTCTCGACGCGCAGGCGTTTGGCCGCCGCGGTCTGGGTCGTCATGTTGGCGATGTTGTCCAGCACCTCGCCGACGGTGAATTCACGCTGCTCCAGTCCGACCTTGCCGGCCTCGATCTTGGAAAAGTCCAGCACGTTGTTGATGACGCTGAGCAGGTGCTCGGCCGCGTTGGCCACCTTCTGCAGCCGCTGCTGCTGCTCGGGCTCGATGGTGTCGCTCTGGGCCAGATAGGTCAGGCCGATGATGGCGTTCATCGGCGTGCGGATCTCGTGGCTCATATTGGCCAGGAAGGCGCTCTTGGCCAGGCTGGCGGCCTGGGCGGCCTGGGTGGCTTCGGCCAGCTCGGCGGTGCGCGCCTCGACGAGTTCCTCGAGGTGGTGGCGGTAGCGCTCCAGCTCCAGCGCGTCGCGACGCTGGCGCGAGATGTCGGTCAGGAAGCCGTGCCACAGCACGCTGCCGTCGGCCTCGCGCTGGGCGATGGCATTGCCGTAGATCCAGCGC
Source organism: Roseateles sp. FW305-36 (assembly GCF_058787015.1). NCBI lineage: Bacteria > Pseudomonadati > Pseudomonadota > Betaproteobacteria > Burkholderiales > Sphaerotilaceae > Roseateles > Roseateles sp. FW305-36. The sequence continues at coordinate 407,345 of NZ_JBYSZK010000004.1, read as the reverse complement.
TCGCTGCCATCGGCCTGCGGCGTGCGGAACTCCTGCTGCCAGGGGCTGAGGTTGCGGGCCGAGGCCAGCAGGCTCTCGCGCACGGCGGCGCGGTCGTCGGGGTGGATGCGCTCGAACCAGGGGGCGGCGCTGCGACTCAGCTCGGCGCTGCCGAGCAGGAAGTATTCGCGCACCGCCTCGCTGACATAGGCGAAGGAGAACTCCCCGTTGACCGCCAGGCGCAGCTGGTAGACGACGCCGGGCACGGTCTCGGCCATGCCGCGCAGGCGCTCGATAAGGTTGCGCTGGGCGTCGAACTGCTGCTGCAGCGCGTCGCGCATGTGCTCGAGGTGGCCGCCGAGCAGGCCGATTTCGTCCTGGCGGGTGTGCTCCAGCTTGGCGTTGAAGCGGCCCTCGGCGAGGTCGTTGGCGAAGTCGCCGAGCTCGCGCAGCGGGCGGAACAGGCGTGAATTGAGCAGCCACAGCACCAGGGCCAGCGAGGCCAGCAGCTGGCCGCCGACGGTGGCGCCGTAGAGCCAGCGCTGGCGTAGCACGGCCGTCGTGCTGAGGTGGTCGTCGATCTCGATCTGGATATGACCGATGCGGGTGGCGCCGCGCAGGATGTCGCGCTCGCCGGTCAGGGTCTGGCCCAGGCGCCGCTCGGGCAGGTGGTTCTCGATGAAGGGCAGGCCCTGCGAGGCGTCGCTGACGCTGACGCGCACGACCTCGGGCGACTTGACGATGGCCGACACGACCTCGCGCGCGGCGACGGCGTCCAGGTTCCACAGCAGCTCGGGCAGGCTGCTGGCCAGCACGTCGAGCTTGGCGTCGAGATCGCGCTGCAGGGCCTGCTCGGCGACCTTGGATTCGCGCAGGCCGATGAACAGGCCACCGACGATCAGGGCCGGAAGCAGCAGGCCGATGCTGGCGCCGAGGGCCAGGGCGGCAAAGAGGGAGGACGAGGGCTTGCGGCTCAAGATGAGGTCATGCTGCCATGAGTTCGGGCCGCCAAAGGCAAAACACGCCACGTCGCGGTGGCGGCATGGCGTGTTTCGTGGCGCATGTACGTCAGCCCTTGCCCAGCAGCTGGGGCTTCAGCGAGGAGTCGACCGGCTTGTCGCCCAGCCAGATCTTCAGCACCGCGTTGTAGAAGGCAACGTCCTTCATGGGCTCGCCGATGGGCTTGCCGTTGAGGTACATGACGGTACCGGTGTCGGGCACCCAGTCCACGGTGATGATGTCGCCCTTCTTGCCCTGGGGGATGTTGACGAAGGTCTCGCCGAATTGGGCGAGCTGGTTGACGAACTTGGAGCGCTCGGCCTTGTCGGTGTTGGCCGTGATGCCGGCCATGAAGGCCTGGCCCAGATCGTCGCCGGTCACCTCGCGCAGCAGGCCGAGGCTGAAGCGGCGCGGGCCGGTGGTTTCCAGCACGCCGGCCGTGGTGTCCTTCTTGTCGGGCAGATAGAGGACCAGGGAGTAGACCTTGACGACGATGCGCACGCGCACGCCGGCGCCGTTGACCTTGAGTTCCTTGCCGCCCACCTTGACGGTGTCGTCGAATTTGATGCCGCCGACGTCGATGGCCATCGCCGTGCTGGCCATGCCCAGAGCCAGGCCGAGGCCGGCAATCCAGCGGATGGCTTTGTGCGTCTTCATGGAGTCTCCTGAATCTTTTGGGGGGATGGGGATCAGTGCGCCGCTTCGAGCTTGAAGAGGCTGACGACTTCTTCGAGACCATGGGCCTGGGCGCGCAGCGAGTCGGCGGCGGCGGCGGCTTCTTCCACCAGCGCGGCGTTCTGCTGCGTGCTCTTGTCCATGTCATGGATGGTATGCGTGACACGCTCGATGCCGGAGCTCTGTTCGGCACTGGCGTGCGTGATCTCGCCCATGATGTCCGTCATGCGTTGCACGCTTGCCACCACGCCCTGCATGGTGTTGCCGGCCTGGGCGACCAGTTGGCTGCCCTGGGCGACCTTCTCGACCGAGTCGCTGATGAGGCGCTTGATCTCCTTGGCGGCGTCGGCGCTGCGGCCGGCCAGCGAGCGCACCTCGCCGGCCACGACGGCGAAGCCACGGCCCTGCTCACCGGCCCGCGCGGCTTCCACGGCCGCGTTCAGGGCCAGGATGTTGGTCTGGAAGGCGATGCCGTCGATGACGCTGATGATGTCGACGATCTTCTTGGACGAGGCATCGATGCTGCCCATGGTCGTCACGACCTTGGCCACCACCGCGCCGCCTTCGCCGGCCACCTGGGAAGCCGCCTGGGCCAGCTGGTTGGCCTGCTGGGCGTTCTGGGCGTTTTGCTGCACGGCGTCGGTCAGCGTCTTCATGGCCGACAAGGTCTGCTCGAGAGACGCGGCCTGGGCCTCGGTGCGCACCGACAGATCCAGGTTGCCGCTGGCGATCTCGCTGGAGGCGGACGAGATGGATTCGGTGCCCTCGCGCACGCGGCCGACGATGCCCTTCAGGCTCTCGTTCATGTCGCGCAGGGCCTGCAGCAACTCGCCGGTCTCATCGTGACTGCGCACCTCGATTTCGCTGGTCAGGTTGCCCGAGGCCACCTTGCGTGCCACGGCGACAGCGCCGCGCAGCGGATTGACGATGCCGCGGGTGATCAGCACGCTGGTCAGCACGCTGGCCACGATGGCGAGCACTGCCAGTCCGACCACCAGCAGACCCCGCTTGTGGGCCACCTGATTGGACTTCTCGCCAGCCGCATCCATGGCGGCATTGCGCGTCTGGACCAGCTTGTCCAGCGCGGCCATGTATTTGCCCTGGGCGGCGCGCACCGAGAACTGGTACTTCAGCGGCGCACCCTCGGTGTCGCCGGAGGCCACGGTCTTCACGAAGGCGGCCTGGCCGGCCATGAACTTGGCGCGGGCTTCTTCCACCGCCTTCAACTGCTCCTGGCTGGTCTCGTCGATCAGCAGAGGCTTGAGCTCGGCCATGGTCTTCTCATGGGCGGCCAGCAGGCCGGCGACGGTGTCCAGCTCCTTCTTGATCTGGTCCTCGCCGGTCATGATCAGCGTCGTCATCATGCTGCGCGAGGCGTCGCCCAGCTCCGCCTTGGCGCGGTTGGCCAGGGCCACGGTCTTGTAGTCGCCGCTGATCAGCTGGCTGATCTCGCCGTTCAGCGTCTGGATGCCGAAATAGCCCAGCAGCGTGATCGCGATCAGGCAGGCGATCACGACCGCGAAGCCGGCCGTGAGGCGTTGTCCGATGCGCATACGGGACAAGAAATTCATGGGGGCGCCTCGCGTCTTGGTATTCGGTGGGAGCCCCGGGGTTGAGTTCTTGATCGGCAGGGCTGAAACAGCATGAAATTTCAGCAGAAATTGCGGGGGCCGAAGCATTCTGGGCGGCTCGCTGCAAAGGTTTGCCGTGATTTGTGCGGCAAAACCCTGTCAGACATGACGCTGGCCGGGCGGTCGCCATGGCGCGGAGGCCTCAAGCATGGGGGCAAACGCGATGCCGCCGCGTCCGGTACTTCAAGAAGAACTTCGCAATATCCTGGCAAGTCCTTATTTCTAAAAGGTATTTTCTTCGCAGGCTGTATAAATTGACAGCTGTCGCTAAGTGCTTGATTTCATTGAAAAAACTTGTGCGGAAACTTGACCCGGCAGGGTCTGACCCTTAAAGTGGGAGGAAGTGTCGTTTCGTGGTGAAAAGTGTCGGAAATCGTCTTTCAGGGTGCCTCCAACTTGGCTTTAGATGCCAAGGGACGCCTGAGCGTGCCCAGCCGACATCGTGAGGTGCTGCAGCTGATCTGCCAGGGGCGCCTGACCGTCACCAAGCACCCGGACGGCTGCCTGATGCTGTTTCCGCGGCCGACCTGGGAGGTCTTCCGCGACAAGGTCGCCGCCCTGCCGATGTCGGCCGCCGGCTGGAAGCGTGTTTTTCTCGGTAACGCGATGGACGTCGAGGTCGACTCGGCGGCGCGCGTGCTGGTCTCGCCCGAGCTGCGCAAGAGCGCAGGGCTGAAGAGCGACGTGATGCTGATTGGCATGGGCAGCCACTTCGAGCTCTGGGATGCCGAAGCCCATGCCGCCCATGAGGCCGAAGTGATGGCCGGCCCGCTGCCCGACGCGCTCAAGGACTTCAGCTTCTGATGGGCGGCGAGATGAGTGAGAGCGCCGAGTTCCGCCACACCACCGTGCTGCTGAACGAGGCGGTCGACGGTGTGCTCGCACGCCCCGACGGCGTCTATGTGGACGGCACCTTCGGCCGTGGCGGGCATTCGCGCCTGCTGCTGAGCAAGCTGGCGCCCGAGGGCCGCCTGATCGGCATCGACCGCGACCCCGAGGCCATTGCCGCGGCCGCCGCCATCACCGACCCGCGCTTCTCCATCGTCCACAGCGGCTTTGCCGACATGGCCCATGAGCTGGCGAATCTGGGTGTGCATCAGGTGGATGGTGTGCTGCTGGACCTGGGCGTGTCCAGCCCTCAGATCGACAACCCGGAGCGCGGCTTCAGTTTCCGCTTCGAGGGTCCCCTGGACATGCGCATGGACACCACGCGCGGCGAGAGCGTGGCCGACTTCCTCGCCCGCGCCGAGGAGCGCGAGATTGCAAGGGTGATTCGAGACTATGGCGAAGAACGGTTTGCTGGCCAGATTGCAAAGGCGGTTGTTGCTCGCCGAGAAACCGGTACGCCGCTCACGCGCACCGACGAACTGCGCGAACTCGTGGCTCGCACGGTCAAGACCCGCGAGCCCGGCCAGGATCCGGCGACCCGCACCTTTCAAGCCCTTCGGATTCATGTCAATGGCGAGCTTGAGCAACTGGATCAAGGGCTGAACGCCGCCCTGCATCTGCTGGCGCCGGGCGGGCGGCTGTCCATCATCAGCTTCCATTCGCTGGAAGACCGTCGCGTCAAGCAATTCATCGCCGAACACAGCAAGGCAGTGTTCGACCGCCGCGCGCCCTTCGCCGAACCGGCGCCGCTGGTCCTGAATGCGCTGGGCCGCATCAAGCCCAGCGACGCCGAGGTGGCTGCCAATCCGCGCTCCCGGTCGGCGGTGTTGCGCATCGCCGAGCGCACCGATGCGCCGTTGAAGGGCTGAAGCGGTGGCCAAGCTCAACCTGATCCTGATCCTCGCCGTGCTGGCCAGCGGCGTCGTCTTGGTGCACAGCGCCTACGAGTCGCGTCGTCTGTTCGCCGAGCGCGACAAGGCCAAGGCCGAGGGCCAGCGCCTGGCGGCCGACGCCGAGCGCCTCGCCGCCGAGCGCCATGCGCAGGCCACCAATCTGCGCGTCGAACAGGTGGCCCGCGAGCGCCTGGGCATGCGCGTCATCAGCCCGGCCGTCGTGGCCTCGGGGGTGACGCCATGAGCAAGGCGAACAAGGCCAACAAGGCCAACCAGTCCGGCGCCCGCGCGGTCAGTTACTCGACCAGCCCGCTGCTGGCGTCCAAGACGCCGCCGTGGCGCTCGCGCTTCCTGGTCGCCCTGGTCGGCCTGGCCTTCCTCGGCCTGCTGGCCCGCGCCGTCTACGTGCAGGTGCTGAACACCGACTTCTTCCAGAAGCAGGGCGAGGCCCGCTACGCCCACACGCTGGAACTGCCCGCCAGCCGCGGCCGCATCAACGACCGCACCGGCCAGGTGCTGGCAGCCAGCGTGGCCGTGCCGTCGATCTGGGCCATTCCCAAGGAAGTCGACGCTGACGCCGACAAGCGCCGCGAGCTGGCCAAGGCCCTGGGCCTGTCCAACAAGGAGCTGGAGGTCAAGCTCAACCCCGAGACGCGCTTCGTCTGGCTCAAGCGCCTGGCCGATGACGAGACCGCGGCCAAGGTGAAGGCCATCGGCCTCAAGGGCATCTTCCAGGACCGCGAGTACCGCCGCAAATACCCCGAGGGCGAGGCCGCCGCCCATGTGGTCGGCTTCACCAATGTGGAAGACCGCGGCCAGGAGGGCATCGAACTGGCCTTCCAGAAGGAGCTGCAGGGCCGCGACGGCTCGCGCTCCGTCGTGCGCGACCGCCTGGGCCGCGTGGTGGAAGACATCGGCGACGTGGTGCCGGCCGCCAACGGCCAGGACATCGACCTGGCCGTCGACTCCAAGGTGCAGTTCTTCGCCTACCAGCGCATCCGCGACGCGGTGGCCGAGAACAAGGCCAAGGCCGGCTCCGTCGTCGTGCTGGACGCGCAGACGGGCGAGGTGCTGGCCCTGGCCAACTTCCCGAGCTACGACCCCGGCAACCGCCAGAACCTGTCCGGCGAGCAACTGCGAAACCGCGCCCTGACCGACGTCTTCGAGCCCGGCTCGACGATGAAGCCCTTCATCGCCGGCCTGTCGATGGAGACCGGCCGCAGCACGCCCGACACCCTGGTGGACACCGGCAACGGCAAATACGCCTTCCAGGGTGCCGTCATCAGCGACACCCATGCCCATGGCGTGATCCCGGTGCGCGAGGTCATCAAGTTCTCCAGCAACATCGGCGCCACCAAGCTGGCGATGCAGATGCAGCCGCGCGAGATGCACGAGATGTTCACGGCCATCGGCCTGGGCCAGCGTCCGCAGATCAACTTCCCCGGCGCCATCAGCGGCAAGCTGCGGCCCTACAAGACCTGGCGGCCCATCGAGCAGGCGACCATGAGCTATGGCTACGGCCTGTCGGCGTCGCTGTTCCAGCTGGCCCGCGCCTACACCGTGTTCGCGCGTGACGGCGAGATCATCCCCGTCAGCATGCTGCGCCAGCCGCACGATCATCCGGTCGCCGGCATCCGTGTCTTCAGCCCCAAGGTCACCCAGGACCTGCGCCTGATGCTGCAGGCCGCGGCCGGCCCCGGTGGCACGGCGCCCGAGGCGCAGGTGCCCGGCTACAGCATCGGCGGCAAGAGCGGCACAGCCCACAAGCAGGAAGGCAAGGGCTACGCCAGCCACAAATACCGTTCCTGGTTCGTCGGCATCGCGCCCATCAGCAAGCCGCGCATCGTCGTCGCCGTCATGGTCGACGAGCCGACCGCCGGCGTGTACTACGGTGGCAAGGTCGCCGGCCCGGTGTTCAGCCAGGTCACCGCCCAGACGCTGCGTTTGCTGGGCGTGCAGCCCGACCTGGACGTGAAGAGCCAGATCGTCGCCAACCAGAAGGCCGTCGCCACAGAGGAAAGCTTCTGATGCTGACTCGTTTGAAATCCTCCGACGCCGCCGCTCGCTGGCTGGCCGAATGGTGCACCGGCACCTTGCGCACCGACAGCCGCCAGGTCCAGGCCGGCGATGCCTTCATCGCCTGGCCCGGCTATGCGCGCGACGGCCGCGAGTACGTGGCCGCGGCCCTGGCCGCTGGCGCCGCCACCTGCCTGGTCGAAGAGGCCGACGTCGAGCGCTTCGGCTTCACCGACGCCCGCGTGGCCTCGCTGCCCGGCCTCAAGGCCCGCACCGGCGACATCGCCGCCACCTTCTTCGGCAAGCCCACCGACACGCTGGACGTCATCGCCGTCACCGGCACCAATGGCAAGACCTCGTCGGCCTGGTGGATCGCCCAGGCCTCGGCCCAGCTCGGCAAGCGCTGCGGCGTCGTCGGCACGCTGGGCATCGGCGAGCCGCCCAAGCTGGACTACAACGGCCTGACCACGCCCGATCCCGTGCTGCTGCAGGCCGCCTTCGCCCGCATGCGCGATGACGCCTTCTCGGCCTGCGCCATCGAGGCCAGCAGCATCGGCATCGTCGAAGGCCGCCTGGCCGGCAGCGCGGTGCGCGTGGCCGTGTTCACCAACTTCACGCAGGACCATCTCGACTACCACCGCACCATGGACGCCTACTGGGCGGCCAAGCGGGCGTTGTTCAGCTTCCCCGGCCTGCGTGCCGCCGTCATCAACCTGGACGACCCCAAGGGTGCCGAGCTGGCGGCTGAGTTGACTTCGCTGGACGTCTGGACCACGGGCGTCGAGCGCAGCGATGCCCGCTTGTCGGCCCGCGGCCTGCGCTACACCGGCGAGGGCCTGGCCTTCACGCTGCACGAGGGCGGCGAAGCCATCTCCGTGCAGACCAGCCTGATCGGCGACTACAACGCCGCCAACCTGCTCGGCGTGGCCGGTGCCCTGCGTGCGCAAGGCCATGCGCTGGCCGACGTGGCCCGCGTGCTGGGCCGCGTGACGCCCGTGCCGGGCCGCATGCAGCGCGTCGGCAATGGCCGCGAATTGCCCCAGGTCGTCGTCGACTACGCCCACACGCCGGATGCGCTGGACAAGGCGCTCTCGGCCCTGCAGGGTCTGGCCCAGGCGCGCGGCGGCGAGCTGGTCTGCGTCTTCGGCTGCGGCGGCGACCGCGACCGCGGCAAGCGCCCGCAGATGGGCGCCATCGCGGCCCGCCTGGCAGGCCGCGTGGTCGTCACCACCGACAACCCGCGCACCGAAGCGCCGGTCCAGATCATGGGCGACATCGCCGTGGCCGCACCCGACGCCCTCGTCATCGAGGCCCGCGAGGAAGCCATCCGCGCGGCCATCACCGAGGCCGGTTCGCGCGACATCGTGCTGATCGCCGGCAAGGGCCACGAGGACTACCAGGAAGTGAACGGCGTGCGCCGACCCTTCTCCGATGTGGCCGAGGCGCGCGCGGCGCTGCTCGAAAGGGCGGGTCTGTGAACTTCCTGACCCTGGCCCAAGCCCAAGCCCTGCTGCCCGGCTCGACGCTGGTGGGCGACGGCGACGATATTGGCAATTTGGGCTTCGCCCGCGTGCACAGCGACACGCGTACGCTCAAGGCCGGCGATCTCTTTGTCGCCCTGCGCGGTGAACGCTTCGACGCCAACGACTTCATCGCCCAGGCTGCGCAAGCCGGCGCCGTGGCAGCGCTCGCCGAACGCAACCTCGGCGATCTGCCCGGCCTGCTGGTTCCGGACGCCAAGGTGGCACTCGGCCAGCTCGCCGCCGCCTGGCGCCGCCAGCAGCAGTTGCCCGTCATCGCCGTCACCGGCTCCAACGGCAAGACGACGACGACCCAGATGATCGCCAGCATCCTGCGCGCCTGGGTGGGCGACGCGGCCCTGGCGACCGAAGGCAACTACAACAACGACATCGGCGTGCCGCTGACGCTGCTGCGCCTGCGCCATGACGACGAGGTCAGCCACCGCGCCGCCGTCATCGAGCTGGGCATGAACCATCCCGGCGAGATCGCGCCGCTGGCGGCCATGACGCAGCCGACGGTGGCCCTGGTCAACAACGCCCAGCGCGAACACCAGGAGTTCATGGCCACGGTCGAGGCCGTCGCACGCGAGAACGGTGCCGTCATCGAAGCGCTCGGCAACAGCGGCTGCGCCGTCTTCCCCGCCGAAGACGCCTGCGCACCGATCTGGCTGGAGCTGGCCGGTTCGCGTCCGCATCTGAGCTTCGCGCTGCGCGGCGAGGCCGACGTGACCGGCGACGCCGCCTGGATGGGCACGCACTGGGCGCTGGAACTGCACACGCCCGCGGGCACTGCACCGGTCGCTCTGCACATGGCCGGTGAGCACAACGTGCGCAACGCCCTCGCGGCAGCCGCCTGCTCGCTGGCCGCCGGGGCGCCGCTGACCGCAATAGCCCAGGGCCTGGAAGCCTTCCGCGCCGTCAAGGGCCGCTCGGAACTCAAGCTCGACGCGCACGGCAAGACCCTCATCGACGACAGCTACAACGCCAACCCCGACAGCGTGCGCGCCGCCATCGACGTGCTGGCCGGCATGCCGGGCGAGGGCTGGCTCATCCTCGGCGACATGGGCGAGGTGGGCAACGAAGGTCCGGCCTTCCACCGCGAGGTGGGCGCCTATGCGGCCGAGCGTGGCATCGCCCACTTCTGGACGGCCGGTGCGGCCGCCCGCGACGCCGCCGCCGCCTACGGCGCCAAGGCGCGCGCCTTCGACAACACGGCCGCCCTCATCGCCGCCCTGAAAGAACAACCCGACGCGGCCCAGACCCTGGTCAAGGGCTCGCGCTTCATGAAGATGGAACAAGTGGTCTCCGCCTTGCAAACCCAAACTGGAGACACCCATGCTGCTTAGCCTCGCCCAGTGGCTGCAGGGCCTCTATCCCGACCTGGGCTTCTTGCGCCTCTTCAACTACATCACCTTCCGCGCGGTGATGGCGGCCATGACGGCCCTGTTGATCGGCCTGGCCTTCGGTCCCTGGGTGATCCGCCGCCTGACCGAGATGAAGATCGGCCAGCCCGTGCGTGCCTACGGCGTGCAGGCCCACCTGGCCAAGAGTGGCACGCCGACGATGGGCGGTGTGCTGGTGCTGATCGGCATCGGCGTGTCGACGCTGCTGTGGTTCGACTGGAGCAACCGCTTCGTCTGGGTCGTCATGCTGGTGACCATGGGCTTCGGCGCGGTGGGCTGGGTGGACGACTGGCGCAAGGTCGTCGACAAGAATCCCGAGGGCATGAAGAGCCGCGAGAAGTTCTTCTGGCAGTCGCTGATCGGCCTGTTCGCCGCGCTGTATCTCGCCTTCAGCGTGTCGGAAACGAGCTTCCTCGGCGTCGTGCAGCTCTTCTTCCGCTGGGTGAGCAGCGGCTTCTCGACCGAGCTGCCGCCCAAGGCCGACCTGCTGATCCCCTTCTTCAAGACCATCAGCATGCCGCTGGGCGTCTGGGGCTTCGTGGCCCTGGCCTATTTCGTCATCGTCGGCACCAGCAACGCGGTCAACTTCACCGACGGCCTGGACGGCCTGGCCATCATGCCGGTGGTGATGGTGGGCTCGGCCCTGGGCCTGTTCGCCTACCTGACCGGCTCGTCGGTGTTCGCCAAATACCTGCTGCTGCCCTATATCCCCGGAGCCGGCGAGTTGCTGATCTTCTGCGCCGCCATGGCCGGCGCGGGCCTGGCCTTCCTGTGGTTCAACGCCCATCCGGCCCAGGTCTTCATGGGTGACGTCGGCGCGCTGGCCCTGGGCGGTGGCCTGGGCACGCTGGCCGTCATCACGCGCCAGGAAATCCTGCTCGGCATCATGGGCGGCATCTTCGTCGCCGAGGTGCTGAGCGTGATGCTGCAGGTCAGCTGGTTCAAGTTCACCAAGAAGAAGTTCGGCGAGGGCCGGCGCATCTTCAAGATGGCGCCGCTGCACCACCATTTCGAGAAGAGCGGCTGGAACGAGACGCAGGTCGTCATCCGCTTCTGGATCATCACCATGCTGCTCTGCCTCGTCGGCCTGGCCAGCCTCAAGTTGCGGTGAGCGCATGAAGCTGGACCTGCCCCAACTCAACGAACAGCGCGTGCTCGTGCTGGGCCTCGGGGACTCCGGTCTCGCGATGGCTCGCTGGTGCGCGCGTTTCGGGGCGCAGGTCACGGTGTGGGACTCGCGCGAGAAGCCGCCGCAGCTGGAAGCGCTGGGCACGATCGGCAATGGGGCCGCCTTCGTCACCGGCGAGCTGACGGCGGAAAACGTCGTCGGCTTCAACGCCGTGCTGAAGAGCCCCGGCCTGTCGCCGCTGGATGCGCGCCTCAAGGCCGTCTACGAACACGGCCCCGCCGTGCGTGGCGAACTGGATCTGTTCGCCGATGCGCTGGCTGCGCTGAAGGCGCAGCACGGCTATGCGCCCGCGGTGCTGGCCATCACCGGCACCAACGGCAAGACGACGACGACCTGCATGACCGGCCTGCTGGCCGAGCGCGCCGGCAAGCGCGTGGCTGTCGCCGGCAATATTGGCCCGACCCTGCTGGATACGCTGACCGAGGCCCTGGCCAAGGAGCCTGACCCGGCGCCCGTCGTCGAAGAGACGCCGGCCGAGGCGCTTGCCGAAGCCATCGAGGATGTTCCGGTCGAGCAAGAGGAAGCCGCCGCTGCCGAAGAAGCCGCTGCCGTGCTAACGGACGAAGACACGCCCCTGCCCATAGCCCCGCCACCGCCGCGCGGCCCGGTCTTCGAGACCCTGCCCGAGGTCTGGGTGCTGGAGCTGTCCAGCTTCCAGCTCGACGGTGTCACAGGCTTCGAGCCCACCGCCGGCGCGGTGCTCAACCTGACCCAGGACCATCTCGACTGGCATGGCGACATGGCCGCCTATGGCCGCGCCAAGGCACGCATCTTCGGCCGCGAGTCCGTCATCGTCGCCAACCGTGACGACGCCGAAGTCGAGGCCCTGGTGCCGGCACCGGTGTTCGTCAAGGGCAGCCGCGGCAAGGCGGGCCGCACGGTGTCGCGCAATGTCGTGCGCTTCGGCTTGAACCCGCCGCGTGCGCCGGGCGATTTCGGCCTGACGGAAGAGGGCGGCCTCACCTGGCTGGTGCGCGCCCGCGAACTGGACCCGACGATCAAGAAACGCAAAGGCGACGAGGACGAGGCCCTGATCATCCAGCGCCTGATGCCGGCCGATGCACTGCGCGTGCGCGGCCGCCACAACGCCGCCAACGCGCTGGCCGCGCTGGCACTTGCGACGGCGGCTGGCTGCGAGCTGGCGCCCATGCTGCATGGTCTGCGCGAATACCGCGGCGAGCCGCATCGCGTCGAGCCCGTGGGCAGCATCGACGGCGTCCAGTTCTACGACGATTCCAAGGGCACCAATGTCGGCGCCACCGTCGCGGCGATCAGCGGCCTGGGTGCCGACCGCGCCCCCGCCAAGCTGGTGCTCATCCTGGGCGGCGACGGCAAGGGCCAGGACTTTGCGCCGCTGGCCGATGGCGTGGCTCGCCATGCCCGCGCCGTCGCGCTGATCGGCCGCGATGCGCCGCAGATCGAGGCGGTGCTGCTGAATACCGGCGTGCTGATGCAGCGCCACGACACGCTCGAGGCCGCCACCGCATGGTGCCTGCAGCAGGCCCAGAGCGGCGACAGCGTGCTGCTGTCGCCCGCCTGCGCCAGCCTGGACATGTTCAGGAACTACGCCCACCGCGCCGAGGTCTTCGTCGCGACGGTGCAGCAGTTGGCCGATGAGCGGGGTGTCGCGCTGTGAACGCCGTGTTGGGAGGTTTCACTGCCAGGCTGCAGTCCTTCTGGAAGCGCGATGGCGAAGACGCCAGCGTGCCGGTGCGCGACTGGGTGTCCACGTCCGCCGGCCGCCCGACCCAGCTGCAGGGCTTCGACATCACCATGGTGTGGGTCGTGCTTGCACTGATGGCCTTCGGCCTGCTGATGGTCTATTCGGCCTCCATCGCGCTGCCGGACAACCCGCGTTTTGCCAAATACCTGCCGACCCACTTCCTGACCCGCCACATGGTGGCCATCGGCTTTGCGCTGATCGCCGGGTTGATCACCGTGCAGATTCCGGTGTCGCTGTGGGAGCGTTACGCGCCCTGGGTTTTCGTCGCGGCCCTGGTGCTGCTGGTCGCCGTGCTCATCCCGGGCGTCGGCAAGGTCGTCTACGGCGCGCGGCGCTGGATCCCGCTCGGGGTCATGAACTTCCAGCCCTCGGAGCTGGCCAAGTTCGGCATCGCGCTGTACGCGGCCAACTACATGATGCGCAAGATGGACGCCCGGGAGAACTTCTTCCAGGCCGTCACGCCCATGGCCATCTCGCTGGCCTTCGTGGGCCTGCTGCTGCTGGCCGAACCCGACATGGGGGCCTTCATGGTCATCGCGGCCATCGCGATGGGCATCCTCTTCCTCGGCGGCGTCAACGGCCGCATGTTCCTGCTGATCACGCTGGTGCTGGTGGGCGCTTTCACGCTGATGATCACCTTCAGCGAGTTCCGCCGCGAGCGCATCTTTGCCTACCTCAACCCCTGGGACGACAAATACGCCCAGGGCAAGGCCTACCAGCTGACCCACAGCCTGATCGCCTTCGGCCGCGGCGAGTGGCTGGGCCAGGGCCTGGGCAGCAGCGTCGAGAAGCTGCACTACCTGCCCGAGGCCCACACCGACTTCCTGCTCGCCGTCATCGGCGAGGAACTGGGCTTTGCTGGCGTTGCCGTGGTGATCCTCGCCTTCTTCTGGCTGACCCGCCGCTGCTTCCTGATCGGCCGCCAGGCCATCGCGCTGGACCGCGTGTTCGCCGGCCTCTATGCGCAAGGCATCGGCATCTGGATGGGCGGCCAGGCCTTCATCAACATGGGCGTGAATCTGGGCGCACTGCCGACCAAGGGACTGACGCTGCCGCTGCTGAGCTTTGGTGGCTCGGCCATCCTGATGAATTGCGTGGCGCTGGCTGTCGTCTTGAGGATTGACCTCGAGAACCGGCAAATGATGCGGGGAGGGCGTTCATGAGCGCGCGCCACCTCGTCGTGATGGCCGCCGGCACGGGCGGCCACGTCATTCCCGGTCTCGCCGTGGCTGAAGAAATGCAGCGCCGCGGCTGGACGGTGTCGTGGATAGGCACGCCGCAGGGCATGGAGAACCGTCTGGTGCCAGCGCGCGGCATCGAGATCGACGCGCTGCCCTTCGCCGGACTGCGAGGCAAGGGCCTGGGCCACATGCTGCGCGGCATCGTCGGCTTCTTCAAGTCGCTGGGCCAGGCCAGGCGTGTCTACGACAAGCGCCGCGCGACGGCGGTGCTGGGCATGGGCGGCTATGTCTGCGTGCCGGCCGGCATGACGGCGGCTCTGAGCGGCCGGCCGCTGATGCTGGTGAATGCCGATGCGGCGATGCTGAAGAGCAATCTCGCCCTGAAACCTTTTGCGCGCCGGATTGCATTCGGCTTCGACGGTGCGGCGGCGGCTTCGACGTCGGGCGCCGTCGTCAGCGGCAATCCGGTGCGCGCCGAGATCGAGGCCCTGCCGGCGCCCGCCGAGCGCTTTGCCGACCGCACGGGCCCGCTGCGCCTGCTGGTGCTGGGCGGCTCGCTCGGCGCGCGCGCGTTGAACCAGACTCTGCCGCAGGCGCTGGCGCTGTGGCCCGAGGACCAGCGCCCGCAGGTGCTGCACCAGTCCGGCCAGGACCACCTCGGTGCCGTCTGGCAGGCCTACACCGACGCCGGCCTGTCGGCTGAGGTGCGGCCCTTCATCGACGACATGGCAGCGGCCCTGGCCTGGGCCGATGTCGTCGTCTGCCGCGCCGGCGCCATCACGGTCAGCGAACTCTGCGCGGCCGGTTGCGCCGCAGTGTTGGTGCCGCTGGTGGTCAGCACCACCTCGCACCAGCGCGACAACGCCGTCTTCATGGCACAGCACGGCGCGGCCATCCATCTGCCACAGACCGAATTGACGCCGGCCAAGCTGCACGAGTTGGTGAGCGGCCTGGACCGCGGCGCGCTGCTGGCCATGGGGGAGAAGGCCCGCTCGCTGGCCCGCCCCCGCGCGGCAGCCCGCGTGGCCGACGAAATCGAAGGAATGTTGAAGTGAAGCACGCGGTTCAACGACTGCATTTCGTGGGCATCGGCGGCGCCGGCATGAGCGGCATCGCCGAGATCCTGCACAACCTGGGCTTCCAGGTCAGCGGCTCCGACGCGGCCGAGAGCGCCACGACCGAACGCCTGCGCTCGCTGGGCCTGCGCGTCGAGATCGGTCACTCCGCCCCCCATATCGGCGACGCGCAAGCCCTGGTCACCAGCACCGCCGTGGCCGCCGACAACCCCGAGGTCGTCGCCGCCCGCGCGCGCCAGATCCCCGTGGTGCCGCGCGCCGTCATGCTGGCCGAGTTGATGCGCCTGCGCCGCGGCATCGCCATCGCCGGCACGCATGGCAAGACCACGACGACCTCCCTCGTCACCGCCATCCTCGTCGAGGCCGGCCTGGACCCGACCTTCGTCATCGGCGGCAAGCTCAATGCCGCCGGCGCCAACTCGCGCCTGGGCCGGGGCGAGTTCATCGTCGTCGAGGCCGACGAGAGCGATGCCTCCTTCCTGAAGCTCAGCCCGGTGCTGTCCGTCGTCACCAACATCGACGAGGACCACATGGACACCTATGGCCACTCGGTCGAGAAGCTGCACGCGGCCTTCGTCGAGTTCCTGCACCGCATGCCCTTCTACGGCGCGGCGGTCGTCTGTGCCGACGACCCCGGCGTGCAAGCCATCATCGGCCGCATCGAGCGCCCCGTCGTCAGTTACGGCCTGTCCGAAGGCGTCAGCGTGCGCGCCGTCAACGTGCAAGCCCTGGCCGGTGCGCAGATGCGCTTCACCTGCCAGCGCGAAGATGCCGACGATCTCGAGGTGCTGTTGAACCTGGCCGGCGAACACAATGTGCGCAACGCGCTCGCGGCCATCGCCATCGCGATGGAACTGGACTGCCCGGACGAAGCCATCCAGAGGGCACTGGCGAATTTCTCCGGCGTCGGTCGCCGCTTCGAGAAGCATGGCGAATGGCCGGCGGCCGACGGCGGCCGCTTCGCCCTGGTCGACGACTATGGCCATCACCCCGTCGAAATGGCCGCCGTGCTGGCCGCCGCACGCGGCGCCTACCCCGGCCACCGCCTGGTGCTGGCCTTCCAGCCGCATCGCTACACGCGCACGCGGGACTGCTTTGCCGACTTCGTTCGCGTGATGAAGGGCGCCGACGTGGTGCTGCTGACCGAGGTCTATTCGGCGGGCGAGGAGCCCATCGAAGGTGCGACGGGCAAGGCGCTCGCCCAGGCCGTGGGCACGCCCAACTTCGTCGCCGCCGTGGCCGACATGCCCGCCGCTCTCGCGGCACTGACGCGTGATGGCGACGTCGTCATCGGCATGGGCGCAGGTTCCATGAGCAGCCTGCCCAGCCGCGTCGCGAAACATTTCCAAGGAGGCGCAGCATGAAGCCGCCTATCGACCTGAACATCGACGCCAGAAGTCTCGGCCGTGTCGCCGTGCTGTTCGGCGGCCACAGCGCCGAGCGGCCGGTGTCGCTGATGAGCGGCAATGGCGTGCTGGCCGCGCTGCAGTCCATCGGCGTCGACGCCCACGCTTTCGACCCCGCCGAGCGTCCGCTGCAGGCCCTGAAGGACGAGGGCTTCGATCGCGCCTTCATCGCGCTGCACGGCCGCGGCGGCGAAGACGGCACCATCCAGGGCGCCCTCGAATGGCTGGGCGTTCCCTACACGGGCTCCGGCGTGACGGCTTCCGGCGTCGCGATGGACAAGACCATGACCAAGCGCCTGTGGGCCAACGAAGGCCTGCCGACGCCGCAATACCTGGCCCTGTCGCGCGCCGAGCTGACGCGCGAGCGCATCCGCACGATTCCCGATGTTCTGGGCCTGCCCGTCGTCGTCAAGCCGCCGCACGAGGGCAGCAGCATCGGCATCACCAAGGCCGCCGGCTATTCGGACATGCAAGGCGCCGTGGATCTGGCCCTGGGCTTCGACGACGAACTGCTGTTCGAGCAATGCATCGAAGGCCCCGAGCTGACCTGCGCCGTGCTCGGTGAAGGCGCTGGCGCCGTCGCGCTGCCCGTCATCGAGATCCGCGCCGAGGCCGGCAACTACGACTTCGCGAACAAGTACGAGACCGACACGACGCAGTACGTCTTCGGCTCGCTGTCCGCCGCGCTCGAAGCCGAGATCCGGCAACTGGTGTTGCACGCCTACCGCCTGCTTGGCTGCCGCGGCTGGGGCCGCGCCGACCTGATGCTGCGCAAGTCAGACATGAAGCCCTTTCTGCTGGAGATGAACACCAGCCCGGGAATGACTTCGCACTCCCTGGTACCCAAGGCCGCGCAGGCCGTGGGCGTGGACTACCCGCATCTCTGCCTGTGGCTGCTGTCGCAGGCACGCCTTGACCGCGCTTGATCTGATGAATTCCGCCGCCGCCACCGCCGCGCTGCCGCCCGACGTCCGCCTGATGAATGCGGTGTCGGCGTTGCTCGTGGCCGCGCTGGTGGCGACGGCGGCTTGGGGGCTGATCCGCTGGGTGGTGCGCCTCCCGGCGTTCAACTTCCGCGCCATCCAGGTCGAGGGCGATGTCAGCCGCAACAGCGTCGCTTCGTTGCGCGCCAATGCGCTGCCGCGCCTGCACGGCTCCTTCCTCAGCATGAACCTGAAGGACGGCCGCGCCGCCTTCGAGGCCGTGCCCTGGGTGAGGCATGCGCAGCTGACCCGTGTCTGGCCGATGCGCCTCAAGGTCAATCTCGAGGAGCACCGTGCCGCGGCCTACTGGGAAGCGCGTACCGACGGTGCCGACTCCGCCACCGAAGCCGCGGCAGAGCGCGCCCTGGTCAACAGCTTCGGCGAAGTCTTCCAGGCCAATCTCGGCGACGTCGAAGACGAAGACCTGCCGGTGCTCGCCGGCCCCTCGAGCAGCGCGGGCGCCATGCTGCAGATGTGGCGCGCGCTGTCGCCGGCCGCCGAAAAACTGGGCGAGAGCATCGACCGCCTGGACCTGTCGGGCCGCGGCTCCTGGCGCGCCAGCTTCGGCAGCGGCGCCGTCATTGAGCTGGGCCGCGGCAGCGAGGCCGAAGTCGTCGAGCGCTTTGGCCGCTTTGCCCAATCCATCACGCAGGTCACGGCGACCTACCGCAGCCCGCTGCTGTCCGCCGACCTGCGCCACGCCGACGGCTACGCGGTCAAGCTGCGCGGCGTGACGACGAACACCTCGGGGAAACCCGCAAATAGAAAACGCTGAGGACGGACATGGCCAAGGAATACAAGGATTTGGTCGTCGGGCTGGATATTGGGACCGCCAAGATCATGGCCGTGGTGGCCGAGGTATTGCCGGGCGGGGAATTGCGCATCGCCGGCCTCGGCGTGGCGCCCTCGCATGGCTTGAAGCGTGGCGTCGTCGTCAATATCGATGCCACCGTGCAGTCCATCCAGCAGGCCTTGAAAGAGGCCGAAATGATGGCCGATTGCAAAATCTCCCGGGTTTACACGGGGATCACCGGCAGTCATATCCGCGGCCAGAACTCCACCGGCATGGTCATCGTGCGCGACAAGGAGGTCACGCCGGTCGACGTGACCCGGGTGGTCGAAACCGCCAAGGCCATCAATATTCCCAACGACCAGCGCCTGCTGCTGGTCGAGCCGCAGGAATTCGTCATCGACGGCCATGAGGTGAAAGAGCCCATCGGCATGAGCGGCGGTCGCCTGGAAGTCAAGGTCCATATCGTGACCGGGGCGCAAAGTGCTGCTGAAAACATCGTCAAGTGCGTGCGCCGCTGTGGTTTGGAGGTCGACCAGCTGGTTTTGAACCCAAGCGCTTCCAGCCATGCCGCCCTGACTGCCGACGAACGTGATCTGGGCGTGGCGCTGGTCGATATCGGCGCCGGCACGACCGATGTGGCGATATTCACCGGCGGCTCCATCCGCCATACCGCCGTCATCCCGATAGCCGGCGACCTGATCACCAGCGATATCGCCATGGCTCTGCGCACCCCGACCAAGGATGCCGAGGAAATCAAGGTCGAATATGGCGTCGCCAAGCAGCTGCTGGCCGACCCCTCCGATCAGGTGGAAGTGCCCGGCCTGGGTGACCGCAGCCCGCGCATGTTGTCCAAGCAGGCCCTGGCCGGCGTCATCGAGCCGCGCGTCGAGGAAATCTTTTCCCTGGTGCACCAGGTCATTCGCGAGAGCGGGTATGAGGAATTGCTGTCCAGCGGCATCGTGCTGACCGGTGGATCGGCGGTCATGCCGGGCATGGTGGAACTCGCCGAGGACATTTTCCTGAAACCCGTCCGGCGCGGCCTGCCCACCTATTCGGGGGCCCTTTACGACATGGTGGCCAACCCCCGTTCGGCCACCGTCATGGGTCTGCTCGAGGAAGCCCGGCTGTCGCGCAGCCGGGGTTTCAAGGCGGCCCAGCAGGCTGGCTCGGTGCAAACCCTGCTCGGTCGGGTCAAGGATTGGTTCATGGGGAATTTTTGACCCCCCAAAACCAACGGCAAACACGAAATATTTGTTTCAGCAACTGTTCATTTTTTGAGTGCCACGGCACAATTGCAGTAGGAGGTTTGATATGCCCATCGAGATGATCGAAGAGTTTGACCAAGGCACCCAAATCAAGGTGATCGGGGTCGGTGGCGGCGGTGGCAACGCCGTGGACCACATGATCGCCCAGGGCGTTCAAGGGGTTGAGTTCATCTGCGCGAATACTGACGCGCAGGCCCTGAACCGCTCCAAGGCCGACCAATTGCTGCAACTCGGCACCTCCGGTCTCGGCGCGGGCGCCAAACCCGAAATGGGCAAGGCCGCCGCCGAAGAGGCGGAAAACCGCATTCGCGAATCCATCGCCGGTGCCAATATGCTGTTCATCACCGCCGGCATGGGCGGTGGTACCGGCACGGGCGCCGCGCCGGTGATTGCCCGCGTCGCCAAGGAAATGGGCATCCTGACGGTGGGCGTGGTCACCAAACCCTTCGATTTCGAAGGCGGCCGTCGCGCCAAGGCTGCCGATGCCGGTCTGGCCGAGCTGGAGGCCAATGTCGACTCGCTGATCGTCGTGCTGAACGACAAGCTGCTCGACGTGCTGGGTGACGACGTCACGCAGGACCAGGCCTTCGCGCACGCCAATGACGTGCTGAAGAATGCCGTTGGCGGCATTTCCGACATCATCCACATCCCCGGCCTGGTCAACGTCGACTTCGAAGACGTCAAGACGGTGATGAGCGAACCTGGCAAGGCCATGATGGGCACGGCGCAAGCCACCGGCCCCGATCGCGCCGCCAAGGCCGCCGAAGCCGCCGTGGCCTGCCCGCTGCTGGAAGGCATCGACCTGTCCGGCGCCCGTGGTGTGCTGGTGCTGATCGCTGCCGGTCGCAGCAACTTCAAGCTCAGCGAGTCGCGCAACGCGATGAACGCCATCAAGCGCTATGCCTCGGAAGAAGCCCATGTCATCTTTGGCACGGCCTACGATGAAAGCCTGGGTGACGCCCTGCGCGTGACCGTCATCGCCACCGGCCTGACCGCCGGCCGCGCCCGCCAGCAGGCGCCGCTGCAGGTCGTGCAGACCCAGCAGGTGGTGCGCAACGGCACCGACGGCATGGCCATGCCCGTGCTGACGCAGGCCGTGCAGATGGCCACGCCGACCGCGCAGCAGGCCAATGTCGGCCTGGGCCTGGGTGATTTCGCCAACGCCAATGTGCCCAGCGTCTGGCGCCATGGCCGTTCGGGCAGCGCCGCGGCCAAGGTCGAGGCCCTGTCGTCCAACGGCATGGACGAGATCGAGATTCCGGCCTTCCTGCGCAAGCAAGCCGACTGAAGCCAGCGCTTCCACGAAAAGGGCGAGCCTTGCGGCTCGCCCTTTTGCTTTCAGCGCTCCGCGATGAAGGCGACGCTGCGCGCGATGATGCGAGGGTCGGCCAGCAGCCGACGATGGCCCAGGCCGGCGACGGGCTCGAAGCGCGAGCCCGCCCAGGCGGCGTGCAGCGCTTCCGACGCGGCGAAGGGTACGGTGCGGTCTTCGGGGTCGTGCACGATCAAGCCTGGGTGGCGCAGTCCGTGCTGCAGCCGCTCGAGATCGACATAGGTGATGCGCGTGCCGATGAAGCGTTCCACCCAGCCGGCAAAGGCCGCGGCGTCCGCCGGCCCCAGCCCGTGGGCCGCGGCCAGTCCCTTGACCATCGGCGTTAGCGAAGAAGGCCCGGCCAGGTGCACGCTGCGCCTGACCTGCCAGCCATGCGCAAATCCGAGCAGGGCGGCGGCCGAGCCCATGGAATGGCCGATGACGCCATGCACGGGCTCGCCGATGTCGGCCACCACGGCGCGCAGTGCGCGGCCGGCGTGCACGACGCTGGCGGCATGACCGGTCGAGTCACCATGGGCGGGCAGGTCGAACAGCGTGACAGAAAAGCCGGCCTCGACGAGGGGTTTGGCGAAGCCGAGCAGATGGGCACCACGGCTGTTCCAGCCATGCACAAGGACGACGCGCGGGCCCTCTCCCAGCGTCCAGCGCGCCAGCTTGCAGCCCTCGTGGCGCAGCGGCGGCTCGGCACGGCCGGCCAGCGCATCGCGCTCGTTGGCCGTCAGCGGCACACGCTCGGGCGTCGAAAAGGCATGGCGGGCCGCGGCCAGGTGACCGTCGTCATGCGCCGCAAAGGGCGCAGCCAGGGCGGGGGAGGCAGCGAGCATGGCGGTCTCCTCGAGATGCGTCAGCCAGCGTAGGCCGGCGTGGGCGTGGACAGGCTGTGCTTGACCTGGCGGCTGATGTCGTCGGCCAGCACCTCGAAGGCACCGGCTTCCAGTTCGGTCAGCGCAACGCGAGCGACATCGGCAGGCGAAGACTTGGGACCTTCGACGCCGCGCGTCATGTCGGTGTCCATATAGCCGACGTGCAGGCTGGTCAGTTGCGTACCCTGGGCCTTGAGTTCGCTGCGCAGGCCGTTGCTCAGCGCCCAGGCGGCCGCCTTGCTGGCGCTGTAGGGCGTCAGGCCGGGCAGGGTGACCCAGCTCAGCACCGACAGCACATTCAGCACCGCGCCGCCGCCATTGGCCCACAGCACCGGCGCGAAGGCCTGGGTCAGGGCCCAGACGCCGAAGAAGTTGGTGTCGAAATGGCGGCGTGCCGTGGCGATGGCGTCGTCGGCCAGCACGCCAATGCCCTGCGAGATGCCGGCGTTGTTGATCAGCAGCGTCACGTCGGTGCACTGCGCGGCAGCCGCGGCCACCTGCTCGCGGTTGGTCACGTCCAGCGCGATGGGCACCACGCCCGGCAGATCGATGGACGCCGGGTCGCGCGCGGCGGCGTAGACCTTGGCGGCACCGGCGGCCAGCGCCGCCTCTGCGAAGGCGCGGCCCAGGCCGCGATTGGCGCCGGTGATGAAGACGACGGCGTTCTTGAGCTTCATGGTGGGACTTCCTTGCGATCCGGTTATTCATGTCGATTGACATGATTGATATAAATGTCGGTCAACATATAAAATCCGTCAAGACGAGGGGCTTTTGCCCCCGCTCCCAGGAGACCGCCATGAAGGTCAGCCGCGCCCAGGCCGAAGAAAACCGCGAACGCATCCTCGACAACGCCGCCCAGCTCTTCCGCGAGCGCGGCTTCGACGGCATCGGCCTGAACGACCTGATGCAGTCCGCCGGCCTGACGCGCGGCGGCTTCTACGGCCATTTCGAATCCAAGGACGACCTGGCCGCCCAAGCCACGCGGCGCGCACTACAGACCAACCGCGAACAGTGGAAGAAGCAGACCGACCGCAGCCTGCAGGCCTGGGTGAAAACCTATCTGTCGGATGCTCACCGCGATCACATCGGTGCCGGCTGCGGCCTGGTGGCGCTGGCCGGTGATGCCGCACGTGGCGGCCCGGCCGTGAAAGAAGCCTTTGCCGAGGGCGTGGCCAGCCTGGTCGCGACGCTGCAGACGCAGATGCCGGCCGAGGGCGCTCCCGCGCGCCGCGAGCAGGCGCTGGCCATGTTGTCGACGCTGGTGGGGGCGGTGCTGCTGTCGCGTGCCGTCGGCGACGCTGCTTTGTCACAAGAGGTACGCGAAGCCGCACGCAAGAGCCTGCCCGCCGGCGGCTGAACGGTCGCCGCACGGCGCCAGGCGGCGCGGGCGCGTTGGGAGGGGGCGCACCCCTGTGGCATGCTCGCGCCCCATGTCAACGCCTAGAAGAATTGCTCGACATGCCTGAGTTGGGGACCCTGCTGCGCCGCGGCTTGCTGCTGCTGGCTCTGCTGGCCTGCCTGCCGTCGCAGGCACAGCGATTGCCCCAGCCGACGACGCGCGTCGCCGGTGACGATGCCGCCCCCACCGAACTCGCCACCACCGCCTGGACGCGCGAGCAGCTCGATGCCTGGTGGGCTGCGCTGCGCCGCCACACCGTCGCCGGTGGCGACCACCTCGAACTGCCGCCTGAATTGCTGCCTCCCGAGGATGCCGCGGCCTGGAAGCCCGTGGCCATGCCCGACGTGCGCTCGCGCCCCGGTGCGGCCATGGTCAACGACTCGCGCGGCTATGAGATGCGCTGGTACCGCGTGCACCTGCCGGCCGCGAACGACGAGGCCATGGCCTTGTACCTGCCACGACTGGTCACGCTGTCGGCCGCCGTGCTGGCCCGTACCGACAAGGGCTGGCAGACCCTGCTCGACAACCAGCATGCCGAGCGCGAGCAGTGGGTGCAGCCCCTCTGGCTGCCGCTGCCGGGCGTGGGTGCCCCCGGCATGGACGTTGTCGTCGCGCTGCCCGTGCCGGCGGGCAGCTATCACGCGGTGTCGCGCATCTGGATCGCCCCGCGTGATCAGCTCGAGAAGCGCTGGCTGTGGCGGGTTCGGGCCCAGACCGGTCTGCCCCAGGCCGTCAGCCTGACGCTGGCCGTGCTGGGCCTGTTCGCGTTGACGCTGTGGCTGCGCCGCCCCGATGAGGGCATCTACGGCCTGTTCGCCCTCGGTGCGGCCGCCTGGATGGTGCGCAACCTGCATTACTACGTCACGCTGCCGGCCTCGCCCGCGGGACAGGACTGGTTCTGGTGGGCCACGCATGCGTCCATGGGCTGGGTCATGCTGACGGCGCTGCTGTTCGCCCTGCGCTTCTCGAGCCGGCGCACACCCTGGCTGGAATGGGCGCTGATCGCCAGCGTGACCGTGGTCAGCGTGCTCAGCATGCCGCTGTGGCTGCGCCAGCTCGACATGGTCGTCATGCAGTACACGGTGACGGCGGCGGTGGCCGCCATCGGCACGGCCTGGGTGAGCTTCCTCGCCTGGCGAGAGCGCCGGGCCGAACTGCGCATCATGGCCGCGGCCCTGATCGCCGGCGTCGTCATCGGCGGCCACGATCTCGCCGTGCTGGCAGGCTGGGCCTGGCCCGAGCATTTCTTCCTGATGCCGTTCGCGACGCTGATCGTCATGGTCAGCTTCCTGCACGCGGTGCAGCGCCGCTATGTGGGGGCCGTGGAGCAGGTGCAGGCCGAGAACAGCCAACTGCAGGAGGACCTGGACGAGCAGGTCTCGGTGCTGCAGATGCAGAACGCCCAGCTGCGCGAGGCCGAGCGCCAGCAGGCCCTGCTGCTGGAGCGCCAGCGCATCATGGCCGACATGCACGATGGCCTGGGCTCCTCGCTGCTGTCGGCCCTGGTGGCGATGGAGCAGGGCAGCATGTCGCACGAGCAGTGTGTGGAAGTGCTGCGCGAATGCGTGGACGACCTGCGCCTGGTCATCGATTCGCTGGAGCCCGTCGGCCACGATCTGGTCTCGCTGCTGGCCACCATGCGCTACCGCCTCGGCAAGCGCCTGCAGACCGGCGGCCTGAAGCTCGATTGGGATGTGCAGGACCTGCCGCCGCTGGCCTGGCTGGAGCCGCCCGATGCCCTGCACGTGTTGCGGCTGATGCAGGAGGCGCTGAACAACGTCCTCAAGCATGCCCAGGCCAGTCGCGTGCGCATGGTCACGCGCCACCACGGCAGCTATGTCGAGATCCGCGTCGAGGACGACGGCGCCGGCTTCGACCTGCAGAGCATCCAGCACGGCCGCGGCCTGAAGAGCCAGATCAAGCGCGCCCAGCGCCTGGGCGGCAAGCTGCGCATCGACTCCCAGCCGGGCATGGGCACGCGGCTGTCGCTGAGATTGCCCGTGGAACGGAAAGACAACGCCTGATCCGGGACAATCCCGAAATGGTCAAGCAACGCACCCTGAAGTCGATCACGCGCGCCGTCGGCGTCGGCATCCACAGCGGCCAGAAGGTCGAGCTGACGCTGCGTCCCGCGCCGGTCGATACCGGCATCGTCTTCCGCCGCGTCGACCTCTGCCCGCCGGTGGACATCCCCGTCGGCGTCATGTCGGTCAGCGACACCCGCATGGCCACCACCATCAGCCCCGGCGGCGACCCGGGCGGCCCCAAGGTGCAGACCATCGAGCATCTGCTGTCGGCCTGCGCCGGCCTGGGCCTGGACAACCTCATCATCGACATCAATGCCGACGAGGTGCCGGTGCTGGACGGCTCGGCGGCCGCCTTCGTCTTCCTGCTGCAGTCGGCCGGCATCCTCATGCAGGACGCGCCCAAGCGCTTCCTCAAGGTCAGGAAGCCTGTCGAGGTGCGCCAGGGCGAAGGCAAGAAGCTGATGTGGGCCAGGCTGGAGCCCCACCATGGCTAC
Source organism: Roseateles sp. FW305-36 (assembly GCF_058787015.1). Classification (NCBI taxonomy): domain Bacteria; kingdom Pseudomonadati; phylum Pseudomonadota; class Betaproteobacteria; order Burkholderiales; family Sphaerotilaceae; genus Roseateles; species Roseateles sp. FW305-36. The sequence continues at coordinate 381,609 of NZ_JBYSZK010000004.1, read as the reverse complement.
ACGCTGAGCTTCGAGATCGAGTTCGACAACCCCGCCGTGGCCGCCACCGGCAGCAGCTTCGTCTTCGACATGGGGTCGGGCAGCTACAAGAAGGAGATCGCCCGTGCGCGCACCTTCGGCATGACGGCCGACATCGACCTGATGCGCTCGCGCGGCCTGACGCTGGGCGGCTCGATGGACAACGCCATCGTCGTCGACGACTACAAGGTGCTGAATGCCGACGGCCTCCGCTACGACGACGAGTTCGTCAAGCACAAGATCCTCGACGCCATCGGCGACATGCAGGTCGCCGGCATGCCGCTGCTGGCGTCCTACACCTCCTTCAAGGGCGGCCATGCGCTGAACAACAAGCTGCTGCGCGCGTTGCTGGCCGACGAGTCGGCCTACGAGGTGGTCAGCTTCGACGACGACCGCGCCGCGCCCAAGGGCTTCGCCGAGCTGGCGCCGGCCTGGTGATGTGAGCGCATGCTCATCGCGCGCCTCATCGTCGGCCTGCTGCTGTTCTCGGCCGTGCTGTGCTTCGCCTTTTCCATCGCCACCGGCCAGGCGCGCTGGCGGCGGCTGGGCCTGATCATCATGAAATGGACGCTGGTGGCCGGCCTGGCCTTTTTCGGCGTGCTGATCCTGGAGCGATTGGCCCTGCTGCTGTGACGCTCGTCACGGCGTAGCCGGACCACCCCTGGGCTTGCGGGGATGCCAGCCCGGCGGCATGTGTTCAGAATGACTTCACGGTCGCTGAACGAGTTGCAGCGGCCCAGTCCGGGAGAACATTGACCCGGGCGCCACGCGTGGAGATGGCCGGGGGGCCGGGGAAGCGCAGTGGATTGAAGAGAGAAATCGTTGTTGTACCGAATTGGGCCGCTCCCGCAGGAGTGGCCCTTTTTTTGCCTCTCAAACAGGAGCGGCCTTGTTTGCGCGCCACAGCACAAGCTGTCGGCAGGCTGTCCGGTTTTGTTACGACCTCTCACCGCGCCGTGGGCTCGCGCGTCGGCTGACCGGCCGCGTCGGCGTTGAAAGCACAGGCCAGCCGTCGCTGACCGCTGAAAGGACCCCTCAAATGAAGATCTCCCTGATTGCCGCCGCCGCCCTCGCCCTGCTGACCGGCGCCGCCATGGCCCAGACGCCCGTCACCGCGCAGACCACCGTGCAGCGCGACGTGAACCAGCAGCAGCGCATCGAGAACGGCCTGCAAAGCGGCAAGCTGACGACGCGCGAAGCCGGTCTCCTCGAGCGCGAGCAGGCCAAGGTCGACAAGCTGCAGGCCAAGGACATGAAGGACGGCAAGCTCAGCGCCGCCGAGCGCCAGCAACTGCGCACGGCGCAGAACAAGGTCAGCCACGACATCGAGACGGCCAAGACCAACGGCGTCAACGGCAACCCGCTGTCGGCTTCCAGCCAGCGCATGCAGGCCGATGTGCAGCGCAATGTGAACCAGGAAAAGCGCGTCGAGAACGGCCTGCAGACCGGCGCCCTGACCAAGCGTGAAGCCGCCCGCATGGAGCAGGGCCAGGCGCATGTGGACCGCGCCGAAGCCCATGCCGCGGCCGACGGCCATGTCGGTGCCGGTGAGCAGAAGCATGTGCAGCGCGCCGAGAACCGCCAGAGCACGCGCATCCACCGCGCCAAGACCAACGGCACGACGGCCGGCTGATCAAGCCTCATGAACTGAAAAACGCCGAGGACTGTCCTCGGCGTTTTTCATTCAGGCGCCCAGGTAGCGGCCGCGCAGATGGGCTTCGAAGTGCGCCGGGTTCAGCGTCTCGCCGCTGGCGCGCTTGACGAGCTCCGGCGTCTCGTAGCGGCTGGCGGTCTGCCAGACATGGTTGGACAGCCAGTCGAACACGCCGCCGAGCTCGCCGCGCGCGATCTGGGCATCCAGTTGAGGTTGTTGAGCGCGCATGGTCGCGAACCACTGCGCGGCATACATGGCACCCAGCGTGTAGCAGGGGAAGTAGCCGAACAGGCCGGCGGGCCAGTGCACGTCCTGCATGGGCCCGTCCTTGAAGTTGCCGCGCGTGTCCAGGCCGAGCAGTTCGGACATCTTGGCGTCCCACAGGGCCGGGATGTCCTCCACCTCGGCCTGGCCTTCGATGAGGGCGCGCTCGATGTCGAAGCGCAGCAGGATGTGGGCGGGGTAGGTGACCTCGTCGGCGTCGACGCGGATATAGCCCGGCTTCACGCGCGTCAGCAGCTTGTGCAGATTGCCGGGTTCGAACGCAGGCTGGTCGCCGAAATGCTTGACCAGCAGCGGTGACAGCAGGCCGGCGAAGGCCGGGTGGCTGCCCAGCTGCATCTCGAAGCTCAGGCTCTGGCTCTCGTGGATGCCCATGGAGCGGGCGCGGGCGACGGGCTGGCCCAGCAACTCGCGGGGCAGGTTCTGCTCGTAGCGGCCGTGGCCGGTCTCGTGAATGGTGCCCATCAGGCTGGGCAGGAAATCGTCCTCGCGGTAGCGCGTCGTCATGCGCACGTCCTCGGGCACGCCGCCGCAGAAGGGGTGGGTGCTCTCGTCCATGCGGCCGGCGGCGAAGTCGAAGGCCAGCAGCTTCATGGCGTCCATGCCCAGAGCCTTCTGCGCCGCGGTGGCGAAGGGGCCGACGGGTTCGATGACGGTCTCGCCCGCCTGCTTGGCAGTCACGTCGCGGATCAGCCCCGGCAGCCAGCCGCGCAGCGGACCGAAAGCGGCCTCGACGTCGGCGCTGCGCATGCCCGGCTCGTAGTTGTCCAGCAGTGCGTCGTACCTGGACAGGCCGCTGCTCTGCGACAGGCATTCGGCTTCCTGGCGGGCGATCTTCAGCACCTCGCGCAGATTCGGTACGAAGCCGGCCCAGTCGTTGGCCGGGCGCTGGCTGCGCCAGGCGTGCTCACAGCGGTTGTTGGCCAGGCTCTTGGCCTCCACCAGGGCCTGGGGCAGGACGTTGGCGGCACGCCAGACGCGGCGGATCTCGCGCAGATTGGCGCGCTGGCCTTCGTCCAGCGGCTCGGCGGCGGCGGCATCCAGCAGACCCGGCAGGGCGGGGTCGGTGGCCAGCTGGTGCAGCAGGCCGTCCATCTCGGCCAGGGCCAGGCTGCGCGCCTCGTTGCCCTTGGGCGGCATATTGGCCGCCTGGTCCCATTGGGCGATGGCCTGCAGATGGCCGAGGTGATGCAGGCGCTGCTGGCGCGCCGCGAGGTCGTTGTAGGCAGGGGTCATGTCAGTCTCAGGTCGTGTGTTGCATTGGCATTTGCGGGCCGAGCGCCGGGCCGCTCCCTAGCCGGCCCGCCGTCGGCGACGTGCTTGCCGGTCGATCCGGCAAGCGTCGCCGTCCCCTCGGGGGCTGAGGCTGGACACGGCAAGTCCTGCGGACTTGGCGTGCCTGCTGAAGAGCAGCCGCTCCGTCGGCTGCGCGGTCTGCAAGACCGACCAAGCTCGCCCGCGTTCAGCGGTGCGGGACTGGGCGAGGGGCAGCGTCATGACAACCAGGTCTCCGGGATGAAGTACAGCAGGGCGACGGTGAAACAGATGAAGCGCAGGCCCTTGCCCAGCGCCATCCAGCCCACGCAGGGCCAGAACGGCAGCTTGAGCCAGCCGGCCACGGCGCAGAGCGGGTCGCCCACGATGGGCAGCCAGCTCAGCACGCAGGCCTTGGGGCCGAAGCGCTTCAGCCAGGCCAGGGCCCGCGGGTTGGGGGGCTCGCGATGCTTGACCGCTTCCACGGCCTTTTCGGCGCCGTAGCCCATCCACCAGCTCGTCATGCCGCCCAACGTGTTCCCGACCGTCGCGACCGCGATCACCGCCCAGAACATGCTCGGGTCCGCCTTGACGACCAGGTAGACGGCCGGCTCCGAGCCTAGCGGCAGCAGGGTGGCCGAGACGAAAGTGATGATGAAGACCGCGACCAGGCCGATCTGGGGCAGAGCCAGGGCGGCGAGCAGGTCGTGGATGAGTTGACCGAGCCAAGCTTCCATGCGCGGATTGTCAACGGGCCGGATGGCTACAATCTCGCCTCATTTTTAAGCAGACCCCTCGTGCAAATCGGCCCCCACCTCCTTCCCAACCGGCTCTTCGTGGCGCCGATGGCCGGAGTGACGGACCGGCCCTTCCGCCAGCTCTGCCGGCGCCTGGGCGCGGGCTATGCAGTCAGCGAGATGGTCACGTCGCGCAAGGAGCTGTGGGGCAGCCTCAAGACCTCGCGCCGCGCCGACCACAGCGGCGAGCCGGGGCCCATCGCCGTGCAGATCGCCGGCACCGACGCGGCCATGATGGCCGAAGCCGCGGCCTACAACATCGACCGTGGCGCCCAGATCATCGACATCAACATGGGCTGCCCGGCCAAGAAGGTCTGCAACAAATGGGCGGGTTCGGCGCTGATGCGCAATGAGGCGCTGGCGCTCGAGATCGTCGAGGCCGTTGTCGCCGTGGCTGCACCGCGCGGTGTGCCGGTCACGCTGAAGATGCGTACCGGCTGGAGCGCCGACGAGCGCAACGCGCTGCGCCTGGCGCGAATCTTCGAATCCGCCGGCATCGCCATGCTGACCATCCATGGCCGCACCCGCGAGCAGGGCTACAAGGGGCTGGCCGAGTACGACACGATTGCGGCCGTAAAGACAGCGTTGACCATCCCCGTCGTCGCCAATGGCGACATCGACTCGCCCGAGAAGGCGCGTGACGTGCTGGCCTACACGAAAGCCGACGCGCTGATGATTGGCCGCGCGGCCCAGGGCCGGCCCTGGATCTTCCGTGAGACGGCCCATTTTCTGGCGACAGGCGAACACCTAGACTCGCCGACGGTGACGGAGGCGCGTGACGTGCTGACCGAGCATCTGCACGATCACTACGGCCTCTACGGCGAGCTCAGTGGCGTGCGCAGCGCGCGCAAGCACATCGGCTGGGCCGTGCGCGGTCTGCCCGGCGGTGAAGCCTTCCGCCAGCACATGAACACCCTGGAGCGCTGCGACCTGCAGTTGCAAGCTCTGCGCGACTGGTTCGACGAACTCGGCCAGACGCATGACCGGTTGCCTCCTGCCGAGGCGGCCAACGACGACGACGAAGCCCAGGCCCAAGAAGCCTGCGCCGCCTGACGAAACCCATTCGCTCCCTGTCATGAGTGCCCAGAAGAACACCAATCCGCCCAATCCCATCGATGCCTGCGTGCGCGACAACCTCGAAGCCTTCTTTCGTGATCTCGACGGCCAGGAGCCGCATTCGATGCACGAGATGCTGGTCAAGCTGGTCGAGAAACCGCTGTTCGAGATCGTCATGCGCGAGGCCGGCGGCAACCAGAGCAAGGCCGCGCAATGGCTGGGCATCAACCGCAACACGCTGCGGCGGAAATTGAACGATCACAACCTCGGCTGACTATGTCTCAACTCACTGCACTGCTTTCGGTCTCCGACAAGACCGGCATCCTCGAATTCGCCCAAGGCCTGCACGCCCTCGGCGCCAAGCTGCTGTCCACCGGCGGCACCGCCAAGCTGCTGGCCGACGCCGGCCTGCCGGTCACCGAGGTGGCCGAGCACACCGGCTTCCCCGAGATGATGGACGGCCGCGTGAAGACGCTGCACCCCAAGATCCATGGCGGCCTGCTGGCCCGCTCTGATCTTGCCGAGCATGTGGCGGCGATGGACAAGCACGGCATCACGCGCATCGACATCCTGGCCGTCAACCTCTACCCGTTTGAAGCCACCGTGGCCAAGCCCGGCTGCACGCTGGAAGACGCCATCGAGAACATCGACATCGGTGGCCCGGCCATGGTGCGCAGCGCGGCCAAGAACTGGAAGGACGTGACGGTGCTGACCGACGCGGCCCAGTACGGCGCGGTGCTCGACGAGCTGAAGGCAAATGGCAAGACCAGCGACAAGACCCGCTTCGCCGCTTCGGTTGCCGCCTTCAACCGCATCGCCCAGTACGACGCGGCCATCAGCAACTACCTGTCCTCGCTGCAGGAAGACGGCAGCAAGTCCGAGTACCCGGCGCAGATGAACGCCACCTTCGTCAAGGTGCAGGACCTGCGCTACGGCGAGAACTCGCACCAGACCGCGGCCCTGTACCGCGACCTGTTCCCGGCGCCGGGTTCCCTCGTCACCGGCAAGCAGCTGCAGGGCAAGGAACTCAGCTACAACAACATCGCCGATGCCGATGCGGCCTGGGAATGCGTGAAGGCGTTCGACACGCCAGGGATGACAGGCGGCAGCTCCGCTGCCGCGTGCGTCATCGTCAAGCACGCCAACCCCTGCGGCGTGGCCGTCGGTGCGAATCCGGCCGAGGCCTACAGCAAGGCCTTCAAGACCGACCCGACCAGCGCCTTCGGCGGCATCATCGCCTTCAACCGCGAGGTGGATGGCGCGGCCGCCCAGCTCGTCGCCAAGCAGTTCGTCGAAGTGCTGATGGCGCCGGGCTTCAGCGCCGAGGCGCTGGAGATCTTCAAGGCCAAGGCCAATGTGCGCCTGATGCAGATCGCGCTGCCGCCGGGTGGCCCGCGTCCCTGGGACCAGGGCCGCAATGCCGGCGACAGCAAGCGCGTCGGTTCCGGCCTGCTGCTGCAGACGGCCGACAACCACTTCCTGAAGCGCGAAGACCTCAAGGTCGTCACGACGTTGCAGCCCACGGCCCAGCAGCTTGACGACCTGATGTTCGCCTGGACCGTGGCCCAGTACGTGAAGAGCAATGCCATCGTCTTCTGCGGCGGCGGCATGACCCTGGGCGTCGGCGCCGGCCAGATGAGCCGCCTCGACTCGGCCCGCATCGCCTCCATCAAGTCCCAGCACGCCGGCCTCAGCCTCGTGGGCTCGGCCGTGGCGAGCGACGCCTTCTTCCCCTTCCGTGACGGCCTGGACGTGCTGGCCGATGCGGGTGCGACCTGCGTCATCCAGCCGGGCGGCTCGATGCGCGACGACGAAGTCATCGCCGCGGCGAACGAGCGCGGCATCGCCATGGTCGTCACCGGCGTGCGCCACTTCCGGCACTGACCTCCTGTCACCAACGCGACTAGACGCAGTCCTCTAGTCCAGGGCCTCCCCCGATGGTGGAGGCCCTTGTTGCGGTTAGCCTCACCCGATTCGATCTAGAACCGGAGACAAGGCCATGGACACCGCCCTGCAGGAGCGCCTGCATCTGGCGCTGACGGCCCAGCGCCGCGCCTATGAGGCCGAGCGCATGCCGAGCTACGAGGTGCGCCGCGACCGCCTGCAAAGGCTGATCGCGATGACGGTCAAGCATGGCGACGCGCTCGCCGCCGCCATGGCCCAGGACTTCGGTCACCGTGCCCGCCAGGAATCGCTGCTGGCCGACATCTTCACCGTCGAGTCCGGCGCCAGGCACGCGCTCAAGCGCCTGCGCCGCTGGATGAAGCCCCGGCGCGTCGAGACGCCGCTGCATTTCCTGCCCGCGCGCAATGTGCTGATGCGCCAGCCCCTGGGCGTCGTCGGCATCGTCTCGCCCTGGAACTATCCCTACTACCTGGCGATGGAGCCCGCCGTCGCGGCTCTGGCCGCCGGCAACCGCGTACTCATCAAGCCGTCGGAGCTGACGCCTGCCACCGCGGAGCTGATGGCCCGCATCGTGGCCGAGCATTTCGCGCCCGAGGAGATGCAGGTCATCACGGGCGACGCCGACGTCGGCAAGGCCTTCACCGAGCTGCCCTTCGACCATCTCTTCTTCACCGGTTCCACGCCGGTCGGCCGCCTCGTGGCCCAGGCCGCGGCCAAGAACCTGACGCCCGTGACGCTGGAGCTGGGCGGCAAGTCGCCCGCCATGGTCGACCGCAGCTGCAACCTCGACCTGACCGCCTCGCGGCTGGCCTTCGGCAAGCTCTTCAATGCCGGCCAGACCTGCGTCGCGCCCGACTACCTGCTGGTGCCCCGGGAGATGGTCGAACCGCTGAGCCGGAAAATCCTGGCCGAGATGCGCCGCATGTATCCGCGCATCGCCGGCAATGCCGACTACACCAGCATCGTCGCGCCGCGTCACCATGCGCGCCTGCAAGGCCTGATCGCCGACGCGGCCCAGCGCGGTGCGCGCGTGCTGCGCAGCCATGACGAGCAGCCCGACGATAGACGCATCGTGCCCGCCCTGCTGCTGGACGTGCCGCCCGAGGCCACCGTCATGCAGGAAGAGATCTTCGGCCCGCTGCTGCCCGTCGTCGCCTATGACAAGGTCGACGAAGCCCTGGCCCACATCAACCGCGGCGACCGGCCGCTGGCCCTGTACTGGTTCGGCCAGGACGGCGCCGAGCGCGACCGCGTCATGCGCGAGACCCATGCCGGCGGCGTGACTGTCAACGACTGCATCTGGCATCTGGGCCAGGAAGAGCAGCCCTTCGGCGGTGTCGGTGCCAGCGGCATGGGCTCGTATCACGGCGAGTGGGGCTTTCGCACCTTCAGCAAGGAGAAGCCCCTCTTCATCCAGTCGCGCTTCGCCGGCACCCGGCTGTTCCAGCCGCCCTACGGCGCGACCTTCGAGCGGCTGCTCTCGCTGCTCAAGCGCATCATCTGAACGTCCGCAGTCCATCCCATGAACGACACACAGCGCTTCGATGAAATCCATGACGTCATCGTCATCGGTGGCGGCTCTTCCGGCTCGGCCCTCGCCGGGAGGCTGAGCGAGGACCCGGGCACCCACGTGCTGGTGCTGGAGGCCGGCGCCGACGTCAACAACTGGCTCGGCACCGTGCCCACGGGCGCCGTGCTGATGGTGCCCAGCAAGCTGCACAACTATGCTTTCGAGACCGTGCCGCAGCCGGGCCTGAACGGCCGCCGCGGCTATGTGCCGCGCGGCAAGATGCTGGGCGGCTCATCGGGCATCAACGCGATGGTCTACATCCGTGGCCAGCGCGAGGACTACGACCACTGGGCGGCGCTGGGAAACCCCGGCTGGGCTTGGGACGACCTGCTGCCCTACTTCATCAAGAGCGAGGGCAATGACAGCCACGGCGCACCTCTGCATGGCACCGACGGACCGCTGAAGGTCAGCCGCCTGCGCAGCGACAACCCGCTGCAGGAGGCCTGGCTGGCCGCCGGCCGGGAGGCGGGCCATGCCATCAACGCCGACTTCAACGGTGACACGCAGGAAGGCATTGGCATCTACCAGGTCACCCAGGACCGGGGCGAGCGCTGCAGCGCCGCGCGCGCCTATCTGCGCCCGCACCTGAGCCGGCCCAATCTGCGCGTGACGGTGGGCGCGCAAGTGCAGCGCATCCTGTTCGACGGCCGCCGCGCGGTCGGCGTCGAGGTCAAGGTGGGTGGCGTCACGCGCCGCCTTCAGGCGCGCCGCGAGGTCGTGCTGTCGGCCGGTGCGATCCAGTCGCCGCAGCTGCTGATGCTGTCCGGCGTGGGTGACGCGGCCCAGCTGCAGGCCCAGGGCATCGAGGTGCTGCACCACCTTCCCGGCGTGGGCGCCAATCTGCAGGACCACCCCGACTTCGTCTTCGGCCTGCGCAGCAGCAGCCTGCACACCTTCGGGCTGTCGCTGCGCGGCGGCCTGGCGTTCTGGCAGGCCATCAAGCGCTACCGCGCCGAGCGCCGCGGCATGCTGACCAGCAATTTCGCCGAAGGCGGCGGCTTCCTGCGCACGAGCGCCGCGCAGCAGCGGCCCGACATGCAGCTGCACTTCGTCGTCGCAGCCGTCGAGGACCATGCCCGCAAGCTGACCTGGGGCCACGGCATGTCCTGCCATGTCTGCCTGCTGCGCCCGCAAAGCCGCGGCACGCTCAGGCTCGCCAGCCGCGACGTCGGTGCCGCGCCGCTGATCGACCCGGCCTTCTTCCAGCACCCCGACGACATGGCCCAGATGGTGGCTGCCTTCAAGCTCACGCGCACGCTGCTGCAGCAGCCCGCGCTGCGTGCGCACTGGCAGCGCGAGCTGTGGAGCACCGAGACCCGCAGCGACGCCGACATCGAGGCGTTGCTGCGCCAGCGCACCGACACGATCTACCACCCGGTGGGCACTTGCAAGATGGGCACGGACCCGATGGCCGTCGTGGATACCGAGCTGCGCGTGCACGGCCTGCAGGGCCTGCGCGTCGTGGATGCGTCCATCATGCCCACGCTGATCAGCGGCAACACCAATGCGCCGGCGATGGTGATCGGCGAGAAGGCGGCGCAGATGATGCAGGCGGCGGCCCGCCGACCCGAGCCGGCGGCGCAGGTGGCCGGCATCGTTTGACGTGATCCGGGCGCTTGGGTTGCGGCGACGAGAATCGCCGCATGCCCACCGCCATCCGCCTCGCCGCGCCCCAGGACGCCGCCCTGTTGGCGTCCTTTGCTGCCCAGGCCTTCAGCGACACCTACCGCGAGCTCAGCGACGCGCAGGAGATCGCCGACTACGTGGCCGAGCATTTCCAGCCCGAGGTCATGGCCGGCGTCATCCGGGACCCGGCCTGCACGGTGCTGCTGGCCTGGGTGGGCGAGCAACTGGCCGGTTATGCCATCGTCAGGGCCGAGCCCGCACCAGCCTGCGTGATGGGGGCGGCGCCGCTGAAGCTGTGGCGCATCTACCTGGGCGAGGGCTTCATCGGCCAAGGCGTGGGCGCCGCGCTGCTGCTGGCCGTGCACGAGCAGGCCCGGCTGCGCGGTGCGCAGACGCTGTGGCTCGGCGTCTACGATCGCAACGTGCGCGCCGTCGAGTTCTATGAGCGCTTCGGCTTTGCCAAGGTCGGTGGCCAGGAGTTCGAGTTCGGCGGCCAGATCTATATCGACCCGGTCTATGCCGCCGCCGTGCGGCCTGTGGAGTGAGCATGATCGAAGGTTCCTGCCACTGCGGCAGCGTCCACTGGCGCTTCGATGGCCAGCCCGATGGCGCGACGGCCTGCAATTGCACCGTCTGCCGGCGCTATGGCGCGCTGTGGGCCTATGACTATGTCGACGAGGGCATCCACGTCACCGGCCCGACCAAGACCTATGTGCGTGGCAAGGCCATCGAATTCCACTTTTGCCCCCACTGCGGCTGCGTGGCCTACTGGAAGGGTCTGAGGCTGGAGGAAGACGGGCGCCGGCGCATCGCCGTCAACCTGCGTCTGGCCGAACCAGGGGCGGTAGCGAATATTCCCATCGACCATTTCGACGGGCTGGACTCCTTCGATGATCTGCCTCGCGACGGGCGCTGCGTGGGTGACTACTGGTTCTGACCCGACCCTGTCCTACGCGTAAAGCCTTGAAACCGGCGGCGCCGGTGCCATCTCAGGGGCGCAAACTGCCACATGGCTTGAGGAGTGTTGCGATGAAGTTCCCCCGATTCCTGCTCTTGTGCATGGCTCTGCTGTCCGGGCTGTGGCTGGGCGCGGCCCAGGCTCTGCCCAATGTCGACGAGGTGCAGGCCGCCGTGCAGCGCGGCGACTACCCCGGCGCCGAGAAGATGATGCGCGAGGTCGTCGCGGCCAAGCCCGACAGCCCGCGTGCCCACTATGTGCTGGCCGAGATCCTGGCCCACCAGCGCCAGTTCAACGAGGCCGCCGAGCACACGCGCCGCGCCCGCGCCCTGGACCCGGCCATCAAGTTCGCCGACCCGGCCAAGTTCAATGCCTTCGAGCAACTGCTGCAGCGCGAGCAGGCCGGCGTGGCCCGCTCATCCACAACGACGCCGGCCATCGTCAATGCGCCGCCGCCGCCCATGCGGGCAGCGCCGGTGCAGCGTGAAAGCAGCGGTGGCGGCGTGCCCGTCTGGCTGCTCGTGGTCGGCGTCGTCGTCTTCATCTGGGTCGCCGTCAGCTGGATGCGCCGTCGCACTGCAATGCAGAGCCAGCCGGCCATGGCGGGTGGTTATGGCGGCGGCTATGGCCAGGGCTACGGCTCGCAGGGCTATGGCCCCGGCGTGCCGCCCACCTCGGGCGGTCCCGGCCTGATGGGCGTGGGTCTGGCGGCAGCCGGCGGTGTCGCCGCCGGCATGCTGGCCGAGAAGCTGCTGCACGGCCATGATGATCAGCGCAGCGTCCCGCGTGACGACGGCGGCAGTGCTGGCGGCCTCATCCCAGGCAGCTTCGACAACGGCGGCTACAACAGCGCCGCCGATGACCTGAGTCGCCGCGATGTCGACTTCGGCAGTGGTGACGGCTGGGGCGGCGGTGATGCCGGAGGCGGCGATTTCGGTGGCGGCGGTGGCGGCAGCGACGACTGGTAAACGTTAAGCCCCTCGTCCAAGGAGTACCTTGGCCGGTCCCCCGAGGGGACGGCGATGCTTGCGGCATCGAGCCGCAAGGCACATCGCCAGAGCGGGCCGGCTAGGGAGCGGCCCGGCGCTCGGCCCGCGAACCACACGTCTGGGACCCTGATAATCCCGCCCCATGACGCCAGCCGCCTTCACCGGCCAGTTGCTCGCCTTCATCGCCCGTCTCATCACGGGCGCACAGGGACACTGGAAGGGCTGCCCGCCAAAAGCCGAGCAGCGCATCTACATCGCCAACCACCAGAGTCACTTCGATCTCGTCCTGATCTGGGCCGCCTTCCCGCATGAGCTGCGCGCCCAGACCCGCGCCATCGCCGCGCGTGACTACTGGACCAAGAGCGCCTTCCGGCGCTGGCTGACGACCGAGGTCTTCAACGCCATCTACGTCAGCCGGACCCGCGCCAACCCCGACGAAGACCCCCTCGAGCCTCTGATCGAGGCCCTGGCCAATGGCGACTCCCTGGTGATCTTTCCCGAGGGCACGCGCTCCAACAAGGGCAACCCGATGCCGTTCAAGAGCGGCATCTTCCACCTCGCCGAGCAGTTCCCGCATGTGCAGCTGATCCCGACCTGGATCGACAACGTGCAGCGCGTCATGCCCAAGGGCGAGGTCGTGCCCGTGCCCATCCTGTGCACGGTGACCTTCGGCGCGCCCATCCAATTGCGCGAGGGCGAGACCAAGGCCGACTTCCTGTGCCGGGCCCGCGAGGCCGTCATGGAGCAGCGGCCCGACCCGACCCTGGTGGGCCGACCGGTGGAGGCCGACTGATGCGCTGGCTGAAATCCCTCAACGCCAGCGAGCAGGTGGCCCTGCTCTTCGTCGTGCTGTTCGGTTTCCTGATGCTGCTGACCATCGGCCTGTTCCTGAACTCGCTGCGCGAGCGCGAGGACGAGGAAGCCCGCCGCGCCTCCGAGCTGACCTGGGAGCGGGTGCGCCGCGATCTGCGCGCGGCCTGGATCGGCGGCTGCATGTTCTGGGTGGCCTGGATCTCCGGGCCGCTGGGCGCGACGCTGCTGTTCGCGCTGTTTTCCTTTTTGGCCCTGCGCGAGTTCATCACCCTGGTGCACACCCAGCGCAGCGACCACCGCACGCTGATCGTCGCCTTCTTCGTGCTGCTGCCGGTGCAGTACATGATCTGCGGCACGCGCTTCTTCGACCTCTTCACCGTCTTCCTGCCCGTCTACGGCTTCCTGGTGCTGCCCATCGTCAGCGCCCTGGCCGGCGACCCGCAGCGCTTCCTGGAGCGCAACGCCAAGATCCAGTGGGGCGTGATGGTCTGCGTCTACGGCCTGTCGCATGCGCCGGCCCTGCTGCTGCTGGACATCCCGGGCAACACCGGCCGCGGCGCCTTCCTGCTGTTCTTCCTCGTCATGGTGGTGGCGGCCTCGCAGATCGCGCAGGAGATCGCCACCCGCACGCTGCGCCGCCGCCCGGTGTCGCGCCAGATCAGCCGCAGCTTCTCGATGCGGGCCTGGTGGATAGGCACGCTGACCGGTTCGCTGGCCGGCCTGCTGCTGTACTGGATCACGCCTTTCAAGGCCGGCCAGGCCCTCGTCATGGCCTTCCTGACGGCCGGCGCCGCGGGCTTTGGCGGCCTCGTCATGAAAGCGCTGAAGAAGGACGCCGGCGTGCTGTACTGGGGCAACCGCAGCTCCATCACCGGCGCCGTCGGCCTGCTCGACCGCATCGCGGTGCTGTGCTTCGCCGCGCCGGTGCTCTTCCATTCGGCACGCTGGTACTACCGTTGAGAATTCTCGGCATCGACCCCGGCCTGCAGACGACGGGATTCGGCGTCATCGACGCCGAAGGCCCACGCCTGGCCTATGTCGCCAGCGGCACCATCAAGACCAACGCGGTCGCCGTCGGTGACCTGCCGGCGCGGCTGAAGATCCTGTTCGACGGCATCCGCGAAGTCACGGCGCGCTACCAGCCGCAGTGCGCGGCCGTCGAGATCGTCTTCGTCAACGTGAACCCGCAGTCCACGCTGCTGCTGGGCCAGGCGCGCGGCGCGGCGCTGGCGGCGCTGGTGTCGGCCGACCTCGCCGTCAGCGAGTACACGGCCACGCAGATGAAGAAGGCCATCGTCGGCCACGGCCAGGCCAAGAAGGAGCAGATCCAGGCCATGGTGCAGCGCCTGCTGAACCTGCCCGGCGTGCCCGGCAAGGACGCAGCCGATGCGCTCGGACTGGCCGTCATGCATGCGCATGCGCGCACCAGCTTCGAGGCCATGAGCCGCAGCACCACGCTGCAGCGCCGCCAGCACGCCCAGTTCAAGGGCGGTCGGACCTACTGACGCAAGCAGAACGGCCCGCCGAGGCGGGCCGTTCTATCGACTGCGAAGCCGTTCAGGCCGCCTTGCGAAAGCGGCGCGAGACGGCGCCGACCGCAGCGAGGCCACCCAGCACCAGGGCCAGGCTGGCCGGCTCAGGCACGGCGGACACCGTCAGCGTGCCCAGTTGATCGCCGCGCGCGGTGCTGAAGGTGAAATTGCTCGACCCGAAGAAGGACTGCAGTTCCAGCGAGTCGCCGCCTGCGGTGGTGAAGAAGCCGTTGGGGCCCGTCAGCGTGCCGCCGTCGAACTGCACATAGGCGCTGTTCAAGGCGGCCTGGGCCAGCGAGAAGCTCTCGCCATTGAAGATGAAGTTCAGCGAGGTCAGGTCGAAGGCGCCATCGAAGCCGCCCGCGGCGACCTGGGCATCGTCGAAGTCGAAGGAGCCGGTCAGCACGTTGACGCCGGGGTTGCTGTCGAAGCTGCCCGTGATGCTGTGGGGCGAAGCCAGGGCCGCACCGGCCAGGGTCAAGGCCGCGAGGGCCAGCAAGGATTTGCGGATCATGATGTTGTTCTTCCTGGAAATGCGGGGACTCAGAACTTGAAGCTGGAGGCGTTGATGGCCGAGCAGGCCACGCCCTTGAGCTGCAGCAGGGGCTTGGCCTTGGCCGCGCCGGCGCTGCCATCGGCATCGATGTTGATGACGGCACCTGCTGCCGAAGCCGTGCAGGTCACGTGGCCGCTGGCCAGCGGATCGGCGCTGACGATGCCCAGGGACGCCATCAGCTTGGTCAGCACCAGCGTGTCCATGCCGACGGTGAAGTCGGTGATGACGTCGCCGGCGTCCAGCATGCTGCCGTAGACGAACTGGTTGCGACCACCGTTGCCGGTCAGCGTGTCGGCGCCCGGGCCGCCTTCGATGATGTCGTCGCCCGGCGTGCCCACGATGGTGTCGCGGCCGTTGGTGCCGGTGATGTTCTTGACCAGGTTCAAGCCCATGACCATGGGGTCATGGTCAGACGAGCGATAGGCCGTCGGCGTGTAGTAGTCGGGGCTGCCGGTCGTGTTGGCACCGAAGACCTTGAACTCGGTGTTGTAGTCCAGCACGATGGGCTCGTCGGCGTTGATGTGCCAGGACGTCGCATAGACCACCTTGGACAGCAGGCCGGCCGTGACCAGGCCATGGTCGAGTCGGCCCGAGGCGCCGTCGAAGATGTAGCTCCAGTCGGCCGGGTCGAAGTGGGCCACCGCGTCGACGATGGCACCGCCGCTGGTCAGCGTGTCGATCGGGTCTTCCTGGCCGTGGGAGTTGAAGTCACCCAGCAGCACCACGTCCTGGGCGCCGGTCGTACCTTGCACCTGGCTCAGGAAGGTCTTGAGCTGCACGGCCTGCTGCACGCGGGTCGCGTTCCAGCAGCCCTGCAGGCCATCGTCCGCGTCGGGGCTGTTGGCGCCAGGGCAGGAGCCCTTGCTCTTCAGGTGGTTGACGATGACGGCGAACTTGGCGCCGTTGGGCGTCGTGAAGGCCTGGGCAAACGGCGCGCGGTTGTTGATCGGGGCCGGGTCAGAGATGGACGCGCCGCTGAGCGTGAGCTTGCCCGGCTTGTAGATCATCGCGACGCGGATGGCGTCGTCGCTCGAACCCTGGGCGGGTTGCGGCACGACGGCATAGGTGCCCGCGCCCATCTGGGCGTTGAGCAGGTCGACCAGATGCTGCACCGTGGTGTCGCCGTTGTTCTGGATCTCCATCAGGCCGACGACGTCGGCGTTCAGGCCGGAGAGGTTGGCCACCGTCTTGGCGCGCTGGCGCTGGAACTCGGTGAAGTTGTCGGCGCCGCGGCAGTTGGACTTGGACACCGAGTTGCCCAGCGAGCAGCCCTGGCCGGTCTGGCCGAGGTAGTTGGTGCCGTCGGTGAAGGTGGTGAAGAAGTTCAGCACGTTGGCGCTGGCGATGCGCACATTGCCGCCGCTGACCTGGGGCGTGGCTGTGCGCGGGTTGGTGCGCGAGAAGTTCGGGTCCACGATCGGCTGGATGCGGTAGAGACCGAAGCCGCTGGTGCTGGACGTGGCTAGGCCGAAGTCGATGACGCCGGTGACCGAGTCGATGGTGTCGCCGGCGCGGATGGTGTTGTCCTGGCCGATGTAAGGGGTCGGGTTGACGTTCTGGCGGGTCGTGCCGTCATCCAGCAGGATGCTGCGGCGCAGGTTGTCGGCCTGCAGGGCCAGCGCGTCGGGGCCGGGGCGCAGCACGTTGGTCGGCGTGTTCAGGCGCGGGCCGGCGGCGATGGTCAGCTGGCCGTACTGGCCCAGGAAGGCGTTCTGCTGCACGGTCAACGGGCCGCGCAGCGTGACGAGCATGCCCTCGAAGGCCTCGAGGCCGTTCGTGGGCAGCGTCGCGAGGTCGACCTCGATCGGGCTGATGGCGTTGCCGCTGCTCTGGACCAGGATGCCGGTCGGGCCGGTCAGCTGCGTCATCGGGCGCGTGGCCGTGCTGGTGTTGCCGGCGGTGCCGGGGTTGAACTCGGCCACGGTGGCCGACAGCTGGATGGCCTGGCCCACCGACACCGTCGGTGCCGTGCTGGTGAAGACGAAGATGCCGTCCGACGTGGCCGGGTTGCCATCGCCCAGCGGGTCCTGCATGAAGAAGCCGTTGTTGATCACCTTGGTGACCACGCCCGTGGTGGTCACGGCCTGGCCGAGCATGGGGCTCTGTGCGCCGTTGCCCTGGATGTTGTAGATGGCGGTGATGCCGGTGACGCCGACCTTGAACGTGCAACTGGCCGTCTGGGCCTGGTCGTTGTCCCACTTGAGATTGAGCGTGTAGCTCCCGGCCGGCACGTTGCCCGCGACATTGATGGCCTGGGTGGCCGTGTCGCCAGCAGAGGTCGCGGCCACGAAACTGCCCAGCGTGATGCCGCTGGGCCAGGCGGTGGGTGCCTCGATCTTGCTGGCGGCGTTGACGCGGCTGTCGGCGTCGGTGGCCGTCACGTTGAAGCTGACGGCCGTGCCGGCGGCGGTGGCGCCGTCCGGGCAGTTCGGCACGATGGGCTGGTTGACCGGCCCGTTGCCGCAGCTCACCAGCGGCGAGGCGCTGTTGCGGGGGGTGGGCGCGCCGGTCGCGAAGTCGGCGCTGTTGTTGTTGGTGTCGGTGCAGCCGTTGCTGGCGCGCAGGGCCGCCGTGGTGTTGCTCAGCGTCGGCGTGGGGCTGCCTTCGGTGGCCGTGGCTGCCGTGCCGAACGAGACGATGTCTTCCGCCGTCGTCGGGGCCACGCCGGCCAGGGCGGTCAGGCTGCGCGCCAGGGCCACCTTGCCTGCCGTGGCCGACATGGGGATGGTTCCCGTGATGTCAGCGGTCAGGTCCACCGTGCCACCGGCGCCCAGGGCCTCGGCGACCAGGTAGTACTGGCCCGGCTGCAGGGTCACACCGGCAGGGATTGCCGTTGTCGCCCAGGTACTGCCCGCGCTCGATGCGTACTGCACCGACCAGCCACCGATCGCGACAGGCGCCGAACCTGCGTTGAAGAGCTCGATGAAGTCCCGCTTGTAGGTGGCGCCGGAGTTGCCACCACCGCCATACACCTGGCTGATGACGACACCGCTGGTCGAGGCCAGCACGGCGGGGGCAGCAAACGCCGCCGCGAGAAGGGACACCAGGGTTTTCATTTGCATGACGGGTTAGTAAAAATTGCCCAAAACGGGGCGCATCCTATTGATCCTTCATGACGTTTTGATCCACCGCATTCGAGGGGGTGTCCTCGGGCATCATCCCGGCCCATGTCGCCTGCACTGCTTTTGTTCGGGGTTCTCACCTATTTCGCCGGGCTGTTGGTGCTGGCGCGGTGCGTCTCGCACGGTTCGGGGGCTGAGGGTTTCTATGTGGGGGGCAGGGAAAGTCCCTGGCCGGTCGTCGCCTTCGGAATGATCGGGACGTCGTTGTCCGGCGTCACTTTCATCAGCGTGCCTGGCTCGGTGGCCGCTAACGGCTTCAGCTATCTGCAGATCGCCTTCGGCCAGGTGGCCGGTTATGCCGTCATCGCCCTCGTGCTGCTGCCGGCCTACCACCGCCTGAAGCTGGCCTCCATCTACGGCCTGCTCGGCGACCGCCTCGGCCCGTCGGCCCAGCGCCTGGGCTCGGCCTTCTTCGTGCTGAGCCGCACGCTGGGCGCCACCGCGCGGCTCTATCTCGTCGTGGCGGTGCTGCACACGCTGATCCTGCAGCCGCTGGGCGTGCCCTTCGCCGTCGGCGCGGCGGTCGTGCTGATGATGATCCTGCTCTACACGGTCGAGGGCGGCGTGAAGGCCCTGGTCTGGACCGACACCCTGCAGACCGCCGGCATGCTGACCGGCCTCTTCGTCTGCGTGGCGCTGCTGTGGCAGAGCGGCGCGCTGGCCCGGCTCGACACCGCGGGCCTCGACCGCATCTGGGTGGCCGACCCCATGAGCCGCGACTTTTCCGCCAAGGCCCTGCCGGCAGGCATGTTCATCGCCATCGCGATGACGGGCCTGGACCAGGAAATGATGCAGAAGAGCCTGTCGGTCGCGAAGCTGCGTGACGCGCAGAAGAACATGGGGGTGCTGGCTGTGCTGATGCTCGTCGTCGTCGCGGCCTTCCTGCTGTTGGGCGGGCTGCTGACGCTGTTTTCCCGCGAGCACGGCCTGGCCGCGAGCGGCGACGCGCTGTTCCCGACCGTCGTCATGCAATACCTGCCGGCCTGGGTGCAGGTCGTCTTCGTGCTTGCCCTGGTGTCGGCCCTGCTGCCCAGTGCCGACGGCGCGCTGACGGCGCTGACGGCCAGCACCTGCCTGGACCTGCTGCGCATCCCGCGCGAGGATGTGGGCACGCGCCGGCGCGTGCACCTCGGCTTCGCTGCGCTGTTCCTCGTGCTGGTGCTGGGCTTCAAGGCGCTGGACAGTGCCAGCATGATCTATCTGATCCTGAAGCTGGCGGGCTACACCTATGGGCCGCTGCTGGGCCTGTTCGCCTTCGCGCTGTTCACGCCCAGGCGGGTGTCGGGCGCTGCCCTGCTGGTGGCCTGTCTGGCCGCACCGGCCTTGTGCGCCGTGCTGGACTTCGGCCAGCCCTGGGGCGGCTATCAGATCGGGCTGGAACTGCTGCTGCTGAATGGGTTACTGACGTGGGCAGGCCTGTGGGTGGCGGCCCGCGGGAGAACATCGCATGAGTCCTGAAATGACCTTGAAGCCCTTGCGGCCCTGGAAAGAAGTGCTGCGCGACTGGGTCGCCGAGGTGGCCATGAAGGTGGGTCGACCGGAGGCCGAGCTGCTGGAGCGTGGCCTGAGCGCCTACGACTTCAGCCCCGAGCGCTGGGTCGAGATCCGCTACCCCTTCGGTTGCACGCACAAGATCAGCTCGGCCTTCGTCGTGGTCAAACCGCTGGAACGCCAGGCGGCCGTGTTTTCCGAGCATGCGGGTTATCTGGAGTTCGAACTGATCGAGGGCTGCGCGGTCGTCGAAATCCGCGAGGACATCCATTGGCAGGGCTAGCGTGACAGGGGAAGTCCTTCCGGCCTCACCCATCGACGGCGTCCGTGCCGTCGAGCTGACGGCCTCGCACGCCCCGGCCTTGCAGCGCTTCTTCGAGGCCAACCCGGACTACTTCCTCATCGTGCAGGGCGAGCCCGCCGGGCCTGACGAGGCCCGCGAGGAGATCGAGGGCCTGCTGCCCGAGGGCGTCCCGCACACGAAGAAGTGGGTCGTCGGCTTTGCCCGGCCCGACGGCGAGCTCGTCGCCATGGCCAACCTCGTCTCAGATATCTTTGCGCCGACGGTCTGGAACGTCAGCACCTTCATGGTCGATGGTGCGCGCCGGGGCTCGGGCGACGCGCGGCGGCTCTACGACGCCGTCGAGGCCTGGGCTTTCCAGTCGGGTGCCCGCTGGTTGCGGCTGGGCGTCGTGGTCGGCAATGCGCGCGGCAAGCGTTTCTGGATGTCGCGCGGCTTCGTCGAGACCCGCATCCGCAGCGGCTACCAGATCGGCAACCAGCTCAACGAGTTGCGCGTCATGTTCAAGCCCCTGGCCGGCGGCACGATGGCCGACTATCTGGCCCTGGTATCGAGGGACCGCCCCGAACCCGCCTAGGCCTTCGCGGCGACACTGCACCCCTGCATGTCTGCCCCCGCCGTTTCTCCCGCCCCCACCAGTCTCACCCGCATGCTCGCCGCCTTCGTGCGCGAGCACTGGCGCGCCTATGCCGCTGCCGGCGCCATGCTGAGCTGCATCGCCGTGCTGACGGTCTTGATCCCGCGCCAGGTCGGCCATGTCGTCGACGCCCTGGTGGCCGGCCATCTGCGCGGCGCGGCATTGCTGCAGCAACTCGGCCTGCTCGTGGGGGCCGGCCTCGTCATCTACCTGCTGCGTGCCGGCTGGCGGCTGACGCTGTTCAAGGCAGCCTTCCGCCTCGGCGCCCGGCTGCGCATGCGGCTTTTCGGGCGCCTCGCGCTGCAGGGGCCGGCTTACTTCCAGTCTCAGCGCACCGGCGACCTGATGGCGCTGGCGACCAACGACATCGACACCGTCGAGCAGGCTGCCGGCGAGGCCATGCTGGCGGGCTTCGACGGCAGCCAGACCCTGATCCTGGTGCTGGCCATGATGACCCTGGGCATCGACTGGCGCCTGGGTCTTGCCGCCCTCGTGCCCTTCCCCTTGATGGGGCTGGCCTTCTGGTGGATCTCGGGTCATCTGCACCAGGCGGCGCAGGACTCGCTCGGCGCCTTCAGCGGCCTGAACCAGCAGGTGCAGGAAAGCCTCTCCGGCGTGCGCACCGTCCGCGCCCTGGGCCTGGTGGGGCGCAGCGAGGCGCAGTTCGGCGAACTGGCCGAGAAGGCCGCCGAAGCGAGTTTCCGTTCACAGCGCTGGGAGGCCGCCTACGAGCCCGCCGTCGGCATGACGCTGGGCGCGGCGACGGCCATCGCCCTCGCGGTGGGCGGCTGGCTAGTGGCGCGCCATGAGATCAGCATCGGCCAGCTGACCGCCTTCACCATGTACCTCGGCCAGTTGATCTGGCCCATGTTCGCGGCCGGCTGGGTGCTGGCCCTGCTGGAGCGCGGCCGCGCGGCCTGGACGCGGCTGGCGCCGGTGCTGGATGCGCCGCTGACGCTGAAGGACGAGGGCAGGGCGGCCCTGCCCGCCGACACGAGCCTGCGCGCGGACGGCCTGACATTCAGCTTCCCCGGCGCCAAGCGGCCGGCGCTGGAAGGCGTGGACCTGAAGCTCGCGCCGGGCAAGACGCTGGGCATCGTCGGTGCGACGGGTGCCGGCAAGTCGACCTTGGTGCGCCTGCTGCTGCGCCAGGCCGAACCCGATGCGGGCCGGCTGATGCTGGGGGGTGTCGTTCTGCCCGAACTGCCGCTGACCACACTGCGCGCCCATATCGCCTGGGTGCCCCAGGAGCCCTTCCTGTTCTCGGCCTCGGTGGCCGACAACATCGCGCTGGCCCGGCCCGGCGCCACTCGCGAGGAGGTCGAGGCGGCGGCGCGCCTGGCCGCCGTGCATGACGACATCGCCCGCCTGCCCAACGGCTACGCCACCGAGGTCGGCGAGCGCGGCGTGACCTTGTCGGGTGGCCAGCGCCAGCGCGTCGCCATTGCGCGGGCCCTGCTGTCGGATGCCTCGCTGCTGGTGCTGGACGATGCGCTGTCGGCCGTCGACACCGGTACCGAGACGGCCATCCTCGACCACCTGCGCGAGCTGCGCGCCGCACGCGCCGACCGCAGCGTCATCGTCATCGCCCACCGCTTGTCAGCGGTCATGGATGCCGACGAGGTGGTCGTGCTCAGGCAGGGCCATGTCATCGAACGCGGCACCCATGCCGAGCTGCTGGCCCTGGGCGGCTGGTACGCGGCGCAATGGCGCTATCAGCAGATTGAAGCGAGCCTGGATGCGGCCTGAACAACCCTGGAAGAGCGTCGGCCTGCTGCTGGATGCGGCCCGGCCGGAGAAGCCGCATCTGGTCCGCGGCGGCCTTTGGCTGGTCATCGCCGCCGCGCTGGAGGCCATCGGCCCCATCCTCGGCAAGCGCTATATCGACCACCACCTGCTGCCCGGCCGCTACGACATCGGCGAAATGGGCACGCTGCTGGGGCTGGTGCTGCTGGTGGGCTTCGCGGCCACATGGATACGCTATGCCCAGCTGTCGCGCATGGCCGGCGTGGCGCGGCGCTCGGTGCTGAGGCTGCGCGAGCGTGTCTATGCCCATGTGCTGGCCCTGCCCATGGCCTTCTTCGACAAGGCCATCACCGGCCAGCTCGTCAGCCGCGTCACCAACGACACCGAGGCCGTCAACCAGCTCTACCGCCAGGTGCTGTATGTGATGCTGGACTCGACCATCGTCGTCTTCGGCTCGCTGGTGGCCATGGCCTGGCTGGACTGGCGGCTGATGCTCATCGTCGCGACCCTGGTGCCGGCCATGGTGGTCATCATCCTGGGCTACCAGAAGCTGTCGGCGCCGGCCGTGGCGCGCACCCGCCAATTGCGCAGCGACATCAATGCCCAGATGGCCGAGAGCATGGCCGGCATGGCCGTGCTGCAGGCCAGCGGCGCGGCGGGGCGCTTCGGTACACGCTTCGAGACCACCAATGCCGAGCACCGCCTGTCGCGCATCGCCGAGCTGCGGGCCAACGCCTGGCTGCTGCGCCCGGCCCTGGACCTGATGAATGTGCTGCTGCTGGTCACCGTCATCTACAGCTTCGGCCGGCGCGAGCTGTCGGGGTTGGAGGTGGGCCTGCTCTATGCCTTCCTCAGCTATATCGCCCGTGTCGTCGAGCCGCTGATCCAGATCACCATGCAGTTCGGCCAGCTGCAGCAGGCGATGGTGGCAGCGTCGCGCGTGCGCACGCTGCTGGAGGAAGACGAGCACCGCGGGCCAGCCCAGGACGGGCGCGATATCGCCCAGGGCAGCATCCGCATCGAGGGGCTGAGCTTCGGCTACGACCCGGCGCGGCCGGTGCTGCATGGCGTGGATGTGGACATTCCGGCCGGCACGTTTGTCGGCATCGTCGGTCACACCGGCAGCGGCAAGAGCACGCTGCTGTCGCTGCTGCTGCGCTTCTACACCGCGCAGCAAGGTCGCATCACCGTGGACGGCCAGGCCCTGGCCAGCGTGCCCGACGCGGCCTTCCGCGACGCCGTGGGCCTGGTGCCGCAGGAGCCCTATCTGATGTCGGCCAGCGTGCGCGACAACATCGCCATGGGCCGCTCCGGCATCAGCGACGAGGACGTCGAGGACGCCGCCAAGGCGGCGCGAGCGCATGACTTCATCCTCGCCCTGCCTCAGGGCTATGAGACCAGGCTGGGTGAGGGCGGCGCCCGCGTGTCCACCGGGCAGAAGCAGTTGCTGGCGATGGCGCGCGCCCTGGCCGGGGCGCCGCGCATCCTGTTCCTGGACGAGGCCACCAGCAATATCGACAGCGCCACCGAGCAGCTGGTCGGCCAGGCGCTGACGGCCCTGCATGGGCGTGTGACGGTGGTGGCCATCGCGCACCGGCTGTCCACCATCCGCGCGGCCGACCAGATTCTGGTGCTCAACCACGGGCATCTGCAGGAGCGCGGCCGCCACGAAGACCTGATGGCCCTCGAGGGTGGCCTGTACCGCCGCCTCGTCGAGCTGCAGACGCTGGAGGAGAGCGAGGGCGATTCCGAGGCCTCCTGACCTGGGTCAAGGCGGGACCTGCCGTGGCCACCTAGGCTGCGACCATGTCTGCTTCGAATTCACCCCAGGTGCTGATCAGCGGCGCCGGCCCGGCGGGTCTCGCGCTGGCCTGTGCCCTGCATGACCGTGGCCTCGCCGTCCAGGTGCTGGAACAGGCCGATGGCGCCGTGCTGGCTGCACCGTCGGATGACGGTCGCGAGATCGCGCTGACCCATCGTTCGCGCCGACTGCTGCAGGGCCTGGGCCTGTGGCAGCGCCTGCCCGACATTGCACCGTTGCGCAGCGCCAGCGTGCGCTCCAGCGGCTCGCGCACGGCCCTGCCTTTCGAGGCCGGGGGCCGGGAGCTGGGTTGGCTGGTGTCCAACCACCACTTGCGCGCGGCGGCCTGGGCCGGTGTGCGCGAGCGCGGCGTGCCCGTGCTTTG
The DNA here is from genome assembly GCF_058787015.1 of Roseateles sp. FW305-36. NCBI lineage: Bacteria > Pseudomonadati > Pseudomonadota > Betaproteobacteria > Burkholderiales > Sphaerotilaceae > Roseateles > Roseateles sp. FW305-36. The sequence goes on along the minus strand of NZ_JBYSZK010000004.1, from coordinate 357,116 downwards.
TGGGCGTACGGTGGTGGGCTTCGAGACTGGGGCGGTCGAGGCACGCCTGCGCACCCGCTGTGGCGAGGTGCATGCAGCGCAGCTGGTGGTCGCCGCCGACAGCCGCTTCTCGACGCTGCGCCGCCTGGCCGGCATCGGCGCCCGCCATCGCGACTTCGGTCGCAGCGCGCTGCTGGTGCCGCTGGCCCATGAAGTCGATCACCAGGGCCTGGCCCAGGAGTGCTTTCTGCAGGGTCACACGCTGGCCCTGTTGCCGATGAACGGGCAGCGCAGCTCGGCGGTGTGGACCGTCGTCAATGCGGAGCTGCCGCGCCTGGCGGCCATGGACGATGCCGCTCTGGCGGCCGCCATCCGGTCAGCCGCCGAGGGGCGGCTGGGCGCGATGCGAGTGGACGGCGCCCGCCATGTCTACCCGCTGGTGGCGGTCTGGGCCGAGCGTTTCGTGGCGCCGCGCTTCGCGCTGATCGGCGATGCCGCCGTCGGCATGCATCCGGTGACGGCCCATGGCTACAACCTGGGCCTCTATGGCATCGAGGCCCTGGCCGGGCGACTGGATGCGGCTCGCGATCCCGGCGAGCTCGGGCCCCTGCTGGCCTACGAGGCCGAGCACCGCCGCGAGGCCGGGCCGCTGTACGCCGGCACGAATGCGCTGGTGCGCTTCTTCACCGACGACCGCGCGCCGGTGCTGGCGCTGCGGCGGGCCGTCATCGACATCGCCCGTCATCTGCCGCCGCTGCGGGCGGCGATCACGCGGCGGCTGGTGGACGCCTAGCGGGCCCGGGCTTCCAGCACGGTCAGGCTGCTGCGCAGGGAGCGCAGGGCCTGCTCGGTGGGGGTCTCGCCCGGCGCGGGCAGCAGGCGGGCCTCGCGGCTGGCCAGCACGTCCTCGCGCAGCGTCAGGCCGGCGCGTTCGAACTGGGGCTTGAGCACCGCGGCGCGCTCGCGCAGCAGCTCGCGCGTGGCCTGGTAGGCATGCTCGGCGAGATGGCGGCGCTGGCGATAGCTGAAGGTGTTGGCCATGAAGAGCTCGGCGTCGCGCGGATCGGGCTCGAACAGCACGATGTCGGTCTGTGGATGCGTCAGCTCATAGCCTTTCAGCCCCAGGGCCAGGCGCGAGTGGATCAGCGAACGGAAGGTCTGAGACAGCACCAGCGGCAGGCCGCCGTCCACCAGGCGGTGGATGCGCGGCTGCAGGGCCTTGACGGCCGGGCGGCCCAGCTTGCTGGCCAGCTTCCGGGCCCGGCGCGAGCGCGCGTCGCGGGGCGACAGGCGGTTGCTCTCGTAGGGCACCAGCGGGTTCAGGCAGATCAGCAGGTCCAGGCCGCGGTCCAGCAGCACGGAGGCGTGCAGGGTCTTCTTCAGCGCGCCGTCGACATAGTGGCGGCCGTCGATCTCGACCGGGGGGAAGAGGCCGGGCAGGGCGGCGCTGGCCTGCACGGCCTGGGAGATGGGCACATGGTCCCAGCCCTCGCTGCCGAAGGGAATGGCGTCGCCGCTGTCCAGGTCGGTGGCGACCAGCACCAGACGGTGCTTCAGCTCGCGGAAGTCGTTGGTACGGCCGGGCTGGGAAAGGACCTGCGTCAGGGCCTCGCCGAAGCGCTCGCTGGACAGCAGGCCGGTGGGCAGCACGCGGCCCAGGCGCTCGATGGCGCCGAGCACGGAGCGGCCTTCCAGCAGCACCTCGCGGGCGGCGTCGGCCAGCAGGCCGGGCAGCAGGCGCAGGCGTTCGCCGAATTCGGCCCAGGCCGGCTGCAGCAGCTCGGCGGGGTCGAAGCGGTCCGGCGCCTCGGCGGTGTTCTCGATGAAGGCGGCGCAGAGCTGGCGCGGCGTCATGCCGTTGGCCAGGCCGGCGGCGATGAAGCCGCCCGCGCTGACGCCGATATAGCCGTCGCAGGCGGTGAAGTCGAGGCCGCCGACGGCCTCCTCCAAAGCACAAAGGGCGCCAACTTCATAGATGGCGCCCAGTGGGCCTCCGCCCGCCAAGGCCAGCCCAATCCTTGGGTGGCTCATGGTCGGAGAGAGTCGCTAGTGGTGCTCAGGCCTGGGCAGCGTCAGCGGCCGGGGCGGCTGCGGGAGCAGCCTTCTTGGCGGCCGGAGCGCGCTTGGCCGGAGCGGCCTTCTTCGCCGGGGCGGCGGCCTTCTTGGCGGGAGCCGCCTTCTTGGCAGCAGCCTTGACGGCAGCCTTCACCGGAGCGGCGGCCTTGACGACGGCCTTCTTGGCGGCGGGGGCCTTCTTGGCCACGGCCTTCTTCACGGCGGCAGCCTTCTTGACGACGGCCTTCTTGGCCGCCTTGGCGGGAGCGGCCTTCTTCAGGCCGGCCGACACGGCCAGGTCGTCGATGCGCTTGATCAGGCTCTGCACGTCGCCGGCGGAGGGCACGTTCAGGGTCTTCAGGGCCTTGGCGACGCGGGCTTCGAAGATGCTTTCCAGCTTGTCCCAGTGCTGGCCGGCCTTGGCGCCGACATCACCGGCCATGCCGCTGACCTTGGTGGCCACGGCGCTGAGCTTTTCCTCAGCGGCGGATTGGGTCTTCTTCTGCAATTTCAGTCCTTCCGAGACGAGGGCCTCGAAGACCTTGGAGCCTTCGCCCTGGGCCTTGGCGAAGGAGGCGAGACCGGCGGCCCAGATCTGCTGGGCGCTGTCCTTGACGTTCTTGGCCATGTCGCCGTCGAGCAGGCCAGCCGGGAAGCCGGTGGCGGCCGCAGCCTTCTTCTTGTCAGCCATCTTCTGAAGCTTCTTGACCATTTGGGTGTCCTTGCGAGTTAGCGAATTGCCGACGCACTGTAGCGGCGGCTTTCTCGTCCAGCACGCCGATTCCTAGTGAGTGCGCTCTACGATGGCTCCTGGGGAAACCGCGCAGCAAAGCGCTCCAAACCCTGGTCAAGAATCGGCTCGAAACGTCCAAATCCACAAGCAGGAGACCCACATGCAGTATTTCGTCACTGGCGCCACCGGCTTCATCGGCAAGCGGCTCGTCAAGAAGCTGCTGGCGCGTCGCGGCAGCACGGTCTACTTCCTGATGCGCGAGGAGAGCGCCGGCAAGCTGCCCGACCTGCTCGAGTACTGGGGCGCCAGCAAGACCCGCGCGATCCCCGTCTATGGCGACCTGACCGGCAAGAAGCTGGGCGTCGCCGCCGACGTGATCAAGAGCCTCAAGGGCCAGATCGACCACCTCTACCACCTCGCCGCCGTCTATGACCTCTCGGCCGACGAGGAGTCCCAGGTCGCCGTCAACATCGAAGGCACCCGCAGCATGGTGGAGTTCGCCCAGGCCATCGACGCCGGGCATGTGCATCACGTGAGTTCCATCGCCGCGGCGGGCCTGTACGAAGGCGTGTTCCGCGAGGACATGTTCGACGAGGCCGAGAACCTCGATCACCCCTATTTCATGACCAAGCACGAGAGCGAGAAGCTCGTGCGCAAGGAGTGCAGGCGCCCCTGGACGGTGTATCGCCCCGCCATGGTCGTCGGCGACTCCAAGACCGGCGAGATGGACAAGATTGACGGTCCTTACTACGTGTTCAAGCTGATCCAGCGCATGCGCCAGATCCTGCCGCCGTGGATGCCCAGCGTCGGCCTGGAAGGCGGCCGCATGAACATCGTGCCGGTGGACTTCGTCGTCGACGCGCTGGACCACATCTCGCACAAGGTCAGCAAGGGCCACGGCTGCTACCACCTTGTCGACCCCAAGGGCTACCGCGTCGGCGACGTGCTGGACATCTTCAGCAAGGCCGCCCACGCGCCCAAGATGAACCTCTTCATCAACGCCGCGTTGATGGGCTTCATCCCCAAGAGCGTCAAGAAGGGCCTGATGGCGCTGGCGCCGGTGCGCCGCATCCGCAATGCCGTCATGAAGGACCTCGGCCTGCCCGAGGACATGTTCACCTTCATCAACTACCCGACCCGCTTCGACTGCCGCGACACCGAGGCCGCGCTCAAGGGCTCGGGCATCGCCTGCCCCGACCTGAACGACTACGCCTGGCGGCTGTGGGACTACTGGGAGCGTCATCTCGATCCCGATCTCTTCATCGATCGTTCGCTCAAGGGCGCGACCGGCGGCAAGGTGGTGCTGGTCACCGGCGGCTCCTCGGGCATCGGCCTGGCCGCGGCCATCAAGTTCGCCGAGGCCGGCGCCATCACGCTGATCTGCGCACGTGACCAGGCCAAGCTCGACGAAGCTGTCAAGGAGATCAAGGAGAAGGCCGGCAAGCAGGCCCAGATCCATGCCTTCGCCTGCGACATCGCCGACGAGGCGGGCTGCGCCGACCTGATCGAGTGGTGCACCACCAACTTCGGCGGCGTCGACTTCCTCATCAACAACGCCGGCCGCTCCATTCGCCGCGCCATCGAGTCCAGCTACGACCGCTTCCACGACTTCCAGCGGACCATGGACCTGAACTACTTCGGCTGCCTGCGCGTGACCATGGGCCTGCTGCCCGGCATGGCGGCCAAGCGCAAGGGCCATATCGTCAACATCAGCTCCATCGGCGTGCTGACCAATGCACCGCGCTTCTCGGCCTATGTCGCGTCGAAGGCCGCGCTGGACGCCTGGACGCGCTGCGCCTCGAGCGAGTTCGCCGACACCGGCATCACCTTCACGACCATCAACATGCCACTGGTGCGCACGCCCATGATCGCGCCCACCAAGATCTACAACAACGTGCCGACGCTGTCGCCGGAAGAGGCCGGCGACATGATCGCCCAGGCCTGCATCAGCAAGCCGGTGCGCATCGCCACCCGCCTGGGCATCTCGGGCGAGATGCTGCACGCCGCGGCACCGCGCATCGCGCAGATCGTCATGAACACGACCTTCCGCATGTTCCCGGACAGCGACGCGGCCAAGGGCGACAAGAGCAAGGGCGGCGGCCTGTCGCCGGAAGCCATCGCGCTGCAGCAGATGATGCGCGGGATTCACTTCTAAACAGAGACACTCTGCCCAGGCCCGGCTTCGGCCGGGCTTTTTCATTCAAGGATGGAACCCATGCTCAGAGGACAACGCGTCGGCCTGCGTTACGTGACCGAGGACGACCTGCCCTGGCTCAAGCGCACCCGCGGCGACCCGCAGATCTACGGCGCCTTCCTGGGCACGCGGATGATGACGCCGCACGCCGTCGAGCAGCGCTGGAAGGACAACGGCTTCGCCAACGAGGATGCCGAACGCCTGCTGATCTGTCACCTGATTGACGGTTCGGTCATCGGCGACGTGGTGCACTTCGCCGCGGCCCGCTACACGACGGCGCGCGAGATCGGCTGGACCCTGGCCGACGTCGCGATGCGAGGCCAGGGGCTGGCCAGCGAGGCGGCCGCGCTGCTGGTGGACTATCTGTTCGAGAACTGGCCGGTGAACCGGCTGTCCTGCGGCATGTCGGTGCACAACCACGCGTCGCGGCGCGTGGCCGAGAAGTGCGGCTTCACGCACGAGGGCATCCAGCGCGGCGTCGTCTTCGTCGGCGGCGAGTATGTGGACTGCCATTCGCTGTCGCTGCTGCGCAGCGAGTGGATGGCGATGAAGGACAAGAGCGAGTGAAAGACAAGCACAGGGAATTCGATCTGATCGTCTTCGGCGCGACCGGCTTCACGGGCCGGCTCGTCGCCGAATACCTGCACCTGAGCGGCGCTGGCGGCGCGCGCTGGGCGATTGCCGGGCGCAGCCTGGACAAGCTCGGCAAGGTGCGCGACGAGCTGCATCTGCCGGCGTCGGTGGCGCTGCTGAAGGCGGACGCGAACGATGGGGCGTCGCTGAAGTCCCTGGTCGCGCGTGCCCGCTGCGTCATCACGACGGTCGGCCCCTACCAGCTGTACGGCGAGCCCCTCGCCACGGCCTGCGCCGAGGGCGGCACCGACTATGTCGACCTCTGCGGCGAACCGCTGTGGATGGCGCGCATGATCGACAAGCTGACGCCGGCGGCGCAGCGGAGCGGGGCGCGCATCGTCTTCTCCTGCGGCTTCGATTCCATCCCCTTCGACCTCGGCGTCGTCTATCTGCAGGCCGAGGCGCAGCGGCGCTTCGGCGCGCCCCTGCCGGAAGTGCGCGGCCGCGTGGCCCGCGTCAAGGGCACGGCCTCGGGCGGTACGCTGGCCAGCATGATGGAGACCATCGAGGCGGTGCGCCGTGAGCCCGGGCTCATCAAGGTGATGGCCAACCCGTTCGCGCTGACGCCGGGCTTCAAGGGCCCGCGCCAACCCGGCGGCCAGGACGCGGACTTCGACGACTGGGCCGACCGCTGGAGCGGCCCCTTCTTCATGGCCACCATCAACACCAAGAACGTGCACCGCAGCAATGCGCTGCGCGGCCATCCCTGGGGCGCCGATTTCATCTACAGCGAGAAGCTGCTGACCGGCAAGCCGGGCCAGGCCGACAAGGGCCGCAAGAAGGCCGTTGCGCTGGCCCGCTTCAACAAGCTGCAGAACCTGGCCCTCGGTTTCGGGCCCACGCGCGCACTGCTGCGTCGCTTCGTGCTGGCCAAGCCGGGCGAGGGGCCGGACAAGGCGGCCCGCGAGGCCGGGCATTACGAGTGCTGGTTCACCGGCAAGTCGGCCCGCGGCGAGTTGCTGCGCGCCGTCGTCAAGGGCGACCGCGACCCCGGCTATGGCTCGACCTGCAAGCTCATCAGCGAGACGGCCCTGTGCCTGGTGCAGTACGTGGACGGCGATGCCACGCCGGGCGGTGTCTGGACGCCCGGCGCCGCCATGGGCCTGGCCCTGGTGCGCCGGCTGAATGAACGCGCGGGATTGACGTTCGAGATCGCGGCTTGACCCGCTGGGCGGTCAGCCAGCCGCGCATGCACTGGACGCTGGCCGGCAACCTGGCCGAGACGCTGGCAGCCCTGGAGGCCGCGGCGGCGGCCGGTGCCGAAGGCTGTGTCTGCACCGAGCTGGCGTTGACGGGCTTTCACCGCCGCCTGCCGGAGCTGCTGGATGCTCGGGCCCTGGTGGATGCCGAAGCGCAAGTCCGCGCGGCCTGCGCCCGCTTGCGAATTGCGGCCGTCGTCGGCGTGCCGACGCTGGGCGAGGGTGGGACGGTGTTCAACAGCCACGTCTACATCGACGCCGCGGGACGCGAACTGGGGCGCGTGCACAAGCTTGGGCTGACCGACAGCGAGGCGACCTTCTTCGCCCGCGGCGGCGCGCGTGGCTGGACGGCCATCGGCAGCGTGCTCGCCACCTCGGTGCTGTGCCGCGAGATGCTGGATGTGCAGGCGCTGCTGCCCGAGCTGGGCATGCCGGGCGGCGAGGCGCGGCCGCGCGTGATCTTCTGGCCCAGCTATGTCGCCGAATCGGACGCCGAACAGACGGCCCTGTGCCAGGCCTACCGGGCCGGTGCCGAAGTGCTGGCTCGTGAACTGGACGCCTGGGTCTTGCAGAGCAACTGGCCGGAGTCGCTGAATGTGCCCGGGACGCGCGGCTTTGGCGCGGGCGTCGTCATCGCGCCCGGCGGTCGCCGCGTCCAGACACTGCCGCGCGATGCGGCAGCGCTGGTGGCCGTGGACCTGGCTTAGCGGCGGCGCTTGGCCAGCCAGCCCAGGGCCGCCAGGCCGCCCAGCAGCAGGGCGGTGCTGGTGGGCTCGGGCACCGGGGCCAGGTTGCCGCTCACCGTCACGGCGTTCAGGCCCCAGCCCTCGTCGCCCAGACCCTGGAAGCCGGCACGCGCCGAAGCTTCGAAGTTGGTCGGGCTCTCGTAGTTGAAGACGAGCTGGTTGCTGCCGGCGGCCAAGCTGACGGGCAGACTGATCTGCAGTTCGTGGGTGGCGTTGTTGACGACGCCGACCGTCGCCCCGTTGGGGTCGACCAGCACGCGGCTGATGCCGCCGCCGCCGATGTCCCAGGTGCCGCTGAGGACTTCGCTGCCATTCAGCTTCACGTGCAGGATGTCGATCCAGAAGTTGTCGCCGTCCAGCGTGGCATAGCCGGCCAGCGTGAAGGCCAGCTGGCCCGCGCCGGCGCCGCCGGCGAAGTTCAGCGTCACCGAGTTGTTGGTCTCCAGGGCCGCGGTGGGCGTCGGCAGCGTGTAGAGCGTCGCGGCCCAGGTGGGGGCGGCGGCCAGCAGGGCCGTGGTGGCCAGCAGCGTCCGGCAGGGCTTGGAAATCATTTCTTGGGTCTTTCGATGGTGGACCGGCGAAATCTAGCCGCTGCCGCGCGGCGCCGTGTCCCACGAACTTGGGAGGCGCCCCCAAGCCGCGGGGGATCAGGCGCGCTGGATCAGCGCTGCATAGCAGCCGCGGCGCGCGAAATGGGCGTGGATGTAGTCGACCTCGGGCCGGGCCAGCAGGCGCTCGATGAGGTCTTCGATGGTCTGGCCGTCGACGAGGTCGGCATCGACCATCAGGCCGGCGGCGTCGAAAGCGCGCAGCGACAGCATGCGGCGGCGCAGGGCTGCGGGCACGGTGTCGACGGCGTCGAAGGGCTGGCCGGCCTGCTCGCGCACGAAGATGGCGTGGCGCGAGCGATAGGGCGTGTCGGCGGGCTGGTGTTCGTGGTTGATGAGGAGAACGGTCTCGTCGCCGACGGTGTCGCGCAACTCGACGCGGTCGGGCAGGCCTTCGCCGCTGAAGCGCAAGGCGCCGTGGGCGGCCAGTTCGGCGTCACTCAGGCCGAAGAGATGGGCGAAGGGCTGGGCCGAGAGGCCGGTGATGCGGAAGGACATGGCGTGCTCCTGGGTTGGGATGCACGTCATTCTTCAGACGCGGCCAGCACGAGTCTGGCCGCTATCGGACATCGAGTCAGTCGCGGCCGGCGGGGCGCTCGAACGCGTTGTCCACCCAGGTCTCGGCAGCCGACTGGCTGAGGCGAAAGCCCGCAGCCACCTTGACCTGGGCCAGCTGTTCGCCCGCGGCGTCGTGGGCGCGCAGCCAGGCGAAGGGATCATCCTCGGATGGCACGATCTCCAGCGAGATCTTCAGCCAGTTGCCCTCGCGGGCGACGTAGAGGGCCTTGTTGAGCTGGGCGTGGAGCTGCTGCTCATGGCGGCGGATGACTTCGGAGGCCGTCTTCACCAGCGTGTTGAAGGCGCTGCTGTCCAGGGGCTTGGGGTTCTTCTTGTCGCGCCCCATGGTCCAGGGGCCGACGAGAGCCGGCTCGCTTTCGCCGGCCTTGTACATGGCGACGGCCCAGCCTTCGTCGTCTTCGTTCTTGATGACCTGGGCGGTCCAGCCGTTGTCGCGCCACAGGCGTGGCTCAAACAGGGGTTCGTCGTCGGGAACAGCAGACATGAAAACAGAAATGGCGGGCTGATGAGCCCGCCATTGTCGGTTGCCGCCGGAAGACTTCAGCCGTTGCTGGCCGCTGCAGCTGGCTGGACGGCCGGGGCGCGCTGCACGCGGGTCTTGCCGCCGGTCGTCACGAGGATGACGGCATCGCCACTGTTGAAGCTCTCGGCACCCTTGGCCTGGACGACGGAGCGACGTTCGCCATTGCGCAGCTGGACGATGATTTCGAGGGCGTCTTCCTTGGTGGCCGAACGCTCGATGGCGTTGCCGATGACGGCACCGGCGACGGCACCGATGACGCCGACGACGGCGCCTTCGCGGCGGCCGCCGACCGAACTGCCGGCGATGGCGCCGGTCACGCCGCCGGCAACGCCGCCGACGCCGCTCTGCGTGCCGTCGACGGTGACGGGTCGGGAGGACAGCACGGTGGCGTCCTGGATTTGGGAAAGACGTTGCGCGTCACCACGCTGGACGACGTCGGGGCTGGTCGTCGAGCAGGCCGACAGCGCAACAGCCGCGGCCAGGGTGAGGGAAGTCATGAGCTTGGACATTCGAATACTCCTTGGGCAAAACGGCAGCCCAACGTGTCGAATTGTCCCGCCGTTGACGACCTGAGGTGAGGCGCTACAACTCTTTACCCTCAGGCGGTCAACGGGTTCAGCCGTGAAGGCGCGAACTGCGCGGCACGCTGGCGAGCAGGAATTCCATCTGGTCGGCCAGGATGCGGCGGCCGCGCAGGATCATGTCTTCGTGCAGGCTGGGCACATAGGGCAGATAGAGCAGGCTCATATGCGCCTCTTCGGGCAGGCGGTTGCCTTTGCGCCCGTTGCAGGGCCGGCAGGCGGTGATGCAGTTCATCCAGCTGTCATAGCCGCCGCGCGACGTCGGGTGGATGTGTTCACGCGTCAGGTCTTCCGGCAGGCAGTGATGGCCGCAGTAGGCGCAAACAAACCGGTCGCGCACGAAGAGCTTGCTGTTGGTCAGGGCCGGCGCCTGCCGCCAGGCCCGGCTGGGCACGCTGCCACGCACGGCGATGATGGAATGCACCTCGATGCGCGACTGGCGGCCGGTGATGCGCTGCATGCCGCCCCGCAGCACCTGGCAGGGGTCGCCCAGCGTCCAGGCGACGCCGTCGCAGGCGTAGATCACGGCCGCTTCGCGGGTCGTGATCCAGGCCTGGGGGCGGCCGGAGACATCGAGTTGGAGCACATCCACAGAAGTCAACCTCCTGCCGGAGACTACTTCAGAAGGGACCTGCCGCTCAAGCTTGCCGCCATGACAGCCAACGACTCCGGGTGTTCCCTAGGTTGTTGGCAGTTTTAGGCACATCACCCTAGGATTTGGTCTGGCCGGACTGGCGCTGTCGCGGGAGCGACCTGCAAAATAGAACGATCGTTCGTTTTATTCCTGCCTGGTCTGTCCGTGAGCACGCTGCCCGTCCCCGCCAAGAAAACCGCCCCGCTGCGCGTTGCGAAGCCGGCCCGCGTTGCGCGCTCGCTGCAAAAAGGCCAGCAGACCCGCGCCGCCATCCTCGAGGCCGCCCTGGGCCTGGCCTCGCACATGGGCCTGGAGGGCCTGTCCATCGGCGCCCTGGCCGACGTGACCCAGATGAGCAAGTCGGGCGTCTTCGCTCACTTCGGCTCGCGTGAGGAACTGCAGATCGCGGTCGTGACGGAGTATCACGCCAAGTTCGAGGAAGAAGTCTTCTTCACCGCCATCCGCGAGCCGCGCGGCCTGCCGCGTCTGCGCGCGATGTTCGAGCGTTGGGTGCGCCGCGTGTCGGTGGAAGTGGACTCGGGCTGCATCTACATCAGCGGCGCCGTCGAGTTCGACGACCGCCCGGGCCCCGTGCGCGACGCGCTGGTGGCCATGGTCAAGGCCTGGCATGCGGCCCTGCAGAAGGCCATCACGCTGTCCATCAGCGAAGGCCATCTGAAGGCCGATGCCGATGTCGAGCAGATCTGCTTCGAACTGCACGGCCTGATCCTGTCCCTGCACCACGACGCACGCTTCATGCGCATTCCCGGAGCGCTCGCGCGCGCCGGCACCGGTTTCGAGCGAACCATCCAGTTCTATGCCACGCCGCTCGGTCTGCAGGTCGACCAGGCACGCAAGCCTCCCAAGAACGGCGCCAACAAGCGCTGACCGATTCACCACCCCCACCGTAGTTCCAGGAGTACCCGATGCCCCAGTACACCCCGCCCATGCGTGACATGCAGTTCGTCATGCACGAGCTGCTGAACGTCGTCGACGAGCTGAAGATGCTGCCGGCCCATGCCGACATCGACGCCGACACGATCAACGCGGTGCTCGAGGAAGGTGGCAAGTTCGCCGCCGAAGTCATCGCCCCCATCAACCTGAGCGGCGACTCCGAGGGTTGCACCCTCGACAAGGCCACGCACGAGGTGCGCACGCCCAAGGGTTTCAAGGACGCCTACCAGCAGTACGTCGAAGGCGGCTGGGCGGCACTGAGCTGCGACACCCAGTTCGGCGGACAGGGCCTGCCCTATCTGGTGAACCAGTTCTTCTATGAGATGCTGAACTCGGCCAACCAGGCCTGGACGATGTACCCGGGCCTGAGCCACGGCGCCTACGAGGCCCTGCATGCCCACGGCACGCCCGAGCAGCAGGCCACCTACCTGCCCAAGCTGACCAGCGGCGAGTGGACCGGCACCATGTGCCTGACCGAGCCGCACTGCGGCACCGACCTCGGCATGCTGCGAACCAAGGCCGAGCCGCAGGCCGATGGCACCTACAAGATCACCGGTTCCAAGATCTTCATCTCGGCCGGTGAACACGACATGGCCAGCAACATCATCCACCTGGTGCTGGCCCGCCTGCCGGATGCGCCGCAAGGCAGCAAGGGCATCTCGCTCTTCGTCGTGCCCAAGTTCAACATCAACGCCGACGGCAGCCTGGGCAGCCGCAACCCCGTCTTCTGCACCGGCCTGGAGCACAAGATGGGCATCCACGGCAACTCCACCGCGCAGATCACGCTGGAAGGCGCCGTCGGCACGATGGTGGGCCAGCCCAACAAGGGCCTGGCCGCCATGTTCGTCATGATGAACGCGGCCCGCCTGGGTGTCGGCAACCAGTCCCTGGGCCTGACCGAGGTGGCCTACCAGAACGCCGTGGCCTATGCGAAGGACCGCATCCAGATGCGGGCGCTTTCCGGCCCCAAGGCCCCGGACAAGCCCGCCGACCCCATCATCGTGCACCCCGACGTGCGCAAGATGCTGCTGACGGCCCGCGCCTTCGCCGAAGGTGGCCGCATGCTGCAGGGCTACACCGTGCTGCAGCTCGACAAGTCGATCAAGAGCGACGACGAGGACGAGCGCAAGGAAGCCGATGCCGAAGTCGCGCTGCTGACGCCCATCATCAAGGCCTTCATCACCGACAACGGCTGGCTGGCCACCTCGCACTGCATGCAGGTCTTCGGCGGCCACGGCTTCATCCACGAGACCGGCATGGAGCAGTTCGTGCGCGACGCGCGCATCAACATGATCTATGAGGGCACCAACACCATCCAGTCCCTGGACCTGCTGGGCCGCAAGGTGCTGGGCAACAACGGCGCCACGCTGAAGAAGTTCGGCAAGAAGATCGCCGCCTTCATCGAAGAGGAAGGCACCAACGAAGCCATGCAGGAGTTCGTCAACCCCCTCGCCGACCTCGGCGACAAGGTCAACAAGCTCACGCAAGAGATCGGCATGAAGGCCTTCGGCAACCCCGACGAAGTCGGTGCCGCGGCCGTCGACTACCTGCGTGTGGTCGGCCACATGACCTTCGCCTTCTTCTTCGCCCAGGCCGCCAAGATCGCCCTGGCCAAGAAGGACAGCGGCGATCCGTTCTACACGGCCAAGCTGGCCACGGCGCGCTTCTACTTCGCCAAGCTGCTGCCCGAGACGGCGACGCTGATCCGCACCTGCCGTGCGGGCCTGGCGCCGCTGATGGAAATGGAAGAAGCCCTGTTCTGAAACCTCTCGAGCTCGCTCGACGACAAGGATGCCCCCGATGAAATTCCTGTTCGCTGCTGCCCTGCTGTTGCCCGCGTTTGCGTTCGCGCAGACTTCACCCGTGGGCCTGTGGAAGACCATTGACGACGACGGCAAAACCGCGAAGTCGCTGGTTCGCATCAGCGAACAGGGGGGCACCTTCGTGGGCAGCATCGACAAGCTGCTGGATCCCAAGGATCCGACCGACGCCAAGTGCGACAAGTGCAAGGACGACCGCAAGGACCAGCCCATCGTGGGCCTGCAGATCATCCGCGGCGTGAAGTCCGAGGGCGATGGCATCTGGGGCGGCGGCGAAGTGCTGGACCCCAATAACGGCAAGACCTACCGCACCCGCTTGAAGCCGGTGGACGGTGGCAAGAAACTGGAGATGCGCGGCTATATCGGCCCCTTCTACCGCACGCAGACGTGGATTCGCGTCGAGTGAACTGAACGAATACCTTTAGGAGCAAGAACCCATGAGTCGATTCCAAGTCCGCAAGGTCGCCGTGCTCGGCGCCGGCGTGATGGGCGCGCAGATTGCCGCCCACCTCGTCAACTGCAAGGTGCCGGTCGTGCTGTTCGACCTGCCAGCCAAGGAAGGTGCCAAGAACGGCATCGTGACCAAGGCCGTCGACGGTCTGAAGAAGCTCAAGCCCGCACCGCTGGGCGATTCGGCTGAAGGCGCGTTGATCCAGCAGGCCAACTACGAAGAGCACCTCGAAGTGCTGCGCGGCTGCGACCTCATCATCGAGGCCATCGCCGAGCGCATGGACTGGAAGCTTGACCTGTACACCAAGATCGCGCCGTTCGTGGCTCCCCACGCCATCGTCGCGTCCAACACCTCGGGCTTGAGCATCACCAAGCTATCCGAAGTGCTACCCGAAGAAATCAAGCCGCGCTTCTGCGGCATCCACTTCTTCAACCCGCCGCGCTACATGGCCCTGGTCGAGCTGATCAACACGCCGACCACGCAAGCCCAGATCCTCGACCAGCTCGAAGCCTTCGTGACCACGTCGCTGGGCAAGAGCGTCGTGCGCGCCCATGACACGCCCAACTTCGTCGCCAACCGCGTCGGCATCGCCGGCATGATGGCCACGATGATCGAGGCCGAGAAGTTCGGCCTCTCCGTGGACGTCGTCGACGACCTGACCGGCAAGAAGCTGGGCCGTGCGTCGAGCGGCACCTTCCGTACCGCGGACGTCGTCGGCCTGGACACCATGGCCCACGTCGTCAAGACCATGCAGGACAACCTGAAGGACGACCCCTTCTACAGCACCTACGCCACGCCCAAGGTGCTGGCCGGCCTGATCGAGAAGGGTGCCCTGGGCCAGAAGACCGGTGCCGGTTTCTACAAGAAGGTCGGCAAGGACATCCAGCGCCTGGACTTCGCCACGGGTGAGTACGTCGCCGGCGGCAAGAAGGCCGACGAGATCGTCGCCCGCATGCTGAAGAAGGCCCCGGCCGACCGCATCAAGCTGCTGCGCGAATCGACCAACCCGCAGGCCCAGTTCCTGTGGGCCATCCTGCGCGACGGCTTCCACTACGCCGCCGTGCACCTGAACACCGTCGCCGACACCGCCCGCGAGATCGACTTCGCGATGCGCTGGGGCTTCGGCACCCAGCAAGGCCCCTTCGAGCTGTGGCAGGCCGCCGGCTGGAAGCAGGTCGCCGAGTGGATCTCCGCCGACATCGCCGACGGCAAGACCCTGTCCAGTGCACCGCTGCCCGCCTGGGTCACCGAAGGCCCGGTCGCCGAAGCCGGTGGCGTGCACACGCCCGCCGGTTCGTGGAGCGCCGCCGAAGGCAAGTTCAAGCCGCGCAGCGAGCTGCCGGTTTACGCCCGCCAAGCCTTCCCGGAAAGCCTGCTGGGCACCGGCGCCGCCGACCCGCTCAAGAGCGGCACTGAGCTGTTCAAGAACGAGGAAGTGCGCGTCTGGACGCTGGACGGCAACGTCGTCATCGCCTCCATCACCGCCAAGCTGCACCTGATCAGCCCGGCCGTCACCGAGGGCCTGCTCAAGGCCGTCGAGATCGCTGAAGCCGACTACAAGGGCCTGGTGATCTGGAGCCCGGACGACGTGTTCTCGGCCGGCGCCAACTTGGAGTCCCTGATGCCCGTCTTCATGAAGATGGGCAGCAAGGGCATCGCGCCGGAAGAGAAGAAGCTGCAGGACATGATGCTGCGCCTGCGCTATGCCAGCGTGCCGGTCATCGCTGCCATGCGCGGCCTGGCCCTGGGCGGTGGCGCCGAGCTGGCCGTGCACTGCGCACGCCGCGTCGCCCACGTCGAGAGCTATGTCGGCCTGGTCGAAGTCGGCGTGGGCCTGGTGCCCGGCGGCGGCGGCCTGACCTACATCGCCCGCCGCGCCGCCGAGATGGCCGCCGCTGGCAATGCCGGCGCCGACATCCTGGCCTTCCTGAAGGACGGCTTCCTGACCGCCGCCACGGCCAAGGTCGCGACCTCGGCCCACGAGGCCAAGAAGAATGGCTTCCTGCTCGACAGCGACATCATCGTGCCGCACAAGGACGAGCTGCTGCATGTGGCCACCGCCACTGCCATCGGCATGTCGGAAGCCGGCTACCGCCCGCCGCACAAGGCGCTGTTCCCGGTCGCCGGCCGCAGCGGCATCGCGACGATCAAGGGCCAGGTCGCGAACATGCGCGACGGCGGCTTCGTCAGCGCCCACGACTACCACCTGGCCGCGGCGATTGCCGACGTGGTCTGCGGCGGCGAGGTCGAGGCCGGTTCCCTCGTCACCGAGGAATACCTGATGGCCCTGGAGCGCAAGCACTTCTGCTCGCTGCTGGACAACCCCAAGACGCAGGAACGCATCATGGGGATGCTGCAGACCGGCAAGCCGGTTCGAAACTAATGACATCGCGGGACAGACCGAAGCGCGCAGCGCGTAGCTCTGTCCCCGACTGACTAAGACTCGAAATGAATAGGCTTCAACGCACCCTTGCCAAGCTGGACGGCCTGCCCGGCCCGCTGCGTGGCGCCGCGCGCAACTTCGCGCTGCGCCGTGCCGTGCCCTTCACGGGCACGGCATCGCTGGACTTCGTGGCGCTCTCCCCGGAGCGCAGCGAGATCCGCGTCGCCAACAAGCGCCCGGTGCAGAACCACATCAAGGGCGTGCACGCGGCCGCGATGTCGCTGCTCGCCGAGACCGCCACCGGCATGGTGGTGGGCATGAATGTGCGCGACGACTGCCTGCCGCTGTGCAAGTCGCTGCAGGTGAACTTCCGCAAGCGCGCCACCGGCGGCCTGGTCGCCAAGGCGCATCTGACGGCGGCGCAGCGCTTCGCGATGGCGAACGAAACCAAGGGTGAGGTCAAGGTCGCCGTGACCGTGACCGACGAAGCCGGCATCGAGCCGATCGAGTGTGAATTTGTCTGGGCCTGGGTGCCCAAAGAGAAAAGCATCCAGGTCTAAAAAGGAACAAACATGAGCAAGCAAGTCCAAGACGCCTACATCGTCTCCGCCACCCGTCTGCCCATCGGCAAGAGCGGCCGCGGCTATTTCAAGAACACCCGCCCCGACGAGATGCTCGTCAAGGTCATGCAGGCCGTGCTGGCGCAAGCCCCGGGCCTGGACCCCGCCGCGATTGAAGACGCCATCGTCGGCTGCTCCTTCCCCGAAGGCGAGCAGGGCATGAACATCGCCCGCGTGGCCTCGGTGCTGGCCGGCCTGGGCCCCACCATCGGCGGCGTGACCATCAACCGCTACTGCGCCTCCGGCATCACCGCCGTGCAGATGGCCGCGGACCGCATCCGCGTCGGCGAGGCCGACGTGATGTTCGCCGGCGGCGTCGAGAGTATGTCGATGATCCCGATGGGCGGCAACAAGCCGTCCCTGAGCCCGCTGATCTTCGAGCGTGACGAGAACATCGGCATCGCCTACGGCATGGGCCTGACGGCCGAGAAGGTCGCCGCGCAGTGGAAGATCAGCCGCGAGGCGCAGGACGCCTTCTCGGTGGAGTCGCACCGCCGCGCCGTGGCCGCCATGCAGGCCGGCTACTTCGACGCCGAGATGACGCCCTTCGACGTCGTCGAGCGCACGCCCAACCTGGCCGACGGCACCATCAACACCAAGACCCGCACCGTCAAGCTCGACGAAGGCGCCCGCCCCGACACCAGCCTGGAAGGCCTGGCCAAGCTCAAGCCCGTGTTCGCCGCCAAGGGCAGCGTGACCGCCGGCAACAGCTCGCAGACCTCCGACGGCTCCGGCGGCCTGCTCATCGTCAGCGAAGCGGCCCTGAAGCGCTTCAACCTGACGCCGCTGGCCCGCTTCGTTTCCTTCGCCGTCAAGGGCGTGCCGCCCGAGATCATGGGCATCGGCCCCATCGAAGCCATCCCGGCCGCGCTGAAGATGGCCGGCATCTCGGCCAAGGACCTGGACTGGGTCGAGCTGAACGAAGCCTTCGCCGCCCAGTCGCTGGCCGTGCTGAACGACCTCGACAGCAAGGGCATCGAGCTGGACCGCGCCAAGGTCAACCCCAATGGCGGCGCCATCGCCCTGGGCCACCCGCTGGGCGCCACCGGTGCCATCCGTGCCGCCTCGGTCATCCACAATCTGCGTCGCACCGGCGGCAAGTACGGCATGGTCACAATGTGCGTGGGCGCCGGTCAAGGCGCTGCTGGTATCTTCGAAAGGCTTTGAACCATGGACCGTCGCCGCGCGCTCAAGACCTCCACGGTGTTGCTCGCGGCGACACCACTGGCCGCCTGCACAGGCAGGCTCGACACCTTCACGTCCTGGAAGCAGGCCCAGCAGGCCGTGCTGGACCTGCTGTTCACCGAGAAGGTCGTGCAGGGCAATGTCTGGAATCTGAGCCAGGTCATGCAGCATCTGGCCCAGAGCATCGAGTTCTCGATGCAGGGCTTCCCGGCGCTCAAGGGCGCCTGGTTCCGCTCCTCCATCGGCTCGGCGGCTTTCGCCGTCTTCAACGCGCGCGGCGCGATGAGCCACAGCCTGGACGAGCCCATTCCCGGCGCGCCCGCGCTGGACGCCTCGCAAGAGCTGAAGACCTCGGTCAACCGCCTGTTGGCCGCCATGGATGCCTTCGCCGAATTCAACGGTACGCTGCGCCCTCATTTCGCCTACGGCGAGCTGACCAAGCCGCAGTACGAGCGAGCCCATCTGATGCACCTGGCGAATCATTGGACGCAGTTCCGCGACAACACCAGGAAGGACACCCTGCCATGACCATCAAGACCTACACCGTCAATGGCGTCGCGACCCTCGAGATCGCCCGCCCCGAGAAGAAGAATGCCATCACCCAGGCCATGTACCAGGCCATGGCGGATGCGCTGCGTGCCGCGGACGCCGACCCGGCCGTGCGCGCCGTGCTGATCACCGGCCAGCCCGGCATCTTCACGTCGGGCAACGACCTCGAAGACTTCATGGCCGGCCCGACGCGTGGCGAAGACGCGCCGACCTTCCAGTTCATGCATGCGCTGGTCGACTGCGGCAAGCCCGTCGTCGCCGCCGTGACCGGTGCGGCCATCGGCATCGGCACCACCATGCTGCTGCACTGCGACTTCGTCTTTGTCTCCGACGAAGCCCGCCTGGCCATGCCCTTCGTGGCCCTGGGCCTGGTGCCTGAGTTCGCTTCCAGCGTCGTGCTGCCGCAGCTGATCGGCAACCGCCGCGCGGCCGAGAAGCTGCTGCTGGGCGACCCGTTCACGGGTGAGCAGGCCGTCGAGTGCGGCATCGCCAACCGCGTGCTGCCGGGCAGCGAGGTGCTGAATCATGCCCGCCGCATCGCCGAGCGCTTCAACACGCTGGCGCCGGGCGCCGTGCGCGACAGCAAGAAGCTGATCCGCGGCGCCCAGCGCGACGTCGTCAAGGCCGCCATCACGCGCGAGGCCGAGATCTTCGGCGCCCGCCTGCGCAGCCCCGAGGCCATGGAAGCCTTCCAGGCCTTCTTCCAGAAACGCGCGCCGGATTTCTCCAAATTCTCCTGAGCCTGACCAAGATCGCGCTCGGCCCGCTGCTGATCCTGCAGGGCCGGCGCGTTCGGGCGACCGCCTTGCGCCTGCCCGAGGCGGCCGGGCCGCGCTCGGGTGAGGGCACGGCCTTGCGCTTGCTCATCGTGGGCGACTCTTCCGCCGCCGGCGTGGGCGCTTCACACCAGGACGAAGCCCTGGCCGGCCGATTGGCCCAGGCGCTCGCCACGCGCCTCGGCCAGCCCGTGGGCTGGCAAGTCATCGCCACCAGTGGCCATCGCAGCGAGGAAGCGCTTGCGGCCTTTGAGGCGGCCGAGGTGAGGCCGGCCGATGTGCTGATCACGTCGCTGGGCGTCAACGACGTCGTCGACCAGATCGCGCCGGCTCAGGCCCTGGCCGCGCTGGACCGCATCCATGCCCTCGCGACCGAACGCGCCGGCGTGCGCCTCAGCGTGCATTGCGCCGCGCCACCCATGCAGGAGTTCCCGCTGCTGCCGCAGCCCTTGCGCTGGTTCTTCGGCCGCCAGGCAGCGCGCTTCAACGCGGCGCTGAGTTCATCCGTGGCCGGTCAGGCGCAGCGCCGCGTGCTGCAGATGCCCGAGTCCATGCAGCGCAATGCGGCGGCCCTGATGGCCGCGGACGGCTTCCATCCCGGCCCGCCCGGCTACGCACTGTGGGCCGAGGCCATCGCCGATCAGATCACGATCGGCCTGGGCTTGCCTTCGCGGTCGATGGCCACATAGGTCAGGTTGGCTTCGGTCACCTTGACCACGTGCAGGTTCTCCGGGTCGCGCTCGGCCATGACCTCCACGTGCACCGAGATGGAGGTGCGGCCCACACGGGTGACGGTCACGTAGAAGCTCAGCAGGTCGCCGATCGAGACCGGCTGCTTGAAGATGAACTCGTTGACGGCCACCGTCGTCACGCGGCCGCGCGAGATGCGCGCCGGCAGGATGGAGCCGGCAATGTCCACCTGGGCCATGATCCAGCCGCCGAAGATGTCGCCATTGGCGTTGGAGTCGGCCGGCATGGGCATCACGCGCAGCACGAGTTCGCGGCTGCCGTTGTGGGAGGTGGAGTCGGTCATGGGTCGGTTCTTTACTGCTTGAGGTTCTGGTCCAGGAAGCGTTCGACGCGCTTCCAGAAGTCGATCTGGTTGACCGGCCGCCGCCAGCCATGGCCTTCGTCGTCGTAGACCAGGTATTGCGGCGGGTGGCCGGCGGCGGTCAGCGCGTCGCGCATTTTCTCGCCATGCACCAGCGGCACGCGGCGATCCAGCTTGCCATAGGCCAGCAGCAGCGGCGCCTTCATCTGCCTGGCCAGTTCGATGGGTGCGTTGGCGCTCAGGTCGGCGACGTCCTTGTCGGGGTCGCCGATCATCTCCGGCATGGAGTATTTCTTGGTGTCGCGGCCGGTGTCCGACCAGTGCACGCTGAAAAGCAAACGTGGGTCGCTGACGCCCACCCAGGCCACGCCGCAGCGGAAGATGTCGCCCTGCCTGGCCAGGCCCATCAGCGTCGCATAGCCGCCGTAGCTGGCGCCGGCGATGCAGACCCGCTTGGGATCGGCCCAGCCCTTGGCCACGGCCGCACCCAGGGCGTCGGCGAGATCGTCCTGCATGCGCTTGCCCCATTGCTTCCAGCCGGCACGGTAGTGCTTGTCGCCGAAGCCCGTGCTGCCGCGGAACTCGGGCTCGACGACGAGATAGCCGCGCGAGGCGAGGAACTGGGCCTCGGTCTCGAAGCCCCAGTCGCGCCCGCGCACCCAGGGGCCGCCATGCGTCAGCACGACGGTGGGCAGGGCCTTGGGCGGGACGCCGGCCGGTGCCGTCACCCAGACGGGCAGCTCCAGCCCGTCGCGGGCCGGCACGCGCAGCAGCTGGGTGCGGCCCATCTGGCGCTCGTCCAGGCCGGGGCGCACGCTGCCCAGCTTCTGCCAGGCGCCGGTCTTGCCGTTGTAGTGCAGGTACTCACCGGGCTGGCGGTCGGAATAGCTGAAGACCAGCACCGACTCGGCGTCCTCGCAGCCGCGGCAGCTCAGCAGGTTGACGCGGCCGGGCAGCATCTGGTCGACCTTCTGCTGCAGGGACTTCATGGCCGGCAGCTGCCAGGCCGTCTCCCAGTCATCGGTCTTGATGCGCAGGGCGACGGTCTGGCCGCCGCCGTCGCGCAGGCGCAGCACCTGGGCGTCGTAGCCCGGCGTGGCCACGATGGCCTGGTCCTTGGGCTTGCCGGCGGCGAGGTCGAACTCGCGGAATTCGTCGAATCCCGTGGCCGGGTTCAGCGCGGTGACGAAGAGGCGGTCGTCGTCGCCGACATAGGCAATGCTGTAGTCGCCGCGGTTGGCCTTGAAGCGTGCAATCTCACGCCAGGCCTCGGCCGTCTTGCCGTCGCCCGGCGGGCTGTAGAACCAGATCGTCTCGCCCTTTTCCTGGGCCAGGGCGGCGCGAGCGCGGCCGAAGCGGTCGAACCACCAGGCCTGCACCTTGGGATGGGGCGGGTCGCCGATGAGCAGCAGGCGCTTGCCGCGCGTCTCGACGTCGAACAGCCAGGGCGTTTCGTGGCTGAAGTCGTAGCCGGCGTCCAGGCGGGCCTCGTTGACGATGATCTGGCGCGGGTTGCCGGCGATGGTCTGCGCGAAGCTGAAGGTGGCTTCCAGCGGCTGGGCACCGCGGCCGGGGTTGAGCGAATCGACCTCACGCTTGATCAGCACGCGCTGCTCGCTGCCGTCGCGCTTGACGATGAAGAGGCCGGCCGACTTGCGATGGCTTTGCACGTCCTCGGTGTCGGCGACGCTGAAGAGCAGGCGTTCGTCGCTCAGCCATTCGAACCAGGCGACGTCGACGCTGTCGAAATAGGCGATGACCTGGGGCGGCGCGTCGCTCTGGGTGTCGACGACGATGAGGCGGCGGCGCTGCTCGGGTGTGCCGCCGCTGAAGGCGATGTAGCGGCCCGAGGGCGACAGCGTGCCGCCGCGCAGGCCGGCCGGGCTGAAGAAGGCTTGGGCCGGTGGCGGTTCGGCCGCGCTGATGGCCTGGCCCGCCAGCATCAGGCCGGCGAGGGCCAGGGCCTGGGCAAGCCTCAGCACGGGGGTCTTGAACGGCATCGCTTCTCCCTGAAGTTGTGTGGTTTGGCCGGGCGGATTCTGGGCCTGCCGCGAGGCCGGCCGGCACCGGGTTCGCCCGAGCCGCAAAATTCACACCTTCAGTCCGAAGAACTCGATGCGCAGCACTCCTTTGTCCCTTCCCGCCACCGTCGGCACGGCCCCCGCCACCCAGGGCGACTGGGGCACGGTCGGCCGCCTGCTGCCCTACCTCTGGCGCTACCGCTGGCGCGTCGGCCTGGCTCTCGCCTTCATGGTGGGTGCCAAGGTCAGCAATGTGGGCGTGCCCATCCTGCTCAAGCACCTGATCGATGCGCTGGACCTCAAGGCCGGCTCGCCCCAGACCCTGCTCGTCGTGCCGCTGGGCCTGCTGATGGCCTATGGCGGCCTGCGGCTGTCGACGTCGCTGTTCACCGAGCTGCGCGAGCTGATCTTCGCCAAGGCCACCGAGGGCACGGCGCGCAGCATTTCGCTGCAGGTGTTCCGGCATCTGCACGACCTGTCGCTGCGCTTCCATCTCGAGCGCCAGACCGGCGGCATGACGCGCGACATCGAGCGCGGCACGCGGGCGGTGCATTCGCTGATCAGCTATTCCCTCTACAGCATCGTGCCGACGCTGATCGAGGTGGTGCTGGTGCTGACGCTGCTGGGCGTCAAGTTCGACGTCTGGTTCGCCGGCATCACCATCGCGGCCCTGGTCGTCTACATCGCCTTCACGGTCGTCGTCACCGAGTGGCGCACCAAGTTCCGCAAGGTGCTGAACGAGCTGGATTCGGTGGCCCACAGCAAGGCCATCGACTCGCTGCTGAACTACGAGACCGTCAAGTACTTCAACAACGAGGACTTCGAGTCGCGCCGCTACGACGAGAGCCTGGAGAAGCTGCGCCTGGCCCAGCTGAAGTCGCAGCGCACGCTGTCGATGCTGAACACCGGCCAGCAACTCATCATCGCGACGGCCCTGGTGCTGATGCTGTGGCGGGCGACGCAAGGCGTGGTGGACGGCCACATGAGCCTGGGCGATCTGGTCATGGTCAACGCCTTCATGATCCAGCTCTACATCCCGCTGAACTTCCTCGGCGTGATCTACCGCGAGATCAAGCAGGCCCTGACCGACATCGAGAAGATGTTCCGCCTGCTGGACCGCGAACGCGAGGTGGCCGACACACCCGGCGCCACCGACCTGCAGGTGAAGGGCGCGAGCGTGGTCTTCGACGATGTGCGCTTTGCCTACGATCCGGTGCGGCCCATCCTGCACGGCGTCAGCTTCGAGATCCCGGCGGGCAAGAAGGTGGCCGTCGTCGGCCCCAGCGGCTCGGGCAAGAGCACGCTGGCGCGGCTGCTCTACCGCTTCTACGACATCGACTCCGGCGCCATTCGCATCGATGGCCAGGACATCCGCGCCGTGACCCAGGGCAGCCTGCGCAGGTCCATCGGCATCGTGCCCCAGGACACCGTGCTCTTCAACGACACGGTGGCCTACAACATCGCCTATGGCCGGCCGGGCGCGGGCCAGGACGAGGTGGAGGGCGCAGCGCGTGCCGCCCACATCCATGCCTTCATCGCAGCGACGCCGCTGGGTTACGGCACCATGGTCGGCGAGCGCGGGCTCAAGCTGTCAGGCGGCGAGAAGCAGCGCGTGGCCATCGCCCGCACGCTGCTGAAGAACCCGCCCATCCTCATCTTTGATGAAGCCACGTCGGCCCTGGACTCGACCAACGAGCGCGCCATCCAGGCGGAACTGGAGTCGGTGGGGCAGAACAAGACGGTGCTGGTCATCGCCCACCGCCTGTCGACGGTGGTGGATGCCCACGAGATCATCGTGCTGGAGCAGGGGCGCATCGTCGAGCGCGGCCGGCACGATGAGTTGCTGGCCAGGAACGGCCGCTATGCGGAGATGTGGAAGCTGCAGCAGTCGGCGGACTAGTGCGGCTTCTTGGGCTTGTCGAAGCTCTTGGGCCGGTAGACGTTGCCGTCCCACACCCCGTCCGTGCGGCTGTCGCGCGCATCGTGCAGGGCCGACTCGCGGGCACGGCGGATGACGCGCTCGGCCTCCAGCGCCGCCACGCGGGTCTGGCGCTGGCGGCGGCGCCAGCCGGTCAGGCGGGCCATCTGCAACTGCACCCAGGCCACCAGGGCGGCCACGCCGGCATCCACCCGGGCCTGCAGCCGGTAGGGCAGGGCCATGTGCACGCCCAGGGCGATGCAGACGACGAGGCCTGTGGCAGCGAGAACGGTCTGGAGCATGCCCTGAACTTAACCTAAACCGCCGCCGGCGACCACCTGCGTTAGGGGGATGGTTACGCTTTCTGGGCGTCGTTTTGGCGCAGCGCCCACAACGCCAGCATGGCGTCAGGAATCTTGCGACTGGCCTCGTCGCGGTCGGCGGCCGAGCCTTCGGCCAGGGAGCCGTCCTCGCCGCCCAGGGCGGTGAGCGGGGCCAGCAGCGCGCCGGTCTCGGCGGCGTCGAACCAGGGTGCCCAGGCCTCGGGCGCCAGGTCCACGGCCATCAGGAAACCCACGGCCCAGTCCTCGGCGTCGGCGTATTCGGTGTTTTCGTCCTCGCCGTCGGCAAAACTGAAGATCGGCTCCCAGGCCTTGGGGGCGTGTGCCCAGGCCATGGCAATGGACTGCACATGCCGCAGCACCGCCATGACGACCTTCTTGCGCTGCTTGCCGCTGGCGAAAGGCTTGGGATCGGGCTCCTGGTCACCGCCCCAGACGACCGGAATCCAGGCCTCGCCGGGCAGACCGGCCAGGTTCTTGGGCGACAGCAGCAGGCCGGTCAAATAGCCGTCCAGGGCCTCGATGTTCAGCGCGCCGTCGCTGGGCAGGACAGAAAGCAACTCGTCCAGATCGTCGAGTTCCTCGTCGGTCAGGGGGCGGTTGTCGGAGGCGGGGTTGTATTGGGGGTACTGCATGGGGTTCAGCCGTGTCGACCGTGGCGGCTCTTGGGTTTCTTGCTGTCGAATTCCGCGATCTGGGCCTTCAGCAAGGCCATCAGCACGCGGGCGTTCTGCTCCGTCATCAGGATGACGCTGCTGGGCTCGATGCCGTCGATGGGCGGCTTGGATGCGACCGTGGCGTCCACCTTGAACAGGATCTGGCCGTACTGGTTGGTCGACGCTGCTTTGAACTTCTGGATTTCGATTTGATGTGTTTTCATCGGGCTTACCGTGGGCCGGCAGGTCGCCATCTTGCCATTCCGGGCGGCGAGACTTAAGGTGGCGCATGGCAAGGCCTGCCCGATTGGAGATCGCCGGCGCCGTTTATCTGGTCGGCGCCCACTGCCCGTTCGAGAGCGGGCAGCAGGCTTTTGTCGATGACACCGACCGCGCCGAGATGCGCGCGCTGCTGGCCCAGGCCCTGCACCGCTTCGACGCCCAGGCCCTGGCCTACGCGCTGCTGCCGGATCACTACCACCTGCTGCTGTTCACCCGCCGCGCCAATCTGTCGCAGCTGATGCGGCATGTGAACGGCGTCTATACCCAACACTGCCAGCTGCGCCACGGCTTTCGCGGCCCGCTGTTCCAGGGGCGCTTCCATGCCGTCCTCGTCGACCGCGAGCGCTATCTGCTGGACGCCTGCCGCTATATCGACCTCAACCCGGTGCGCCTGGGCCTGGCCCGCGGCGCGGCGGGCTGGGCAGGCTCCAGCTTCCGCGCCCTGGCAGGCATGGAGGACGCGCCCGAATGGCTGGACGTGGACGGCCTGCATGCCCATCTGCTGGGCAAGCCGGCGACGACGCCCGCCCAGCACCGCCTGGCCGGTGAGCGCTATGCCCGGCTGGTCGCGTCCGACCCCGGCCTGCAGCTCTGGCCGGGGCGGCTGCGCGAGCAGATCTTCCTCGGCGATGCCGACTTCGCCGCCCGCATGCGGGCCGCCGCCATCGCGCCGCGGCGCGTCGCCCGCACGAGCTGGACGGAATGGATGAAGCGGGCCGGCGGCATTCGCGAGCAGGCGCTGTGGCTGGCGCATGCCGAGGGCGGCGTGGCGATGACGGATCTGGCGGGCCAGCTCGGCTTGTCCGTATCCCGGATCAGCCGCCTCATCGCAGCGGCGGAACGCGCTGTTTGATGAAACGGCGTGCGCTGCTGCTGGCGGGCTTGCCGATGCTGGCCCGGGCGGCCGACTACGCCGGCCCGCTGTTCGACGCCCATCTGCACTACAACGACGACGCCCAGGCGCCCCATCCACCGGCCGACGTGCTGGCGCGCATGAACCGCGCCGGCGTGCGCGGCGCCCTGGTCAACAGCCGGCCCAATGACGGCACGCTGCGCCTGGTGGCCGAAGCCGGGCCGCAATGGGTGCCCTTCATCCGGCTGTATCGCAACCGCGCCGACTACACCGGCTGGTTCCAGGACGACAGCATCCGCCGCATGGTGCTGGAACTGCTCGACCAGGGCAGCCCGGCCGGCCCTTTCCGCGGCCTGGGCGAGTTCCATCTTTACGACAGCGCCAACGCCGACGGCCCGACGGCCATCGCGCTGATGAAGCTGGCCCGCGAGCGCGGCCTCACCGTGCTGGCCCATGTGGACGATGTCGCCGTCGACAAGCTGCTCGGCCACGCGCCGGGCGCTTCGCTGATCTGGGCGCACAGCGGCATCTCCGGTGAACCTCTGCCGCGCGTGCGCGAATTGCTGGCCAAGCATGCTGGTCTGCGCGGCGAGCTATCCTACCGACCCGGCATCACCTTCGACGGCCGCCTCGGCGACGACTGGCGCTCTCTGTTCACCCAGCAGCCGGGCCGCTTCCTGATCGGCTCCGACACCTGGGTCACGCAGCGCTGGCAGCACTACGAGAGCCTGCTCGCCGACTACCGCGGCTGGCTGGGGCAGTTGCCGGCAGAGGTGGCGCAGCGCATCGCGTGGGGGAATGCGGCGGAACTGTTCGGCTTGCGCTGAACGATGCGTGCGGCCTCGCAAGAATTGGGGAGGCCGGGAAGCGCGCGGGTGTCCACAGTCTGTCTGCTCACTCGTGGAGACAGACATGGACATGCTGAAGCTGCTGGAGATGCCGGTCCAGGGTTGGAAGCGCCTGCAGGACTGGTTGCATGGCGCCGCCTATGAAACGGGCTCGATCCCGGTGCAAGCCGAGGACACCGTGGGCGGCGCCCTGGAAGACGCCAGCCTGCTGGTGGCCTTCGCCGCACAGAGCCGGCGCAATGTGAAAGTCGAAAAGATCAAGGCGCTGATGGACGCGGTGCAGACGCTCAAGACGGCCCGCGCCAACGGCCATGAGCCCACAGCGGCCGAGTTGACCGATTTCTGGTCGAGCTATGACAGTTTCGCGGTTGACATGGCGCCGCTCAGCGCGCATTCGATCCGCGCTTCCATGCGCCTTAACGGCCTGAGTTTCCCCAACTCGCTGTTCACGCCGACGGCCTACAACGCGACTTTTGCGGTCGGCGTCTTCCTGCTTTGCTTGGCCCTGCAGGGATTCTGGGTGGCGGGAGACGAGTTGATCAAGCGCGCGGCCCAGCTGGAGACGCAGAAGTTCGACCTGGCCCAGCGCCAGGAACGCAACGACGGTGTTCTGCGGCGCGCGCATGGCAGACAGACGGATGTCGCCCAACGCATCTGCGAGATCGCCAAGTGCGAGGAGGAATTCGCCTTGCTGCTGGAAGGGCCACCACCGCAGCGGGCGCGCCGAGTCGAGGACCAGACCCAGCTGAATGCCCTCAGGGCCGAGTTCCTGGCGCAGCGCGGCGAGTCTGCCGAGAAGAGCTTCATCAGGGACGAGCTCTATATCGAGCAGGAAAGGCTGACGCAGCAGGCCTATCCCCTCGAAAGCCTGCTGACGAAATGGCATGACCGTGCGCGCGCCGTGTGCGCCGTGCCATATATGCGCTACCTCTGCCCCGTGGACAGCCCGGAATCGGATCGGGACGAAATCAAGGGCCTGCGCGCGGAGCTGAGCAGCAAGCGTGAAGGGCTGGCAAGGCTGAGGGCGACGATGCCCGTGAGTGCCGCCCAGTCGGTCGAGACTGCGTCGCGGGCGAGCAACCTGCCGCGTCCCTCCTGGGCTTCCTCGCCGGCCGTCGGCCTGGCAAGTGAAATCAGTCGACTGGAGCGGGAAATCCGCAGCAAGGAGGCGGAGAACTTTCGCAGCATTGTGGTCGAGGTCAGGATCATTGCTGCCAATATCAGTGCCTATCTGATCGCCATGGTCATGGGCGTGTTGGGCGCCTTGACCTTCATCCTGCGCAACATGAGCGTGCAGTTGCGCGAGCACACCTATGTGCCGGTGTCCGCCAGCATCAGCATCGTGCGCGTCTGCCTGGGCGCCATCGCCGGTGTCTTCGGCAGCCTGCTGGTGCCCAGCAACGACATGGGGCTCAAGAGCCTGCCGCCGCTGTTCGTGCCCTTCATCTTCGGCTACGGCATCGAGATCTTGTTCTCGCTGCTCGACAAGGTGGTGCGGTCCTTCACCCAACCCGAGAACGGCGCGCCGCCAGTACCGCGCCCCGCCTGATGCGTGACACCTTCAGAGCTGCTTGAACCGATGGGCGTAGGCCGGCGAAACCTCCAGCGTCTCCGGCCTGTCCTTCAACGCGATGCTGAGCTTGCCGCTCAAGGACCGGCTGACCGACTTGATGGCCCGGGCATTGACGATGGTGGAGCGGTGCACCTGCCAGAAATGCTCGCCGTCCAGGCGGGCGACGAGTTCCTTCAGCGGCACTGAGATCAGCGCTTCGCTGTCGGCCGTGACGACGGCGACGTATTTGTGGTCGGCGCGGAAATAGGCGACGTCCTCGACGGTGATGAGCTGCAGCTCGCGGCCGCGCTGCACGGTGATCCAGCGCAGCGGCTCCACGGCCACCGATGGCGTCGTGCGTGCGGTCAGGCCACCGAGGTCGGCGGGCGGCAGTGCCAGCCTCTCCTTCAAACGCAGCAGGGTCTTGGCCATGCGCACCGGGTCCAGCGGCTTGAGCAGATAGCCGACGGCGCCTTCGTCGAAGGCCTGCACCGCGTAGCGCTCGTGGGCCGTGATGAAGACGACATGGGCGCGGCGGCCGATCAGCTGGGCGACTTCCAGGCCCGACAGGCCCGGCATCTGCACATCCAGGAAGCAGGCCTCGGGCGCCAGCTGCTCGACGAGGCGCAGCGCCTCGTGGCCGTCGCGTGCCATGCCGACGACCTGGGCCTCGGGCCACTGGCGGAGCAGCTCCTCGCGGATCTCGGCGGCAAGCAGGGCTTCGTCCTCGGCAATCAGGATGCGGGTCATGTCGGCTTCACGTCGGAATCGGCCAGGTCAGCTTGAACAGCGGCATATCTTCGATGAACAGGCCCAGGGAGGCCGCATCGCCGTGAACGGCCTGCAGCCGCCGGGCCAGCTCCGACAGGGGCACGCCTTCGGCGGCCCGGCGGGTCTGGATCAGATCGGGGCCGAGGGCGCGCAGCGTCAGCTCCGCCAGTCCCGCGCCGGTGTGCAGCGACAGGCTCCACAGCGTCGTGCCTTCGTCCAGCAGCGGGCGCACCAGCGGCAGCAGCACCATGGGCGCCAGCGGCCAGTCGGGTGGCTCGGCCAGGCCGGCCAGATGCAGCCTCTCGGTGTGCTGGGCGTCGGTGCTGACCAGCCGGGCATAGGCGCGCAGGGCGACGATCTCGCGCGCCAGCGTGGACACCTCGGCTTCGACGTGAGGCTGCAGGGCGCGCAGCAGCTCGATCAGGGCGGCCAGCCGGGCCTGGCCGCGGCGGGGTTCGGTGTCCAGCTCGTTGTCGATGGCGGCCAGGCGCTCGGACAGCAGGGCCGGATCGACGCGTGCCTGCAGGGCCAGCAACTGGGTGGCGGTGAGCTGGCGCTCGCGCTGCAGCGAGGCCTGCTGCAGGGCCTGCAGCCGCGCCTGAGCGCGCAGCGAAAAGCGCAGCTGCACGTAGACGGCCACGCCCAGGGCATGCCAGACGAAGGTGGTGCTGGCCAGCGCGAAGTCGTTGGCGGAGTCCCACCAGTCGACCTTGCCCAGCACCGGGTAGAGGGCCGGCGCGATGAACCAGACGCCGCCGATGACGGTGATGGGCACGACGGCCGGGTAGGCCACCCAGGCCGGCAGGCGCTGCGCGTCGACGAGGGCGTCGGCCAGCCTCAACAGCAGCACGGCCGGCACACCGAACTGCAGCACGTTGTAGGTCAGCGCATTCATCATGTCGGGCAGGGACATGGTGTTGCTCAGCGGCGTGCCGTTGGCCACCAGCGTGGCGGCGCCGACCAGCAGCATCCAGCCGAGGTCGCCGGGCCTCAGTCCCACATGCAGGCCGGGGTTCAGCGCCATGGCAGTTGAACCCGGGCGACGAGGCCGCGCGGTTGGTTCAGATGCAGGCTCAGCCGCGCCGCACTGCCGTAGGCCGAGGCCAGGCGGGCGCGCAGCGTGGCCAGGCCGGTGCCGCTGCCGCTGCTGCTGCCCATGCCGGCGCCGGTGTCGGCCACCTCCAGGCGCAGCAGGTCGGGCTCGTCGGGGTCGGGCTGGGCGCGCACGCAGATCTCGCCGCCTTCCACCTGCGGGCCGATGCCGTGCTTGATGGCGTTCTCGGCCAGGGTCAGCAGGCAGGTGGACGGCACGATGACGTCGCCCAGCCCGGGTGCGACCTCGTAGCGCAGCGTCAGCCTCTCGAGGCCGATGCGGCGTTGGTGCAGGGCCAGGAAGGCCGTCACCAGCTCGAGCTCGCGGGCCAGCGGCGTCTCGGCCTGGCGCAATTCGGGCAGGGCGGCGGCGAGGTAGCGACGCAGTTCGGCCAGCATCGAGCGCGCGGCCTGGGCGTCGGTGTGGGCGAGGCGGCGCAGATGGGCCAGGGTGTTGAACAGGAAGTGAGGCTCGACCTGGGCCTGCAGCAGGGCCGCACGGGCGGCATCGAGCTGGCGGGCCTGCTCTTCCTCGTCGCGGTGCAGGGAGTCGGCGTCGGCCTGCTGGCGCCGGCCGCGCTGGTGGTATTCCAGGGCCAGGCAGGCGCAGGCGGTGATGGTCGCCTGGACCTGCAGGCTGTAGGCGTGGAAATTGATGTTGGGCCCGCCGAAGCGACGGTGCACGATGAGGCCGACCCAGGTGGAGAGCAGGGTCAGGACGACGATCTGCGCGGCCAGGCCCCAGCGCCGCCAGCGTGGCGAGCGCGGCAGCCAGGGGTGGCTGAGGGCCGCGCCCAGCCACAGCACATAGAGCATGAAGCCGACGGCCAGCCAGGCGCGCGCGCCCGGCAGGTTGCGGGCGTGGCAGACGTTGTCCTCGCTCGCGAACTTGCAGTTGACCAGCTCCGGCAGCATCAGCCCGCCCGCCAGCGCCAGGCAGACGATGGCCGCCAGGGCCAGGGCCGGGCGGCTCAGCAGCGTGAAGCGTGGCGAGGACAGGGGCATCAGGGGGTCAGCGCGTCTCGGTGACCTGGGCGAGGTTGGCAGAGGCTGCGGGAGCCGGGGCGGCGGCCATCACGGTCATGGGGTCGACGAAGCGGATGTTAAGGACGTAGCGCTGCGGCGTGCCGCGCTGGCAGTCCAGCGAGTCCACCGCGATGCGCACCGGTGTGCGGTAGCTGCGCGTGCCGTCCAGTGCGACGATCTGGGCGCGGCCCCTGGCATCGACGTCGAAGGCGACGCGCACCTCGCCGTCGTTGCCGACGCGCTGCTTGGCGCTGGCGAGGTATTCGCTGAGTTGCTCGGCGACCTGGGGGCAGGCGGCGGGGGCCGCGAAGGCGGGGGCGGCGGCGAGCAGCAGCAGGGGGAGGATGGCTTTCATGGGATCTCCTGGGTTGGGCGTTGCTGGGCTCAAAGTTAGAGATCGGCGGGCCTCGCGTCAGCCGCCGCCGGACGAAGCGCGGGATCGGCCCGACGAAGCGCATGCCGCGGCCGACGGCAACGGCGGCCCTGTGACTTTCGGCAGGCTGGGTCGTTAGGTGACGCTAGCCCTAAGCTAGGGCCTCCTCGTGTGCTGGAGATCGCCGATGCGCTCCCTCGTCCTGACCGTCCTGCTGCTGGCCAGCTCCGCCTGGGCTGCCGACATGAGCCCGCCTGCGGAGATCAAGCCCGCCGCGGCCGATCCGCTGGCCGCGCCGCGCCGCCTCATCGCGGCCAAGGACTGGGTCGGCGCCCTGGCCGCGCTGCGGGCCCAGCCCCAGGCCGCCAGCGCCGACTGGCACAACCTGATGGGCTACACCCTGCGCAAGCAGGCCACGCCGCAGCTGGCCGAGTCCGAGGCCGAATACCTGCAGGCCCTGCGCATCGATCCCAAGCACCTTGGCGCCAACGAATACCTGGGTGAGCTCTATGTGATGAAGGGCGACCTGGCCAAGGCGCGTGAACGCCTGGCCGTGCTGGAAAGGCTCTGCCCCGGCGGCTGCGAGCAGCGCGAGGACCTGCACAAGGCCATCGCCGCGGCCGGCAAATAAGCGCCGGCGGCCTACACGGGCATGGGGCGGCTTGCCCCTAGGATGCGCGCCATGCTGAAGTTCCTCCTCCAACGTCCCTGGCTGGCCGCCCTGGTCGGCGTGCCGCTGGCCCTCGTGCTGCTGGGCGCCATCGTGGCGGCCCTGATCTGGGCCCAGCTGCCGGCCCTGGATGCGCTGACCGACTACCAGCCCCACCAGCCGCTGCGCGTGCTCAGCGAGGATGGCCAGCTGCTGGGCGAGTTCGGTGCCGAGCGGCGCCGCTTCGTGCCGCTGAAGGACATCCCCAAGCCGCTGCAGGATGCGCTGCTGGCCGTCGAGGACAGCGACTTCTACGTCCACTCCGGCATCGACTACAGCGGCATCGCCCGCGCCATGTTGCACAACCTGCTGCACCCGACGCGGCTGCAGGGCGCCTCCACCATCACCCAGCAGCTGGCCCGCAACATCTTCCTGACCAACCGCCAGACGCTGGCGCGCAAGGCCCAGGAAGGCTTGCTGGCCATCAAGATCGAGAGGAATCTGACCAAGGAGCAGATCCTCGAGATCTACATGAACCAGATCTCGCTGGGCAACAAGGCCTATGGCTTCGGGGCCGCGGCCGAGCGCTATTTCGGCAAGCCGCTGGACAAGCTCAGCGTCGGCGAGATCGCCGTCCTCGTCGGCCTGCCCAAGGACCCGAACCGCCTCAACCCCGTGCTCTACCCGGAGCGCGCCAAGCGCCGCCAGGCCGTCGTGCTGGGGCGGCTTGTCGCGGTGGGCCAGATCACCCAGGCCCAGGCCGACGCGGCGCGCGAGAAGGCGCTGGACGTGCGCCGGCCCAAGCGCCTGTCCGGCGTGGCCGACCATGCCGCCGAGCAGGTGCGCGCCGAGATGGTCACGCGCTATGGTGAGGAGGCCTACACGCGCGGCCTGACCGTCTACACGACGCTGCGTTATGCGGAGCAGGCGGCCGCTCAGGAGGCGCTGCGCCACGCCCTGTTCGAGCTGGAGCGCCGCCAGCCTTTCCGTGGCCCCGAGGCGACCGTCGAACTGCCCGAGGGCGACGAGTTCGACGAGGCGCTGGACGCCGCCTTCGATGCCCACCCGGACCTCGGCGAACTGCGCACCGCGGTGCTGCTCAAGGTCGACAAGAATGCCGCCGAGCTGGTGATGGCCGACGGCGAGAAGATCAGCTGGAAGGGCCAGGCCCTGCGTCCCATCGCCAACCTCAAGCGCGGCGCCGTGCTGCGGGTGCTGGAGTCGGGCAAGCAGTGGCAGCTCAGCCAGACGCCCCAGGCCGAGGGCGCTGTCGTCACGCTGGACCCGGCGACCGGTGCCATCCGCGCCCTGGTGGGCGGCTTCGACTTCGCACGCAATCAGTTCAACTCGGCCACCCAGGCCTGGCGCCAGCCGGGTTCGGCCTTCAAGCCCTTCATCTACTCGGCCATCATCGAGCAGGGCGCCTGGGCCGGCACCCTGGTCAGCGACCAGCAGGTCGAGGTGGGCGACTGGTCGCCGCGCAACTACGACGGCCAGTACGAAGAGGCGCTGACGCTGCGCCAGGGCCTGGCGCGCTCCAAGAACATGGTCACCATCCATCTCGTGCAGGCCCTCGGCCCGCAGCGTGCCCGCGCCTGGGCCGCGCGCTTCGGGCTGGACGAGAGCAAGCAGCCGCTGAACCTGACCATCGCCCTGGGTACGGGCTCCGTCACGCCGCTGCAGATGGCCCAGGGCTATGCCGCCTTCGCCAATGCCGGCCAGCTGCCGACGGCCTGGCTCATCGACCACATCCAGGACGCCCAGGGCCAGCTGCTGTGGAAGGCCGAGGCCCCGCGCTTCACGACCGCCGTCAGCGCGCGCAATGCCTTCATGACTTCGCAACTGCTCGCCGCCGTCGCGCGCGAGGGCACCGGCGCGCGGGCGAGCGCGCTGCTGGGGCGATGGGACCTCTACGGCAAGACGGGCACGACCAACGACGCCGTCGATGCCTGGTTCTGCGGCTTCCAGGCGACGCGCGCCGGCGCCGTCTGGATCGGCTATCCCCAGCCCCGCTCGTTGGGCGAGCGCGAGAGCGGCGGCGGCCTGGCACTGCCGGTCTGGGCCGCGACCATGGCGGTGGCCTTGAAGGGCCAGCCCAACACCCAGCTGACACCGCCGGCCGAGGGCCTGGTGCAGGAGGACGGCAACTGGTTCTATTCTGAGTTCGCCGGCGACCTGGCGATTGCCCGCATCGGCCTGCCGCCCGCCGCGCCGGCGGCGGCTTCGGAGCCGGAGACGGAGAAGCCGGCGCAGCCGCCGATCAACCAGTAGCCGCGCGGCGGTCGCTCAGGGCGCGGCCGGCGGCTCCCACAGTTCGACCTTGTTGCCGTCCGGGTCCATGACCCAGCCGAACTTGCCGAACTCGGAATCCTGCGGATCGCCGACGACGTTGCAGCCTTCTTCACGCAGGGCCGCGAGCAGGCCGTTCAGGTCGGCGACGCGGAAATTGAGCATGAAGGACGCCGTGCTGGGCGCGAAGTAGCCGGTGTCGGCCTTGAAGGGGCACCAGTTCGTCGAGCCCGCGCCGGGCTCGCCGGGCACCGCGGGCTCGAAGGTCACGCCGCCCCAGGCCTCGACGTTCAGCCCGAGGTGCTGGGCGTACCAGGCGGCCAGGGCCTTGGGGTCGCTGGATTTGAAGAAGATGCCGCCGATGCCGGTCACGCGTTTCATGGGGTCTCCTTTTGAAGTCGCGCGATCCTAGCCTTGGTAGGGCCCCTTGACTTCACCCCAACCCCACTTCGGCATGGGGGCGTCGATGTCCACCGCCACACCGGGCTGGGAGTTCAGTACGGCGAGGCGCGAGCCCCACTCGAGATAGCCGACCAGGGCCGAGCGGAACTCCGGGTCGTCGGGCATGCCGAGTTCGTCGGCGGTGTCCAGCAGCAGGGCCACCCAGGCACGGCGCTGGGCCTGGCTGAGATGGCGGTTCAGATGCTGGCGCACCATGTGCGGATGGCCGCCGTGCGCGGCGGAATAGGTCGCCGGCCCGCCCAGCACTTCGGCCAGGAAGGCGGCGACGTGGGCCGGATGCTCGCCGTGCATGTGGGCGAAGACGGGTGCCAGCAGGGCGTCGTCCTTGACGCGCTGGTAGAAGCGCTCGGTCAGTCGCTGCAGGGCGGGCAGGCCGCCCAGCCAGTCGTAGAGGGTCGGGACTGGGGGCTCGCTCATGATGACGAAGAAAGTGCGGAGGCGCCGGACATGGGGCCGCCGGCGGTCTTCGCAAGGCGGTGTTTGCCCGCGATCAACCACAGCGACAGCGCCAGCTCGCCGACGAAGGAGGGCAGCAGGATGGCCGGGAACAGCAACGCCGCGAAGGCCGGTGCCAGCAGCAGCGCGAAGCTGTTGACCAGGTAGCAGACGCCGGCCAGGGCGATCAGCCAGCCGAACACGCGCGGCAGGGCGCCGCTGCGGGCGATCAGCCAGCCGCGCAGCACGCAGGCGAAGCCGAAGAAGATCAGGCCGATGCCGAAGCCCTGGCCATGCAGGTGCACGGCCAACAGCGCGAGCGCGTCGCGCTGCCCCGGCAGGAAGGCCGCGGCCATGGAGGGGCTGGTCAGCACGTCCAGGGCGGCCAGGGCCTGCACGCGGTTGGCCACCAGCACGCAGGTCTGCACGAGGTTGAGGCCGGTGGCCGTCAGCGCCAGCGGCTCGTTCACCGGCTTCAGCAAGCGCCACATCATGACGATGATGGGCAGGTCCAGCACCTGCATCAGCAGGTCGGCGACGAGGCCGCTGCGCCACAGCAGCGGGTGGGCGGCAATGCCCTGCGCCGTCGCGGCAGCGTCGCCGGCGACGACGAGGCTGCTCCGCACCCAGGCCTCGCTGTACAGGCCCAGGGCAATGATGGCGAGGTAGCAGAGCCCGGAGATGCGCAGCTCGCGCGAGGTGACGGCGCCGCTCATGCCGGCCTCGCGGCATGCCAGGCGCGACGGGCGACGCCGCGTATCGCCCAGGACAGCCCGGCGATGACGCCGCCAACCACGGTGGGCAGCATGGCGCCGAAGGTCCAGCTCATGCCAAGCACGAAGCCCAGCAGGCTCTCGGGCCGGCTGGCCGGCAGCAGCAGGGCGAGCAGCAGCAGGCTGAAGAAGACGGCTTCGGTCAGCGCTGGCAGGTTCAGTTGGAAAGTCAGCGACAGCGCGGCGCCCAGTAGCAAGGGCAGGGCGAAGGCTATCGCCACCGGCAGCCACTCGCGCCGTGGTGCCGATGCCGCGGGCAGGCGGCCGGCCGCCCAGGCGGCGAGGGCAGGCAGCAGCAGCAGGCCCCAGGCGTTGGACAGGCCGGGCAGGTCGGGGCGCTGCAGCAGATGGTGGGTGGCGATGCCGCCGTGCCAGGCCTCCCAGCCCAGGTGCAAGGCCTCGGACATCAGGGCCAGGGCGGCGAGGATCAGACGCCGCGAGGCAGGGGTTGTTCTAGGCATGGTGGCGGAGTGTGACGGAACCGCGGCGCAGCTTGCCGCCGCGTGGGCCGGCAGGCGACGCGACTGCGACCAGCGGCGCCGGCGGTGCGACCAGCCGCAGCGGCGGCCGACAGCCGGTGTGGCGTTTAACGGAAGCAACGCCGGGTAACAGCTAGCCCGCGAGCCCGGCCCTAGAGTTGCGACATCCGCCACCACCAGGGTCCCTGCCCATGCGCCATCGCCTTCTGACCGTCTCCGCTCCGACCATGCTGGCCTTGCTGCTCGTCGGCTGCGCCACGGTACGCGATGGGCAGCCGGTGCGTGGGCGTGACGGGCGCAATGCGCACATGGTCCAGGCGCCGTCGGTGGCCGGCGTGGCCGAGGAGAGCTTCGGCAAGCCGGCCTGGGCGCGCAAGGGCGATTTCTCGCTGAACGGCCAGCGCGTGCGCTACGAGCGCGGTGCCGAGCGGCTGGCGCTGTTTGAACCCCTGCCGGCCCATCTGCGCACGCCGCTGAACTTCAGCTGGCAGGGCCCGGCGGGTGAAAGCTCGACGGTCTGCGAGGCCTGGGCGCAGGAGAGCAGCGCCAACGGCCGCCTGACCGACAGCAAGCCCTGGGTCTTGAGCTGCAAATGGGGCAGTGCGCCGGCCGCCATGCTGCAGATCGGCGAGGGCCAGATGCGCCGCGGCAAGCTCAGCCGCGAGGGCGCCTACCGGCGCGGCGAGCTGACGGTGGGCCTGCGCTCCGTCCATCTGCTCGAGGGCAATGCGCAACCGCAGACCGCGGCGGTGGGCTACGAGATGCTGTACCAGGGCACGGTCGTCGGCAGCCTGGACCTCAGTGGCGGTCAGCCGCGCCTGCGCCGCCCCGACCCGGCCACGCCGCTGGGCCGCGCCGTCACCGAAGCGGCCCTGGCCCTGGCCCTGGTGTCGGAACCGGGCTGACGGGTTTCAGCGCCGGGCGCGCCGCGCCGTCGACAGCGCGAGGAAGCCGGCCAGCACCAGGGGCAGGCTGCCCGGCAGGGGCAGCCTCTGCTGGACGATGAAGCCGTTGAACCACATCGTGTTGATGGAGTCGGTCAGCACGAAGTTGATCTCGGCGCCGAGGGTCTGGCCGGGGCTGAAGCTGCCGAGGGCAAAGGCAGCGAGGCTGTCGCCGGCATCGATGCCGAAGACCGGGTTCAGCGCCGCGACGCTGATGTCGGTGTCGGTCAGCTTGATGAAGCGGTCCTCGTTGTCGGCTTCGGCCGCCAGATTGCCCTGGCGGAACAGGCCTGCGGCGTTGTCCCACTGCATGGCGTTGGCGTCCACCGGCTGGCCGTTGATCCATTGATTGGTGGCGATGAAGAACAGCGGGCCGGTGGCGAAGGCGTTGTTGTTGGTCCAGTCCAGCGGCGTGACCCAGCGTGAGGTGCCGTTGCCGAGATTGGTGATGAAGGGGCCGCCGGTCTGGTGGGTGCCGATGGCGCCGATGACCTCGTAGGGCGCAGCCAGCGCCAGGGTGGGGGCAAGCAGCAGCGCAGCGAGCCAGACCCGTGCGCGAAGGAGGAGGGACGTCATGGCGTTTCCTTTCTAAGAGGGCTTGCGGACCGTGCGCCCTTCCTGCGCCCGGGTCAATCGGCGCCTCCGCCGCTTTCGGGGGGAGAGGCGGCTGCAGATTGGGGATCAGCTCGCCATGCCTGGCAGTTGGCAGGCTGCCCGTCCTTCGTCAGGCGCGGCGTCATGCGCAGGCACTACGCCCGGTCCTGGCTCAGTTTCAGCATCGGCGCGCGGCGGCGCAGGGGCTGGGCCTTGACGATGCTGGAACTGGTCTGGGCGCAGTCCGCCAGCCGATCCAGGGCCTGGTCGAGATGCTCGATGGAGCGCAGGGCCAGGCGCAGCACGAAGCAGTCGTCGCCGGTGACCTTGTCGCATTCCAGCGCTTCGGGCATGTCCTCGATGCGCTGCTGCACCTGGGCCAATGCGCCGGGCATGGGGCGTACGCGCACGATGGCCTGCAGCGTGAAGCCCAGGGCCAGCGGATCGATGTCGATGGTGAAGGCGCGGATGACGCCACGCTCGCGCAGCCGCGCCAGCCGCTCGGACGTGGCGGGCGGCGACAGGCCAATCGCTTCGGCCAGGTCCTTCAGCGGGGCGCGGGCGTCGGTGGCCAAGGCGGCCAGCAGCAGGCGGTCGGTGTCGTCGATCATGATGAGGCTGTAGTGATAAATCGCCGTCGCTGATTCTGCAGACTCGTCGTGTGACCGTCTTTATTGCATGTATTGATGGAGAACGCCTTGAAACAATGGCGCCGTCGTCATTGCAAGGAAGTCCTGTGTCCCCCACCACCCGCGGCGCCCTCGAGATGGGCAGCGCGATGAGCCTGCTGGGCTCCATCGGCTATTTCGTGCTGCTGTCCGGCCTGGCGCCGCTGGACGTCGTGTTCTGGCGCTGCGGCTTCGGTCTGTTGACCCTGGCCCTGATCTGCACGGCCCTGGGTCTGTGGCGCCGGCCCAGTGCGCGCGAACTGGGGCTGGCGGTGCTGGGCGGCGTGGCCATCGTGCTCAATTGGGTGCTGCTGTTCGGTGCCTATGGCCGGGCTTCAGTGGCCGTGGCCACGGCGGTCTACAACCTGCAGCCCTTCTTGCTGATGGGCTTGGGCGTGGTGTGCTTCGGCGAGCGCCTGAGCCTCGCGCGGCTGGCCTGGGTGGGCCTGGCCTTCTCGGGCATGTTGCTCATTGTTCAAGCCAAGCCCCATGCCGGCTATGTCGGTGGCGACTTCGGCCTGGGCGTGGCCATGGCCCTGGGCGCGGCTGCGCTGTGGGCCGTGGCGGCTGTCGTCACCAAGCGCCTCGCCAGCATGCCGGCGCCGCTGATCGCTTTGATCCAGGTGGCCGTGGGCCTGGTGATGCTGGCGCCCTTCGCCGACTTCGGCCAACTGCCGCGGACTGCGCTTGGCTGGATGCCGCTGGTGGTGCTGGGCGCCGTTCATACGGGCCTGATGTATGCGCTGATGTATGCCGGCGTGCAGCGCCTGCCGACGGCGCTGCAGGGTGGGCTGTCCTTCCTCTACCCCGTGGTGGCCATCCTCGTCGACTGGCTGGCCCTGGGGCATGAATTGGCGGCGCTGCAGTGGCTGGGCGCGGCAGCCATCCTGCTGGGGGCGGGCGGGTTGCTCAGGGCTTCTCGGCCAGCGCCTTCAGGTTCGCCAGTCCCGCATCGAAGTCCGGCCCGACCATCTTGTCCATGAACAGAGCCATCCAGCGGTTGATGGGGTTGGCACCCATGTCGCCGTCCATGGACCAGGTCACCTGGGTGGCGCCGCCATTGGCGTCGAGGCGGAAGTCGCCCGTCGAGGTGGTGTTGAAGTCGGGGAAGTAGAGCTCGTAGGCCAGGCGCTTGGGCGCTTCGGCCGTCGTGAAGGTCATGCGGCCGTCGCCCTGGCTCTTGCTCTTCCAGGCCCAGACGGCGCCGGGCCCGGAGGCCGGGCCGCTGTAGTCGATGGCCATGGCGGGGTCGCGCTGGTTCCAGGCGCTCCACTGCTTCCAGCCGCGCGGGTCGGCGACGAGGGCGTAGATCTTCTCCGGTGCGGCATTGATGGTCGTCGTGCGCGTGACCGTGTACTTGGGCGACAGCAGCATGCCGCCCACGCCGATGAACAATGCCAGCGCGACGACCACCATCAGCAGGACCTTGAGCGCTTTCATCGGGAGTCTCCCGGAGATTGAGATGGGCGGACTGTGGGCGCCTCGCGCCAGCCACACAATCCGCACAACTTCGGACGCATCCTCATGACTATTGACGCCACCCTTTACGCCGACCAGGGCTATCTCGTCATCCCCGGCTTCAAGACGGCCGCCGACATCGCCGCGCTGCGCCAGCGCGCCCTGGACCTCGTCGACGCCTTCGACCCCGGCGAGCAGCGGCCCGTCTTCACGACCGAGGAGCAGCAGCGCCATGTCGACGACTACTTCATCGACAGCGGCGACCAGATGCGCTGCTTCTTCGAGGAGGAGGCCTTCGACGCGCAGGGCAAGCTGCGCGTGCCCAAGGAACTGGCCATCAACAAGATCGGCCATGCCATGCATGACCTCGATCCCGTCTTCAGCGCCTTTTCCAAGGGCGAGGCCCTGCGCGGCGTGGCCGCCGAACTCGGCCTGGCCAGGCCCCAGGTCTGGCAATCGATGTTCATCTTCAAGCAGCCTGGCATCGGTGGCGAGGTGCGCTGGCACCAGGACGCCAGCTTCTTCGAGAGTGACCCCATCACGGTGACGACCTTCTGGTTCGCGCTGGAAGACGCGACGCTGCAGAACGGCTGCCTGTGGACGGAGCCGGGCGGCCACAAGGGCCAGCGCGGCGTGCTGCGCGAGCGCTTTGTGCGCGAAGGCCGCAGGGCCTGGATGGAGCAGGTCGACGCGACGCCTTGGCCGGCGGCGGATTCCAGGCAGGCCATCCCGCTGGAAGTCGAGGCCGGTTCCCTCGTCGTCTTCCACGGCCTGCTGCCGCATTACTCGGCGGCCAATCGCTCGGCCAGGTCGCGCCATGCCTACACCCTGCACGTGACCGACGGCGCCAGCCGCTATTCGCCACGCAATTGGCTACAGCGTGACGAGACCTTGCCGGTACGCGGTTTCTGACACGGCAAGCCGACGGCTCTCACAAATCCATACATCCCCCGCCCGCTGTCCTACAAGACGAGGGAGCCTGCACCGGCATGGACCGGGCCCGAGTCACCTCAAAGTGGTCTCCACCGCAAACGTCGACAACGACGATCTGGAGGCCAAGATGAAATTTCCGAAATCGATGCACGCCGAGGGTTGGGCCAGCCACCTGGAAGAGACCCGGCCCGATCATCTGCCCGACGCCCTGAAACCCGCCGCCCAGGCCAGGCCGGCCGTGGGCCCGGCGCGATTCAAGCCCAGCGGTGCCGGCGCCAAGATCGACATCCACGCACCGTTGAATGCGGCGGCTGCAGCGCCACGCGCCGAACCGGCCTATGTGCGCCCCCAAGCGGCTCCTGCCCCGACAGCCGCCCTCCAGCGTGACCGCCAGATGAGCTGGATGATCCCGGCCGGTGCCGGCGCCGCCATCATTGC
Organism: Roseateles sp. FW305-36; assembly: GCF_058787015.1. Classification (NCBI taxonomy): domain Bacteria; kingdom Pseudomonadati; phylum Pseudomonadota; class Betaproteobacteria; order Burkholderiales; family Sphaerotilaceae; genus Roseateles; species Roseateles sp. FW305-36. Next base: position 315,008 of record NZ_JBYSZK010000004.1, on the reverse strand, counting down.
CGCCGTCGCGATCTGGGCCATCAACCGTCCGAGCCCGGCGCCCGTGACGCCGCCTGCTCTCGTGGTGGGCAGCGCCGAACAGCCGACGCAGGTGGCCGAAGCCACTCCGGCGCCCGAGGCGCCCGCCGCATCGCAGGTTCTGGACAGCAGCACGGCCGCCACCACCGCCGTGGCGGAGGCAACGCCTGCCGCGCCCGCCAAGCCCGAGGCTGTTGAGCCGGCTCCGGCCAAGCTGGGGCTGCCGGTGACGACCAGCCGCCCGGCTGCCGAGTCGCGGACCCTGGCCCAGGCCCCGACGCCTTCGCCGCGTCCGGATCTGGTGCAGCGCGCCGCGCCGACCACGCCGGCACCCACCCTGCCACCGCCGACGACGGTCGCTGCCGCGCCGCTTGACGCCCAGCCGCTGAGCGTGCCGCCCGGCTCGGCGCCCCTCGTGATGCCGCCGACTTCGGCCGGCCCGGTGACGGCGCCGCAGCCCATCGTGGCACCGCCGGCTGCCATCCCGCCTGTCGCCTCCACCACGCCTGACGCGGCCGCCAGCTCGGCTGCCACGGGCACGCCGCCCCTGGCCCAGGCCCAGCCCGTGCCCCAGCCGGTCGTGCCGCAGGCCGAGGACAGCGGCATCACCGCCAAGGTGCGCATGGCCCTGGCCGCCGACGTGGCGCTGTCTGCGGTACCCATTGCCGTCAGCACCGACCACGGCGTCGTGAAGCTGGAAGGCCAGGCGCCCGACAGCCAGACGCGTGAACGCGCTACCGTCGTCGCTTCGTCGGCCACCGGCGTGAAGGCTGTCGACAACCGCCTGACCCTGCCGCCTCCGACGGTCGTCAGCCAGGCGACCGGCCTGCAACAGTAAGCTGCTGCCGGCATGAAAAAGGCGCCCCTCGGGGCGCCTTTTGCTTTGAGGCGTCGAGCCTCAGTGGCAGTGCTGGCTGCGAGCCGGTGCCAGTTCGGCGTCGATCAGCGCTTCCTCGGTCACCTCGCGGGCGGCCTCGAGCTGCAGGCAGAGTTCGGTGATGCCGTCCTCGCGGCCGCCGACGACTTCGGGCAGGGGTGCGGCGGCGATGTCGGAGGGCAGGTCGGCCAGGGCACCGATCAGCTGGAACAGCAGCTCCAGGCTGGCTTCGCCGTCCTGGGGCAGGTCGCGCGCGGCGCCCAGGCTGCGGGCCAGATACCAGCAGGCTTGCGCCGCGTTGTCGCAGGCCTGGGCCTTGAGTTCCAGGGCGCGGTTGCGGGCGTCGGCCTCGCTGCGTGCCTGGCTGATCTCATAGGCGCCGAGATCGGCCGGGACGGCATCGTCCAGCGAGAGCGCGGCAAAGTCGAGTTCGTGGGCCATGAGGTACTGCGGCGTTCTTGAGTCGGGGCCATCGTAACGGCGGGCCGGGTCGGGAGGCGTCCCCCGATTCCCGGCGTCGTGACGCAATCGCCGGAACTAAGTCACGGGACGGCTTCTATTCAACGCTTCTTGGTCGGGCGGGTCCAGCCGGCGATGGCGACCTGTTTGCCGCGCGCCACGGCCAGGCTGCCGGCTTCGACATCCTTGGTGATGGTGGAGCCGCCGCCGATGGTGGCGCCGTTGCCCAGCTTGACCGGGGCCACGATGACGCAGTTGGAGCCCACATGTACGTCGTCGCCGATGGTCGTGCGGTGCTTGTTGGCGCCGTCGTAATTGGCCGTGATGGCGCCGGCGCCGTAGTTGACGCGCTCGCCGACGGTGGCGTCGCCCAGATACGCCAGGTGGTTGGCCTTGGCACCCTTGGCCAGCGTGGAGTTCTTGACCTCGACGAAGTTGCCGATGTGGACCTCGGCGCCGAGCTGGGCACCGGGGCGCAGCCGGGCGAAGGGGCCGATCAGCGCGCCTTCGCCGACGCTGGCGCCGGCGGCCTCGCCGTCGATGTGGGTGAATTCGTGGATGCGGGCGCCGGCAGCGATCCTGGCGTTGCGGATGACGCAGTTGGCGCCGATGCGCACGCCGTCACCCAGGCTCACGTCACCCTCGAAGACGCAGTTGACGTCGATCTCGACGTCCTGGCCATGGCTCAGCGTGCCGCGCAGGTCGAAGCGGGCCGGATCGGCCAGGCGCACGCCGGCATGCATCAGTGCCGTCGCCTGGCGGAGCTGGAAGGCGCGCTCCAGCTGGGCCAGCTGCACCGGGTCGTTGACGCCCAGCACCTCGATCTCGTTGTGGGCCTTGATGCCCAGCACCGGCAGGCCCTCGGCGACGGCCATGGCGACGATGTCGGTCAGGTAGTACTCGCCCTGGGCGTTGTCGTTGGTCAGCTGGCCGACCCAGCGCTTCAGCGCCACGGTGGGCGCGGCCATCATGCCGCTGTAGCCCTCGTGGATGAGGCGCTGCTCGGGCGTGGCGTCCTTGTGCTCGACGATGGCCAGCACGCCGCCGTCGTCGGGGTCGCGGATGATGCGGCCATAGCCGGTGGGGTCGGCCAGGTCGACGGTCAGCAGCACCAGGGCATGGCCGGCGCAGGCGTCGATGAGGGCCTTGGCGGTGCTGGTCTCGATGAGGGGCACGTCGCCGTTGAGGATCAGCGTCGTGCCTTCCCCCACCAGGGCGGGCACGACCTGCTGGATGGCGTGGCCGGTGCCGAGCTGGGGCATCTGGCGCACGAAGGAAACGCCGGCGACGGCCGCCTCGACCTGGTCGGCGCCATGGCCGGTGATGACGATGCGGGCGGCGGCGGTCAGCGGCTCGCAGCTCTTCAGCACATGGCCGAGCAGGGAACGGCCGGCGAGCTTGTGCAACACCTTGGGCGTTGCGGACTTCATGCGGGTGCCCTTGCCCGCCGCCATGATCACGATATTGAGCGCCATGCCTGCCTTGCGACTACGTTTTATTGACGAAGTCGCGATTATGGGCAGGCGGGCGCCAGCTTCAGCGCATGCCCTGCACCGCCACGCGGTGCGACTTGGGGTTGACCTTGGGGAACTCGGCGAGGGCGGCGTCAAACAGATTGGCGATGACGGCCTCGCTGCCCATGGTCATGCCCTCGTTGCTGGCATGGGTCTCGAACAGGGCTTCGCCACTGGCGCGGTCGCGCATCAGCAGGGCCACGGCGCGGTCGTAGCGGCGGTCGAAGAAGGGATCCTGGCGCCAGCCAAAGCCACCCCAGCCCGGGGCATAGCCATAGCGCGGCGAGATCAGGCGGCCGCGCCAGCGCCACCACAGCGGGTCGTCCCAAGGCACGGGGTCATAGGCGGTGACGCGGGCGCCGAGAGTCACGAGCACGTCGGCGCTCTTGGCGTCGGACGCGGGCTTGAAGCCGGCCTTTTCCAGCGCGGCCTTGGCGGCCTCTTCCAGCGTGGCCTGGCGCTTGGCGGCCTCTTCGCTCTGCTGCTGCGAAGGCAGGCGATCGAAGGCATAGCTGCCGGGCTTGCGGTCAGCCGGCCAACTGCCATAACTGGAGACGTCAGCGGAGACCGTGTAGGGACCGGTGCAACCGGTGATGGCGACGACCGAGGCGGCGGCCAGCGTGGAAAGAATCAGGCGGCGGTTCATGGAACACCTCCATCTTGGCGATGGAGGCATTCTGGCCCCGCCAGATTGCCCTCATGTAAAGGCGGCGCAAAACAGGTCACCGCGACGGCGGGCGCTCAGGTTTGGGATGGGATGCAAGGCGCAAACCGGAGTCGGGCTGGTTGCCCGACGAGGATTTGCAACGCAGCAGGCCGCCCAAAGCTGAGATGCCCGACGAGTGAGTGGCCTGTTTTGCGTCGCCCTAGCGTTGCAGTGTGATCACCGAAGCGGTCGGCGACGGCGTGGCGCAAGATTCATCGTCGTCGAAGGCGATGTCGCCGCCCGCATCGGCCACGCCCGTCGCCTTCATGGTCTCGAAGGGGAAGAGCTTCTTGTCCATCATGTGCGAGGGCACGATGCTGCCCATGGCGGTGAAGATGTTGTCGATGCGGCCCGGGTAGCGCTTTTCCCACTCGTTGATCATGGCCTTGACCTGCACGCGCTGCAGGTTCTCCTGGCTGCCGCACAGGTTGCAGGGAATGATGGGGAACTCGCGGTGTTCGGCCCAGCGCACCAGGTCGGGCTCCTTCACATAGGCCAGCGGGCGGATGACGACGTTCTTGCCGTCGTCGCTGACCAGCTTGGGCGGCATGCCCTTCATGCGGCTGCCGAAGAACATGTTCAGGAACAGCGTCGTGACCATGTCGTCGCGGTGGTGGCCCAGCGCGATCTTGGTGGCGCCCAACTCGCCCGCCACGCGGTAGAGGATGCCGCGGCGCAGGCGCGAGCACAGGCTGCAGGTCGTCTTGCCCTCGGGGATGAGCTTCTTGACGATGGAATAGGTGTCCTGGTTCTCGATGTGGAAGTCCACGCCGCGCGAACGCAGGTAGTTGGGCAGCACCTCCTCGGGGAAACCGGGCTGCTTCTGGTCGAGGTTGACGGCGACGAGGCTGAACTTGACGGGCGCACGCTGCTGCAGGTTGAGCAGGATGTCCAGCATCGCGTAGCTGTCCTTGCCGCCCGACAGGCAGACCATGACCTTGTCGCCGTCTTCGATCATGTTGAAGTCGGTGATGGCCTGGCCGACCTGGCGGTGCAGGCGCTTGGACAGCTTGTTGATTTCGTGAGCGGCCTTCTTTTCGGCGGCGGCTTGGTCCAGGTCAATCACGTCGGTGTTCATGGTGGTCATGGCGTTCTCGTCAGAGGCGGGCGCTTGGTGCCTGCCGAATCATCCAGCGGCTGTCGTGGAACTGGCTTTGCCAGGCCACTGACAGCGCCCCCTTGAGGGGGCCGGCGCAGCCGGTAGGGGGTGGGCTCGTTCTTCACCAGATTCCAGTTTCGGAGCTGACTGCAACTTCGCAGTCGGGAAAGATTTCGAGCTTGGTCAGCTTCACGCGCACGCCGACGACGCCGGTCAGGCTCATCAGGCGGTTGCTGAGCTTGCCCACCAGGGCTTCGACGAGGTCGGTGTGCTCGGTGGTGCACTCGTCGATGATGGCCGCGCGGATGCGGCGGTAGTCCAGCACGCGGCCGATGTCGGCGTCACGCGCGACGATGGGCAGGGCGCCGAGGTTGACCTCGGCATCCACCTGGATGGGCTGCGGGCCGGTGCGCTCGAAGTCCAGGATGCCCAGATTGGCCTTGAAGCGCAGGCCTTGCAGGTGGATGACCTGGCGGTTGTTGAAGCGCTGCGGCGCGGCCGCCGCGGCTTCGGGACGCAGCGCCTGCTCGATGAGCTTGGCGGCCTGCACACCGTCAGCCAGGGCCGTCTGCACGCAAGGGTGCCAGCGGGCACTGGCGTCGCCGGCGACAAAGGCGTGGGGGCGGTCGTGCTCGCTGAGCAGAGCAAAGGCCGAGGGCTCGGGTTCGAAGCCCAGCAGCGCGGCGACGAGATCGAAGCGCTCGTCGCCGACGGTGACGCCGCTGTCGTCGGGTCGCAGGCCGTCGGGCAGCGGCGTGGCCAGGCGCAGCTGGATGCGCGGATGGGCCTCGACGCGGTTGATGAGATGGACTTGCGCCCGCCAGCTGCCACGCGCCCACAGCGTCACATCGCTGCCGCGGTCGGCCAGGAACAGCGCGTTCTCGGCCGCGTTGTCACCGGCGCCCAGCACCAGCACGCGCCCGGCGGGCAGCGACTCGCGACGGGCGGTCAGCGCGGTGGCGTCCAGCACCCGCGGGTGAGGCACGGCGAAGTAACGGGCCGGCTTCAGCAGTCGCAGGCCGGTGGCAACCAGCAGCGCGCGAGCGTGCACATGCTCCCCGCTGGCCAGTTGCAAGGTCCAGGCGCCGGCGGCGTGACGGGCCGATTCGGCCGTGCTGCCCAGGCGCAAGGTGATGCCGGGCGTGGCCTGGACCTGGTTCGCGTAATTCAGTGCCAGATCGGTCAGCGCGGCGGCGGGCTGGCCCAGCACCCAGTCCTGGCGGAAATCCAGGCTGCGCAAGGCGGCACAGAGCTGGGGTTCGCGCTCGACCAGCAGCGTCGACAACCCCAGCTGCGCCAGCCACGACGCGGCGCTGCAGCCCGCGGGGCCGCCGCCGAGGATGGCAACGTCGATGGAAGTGGAGTCGGGCATGGGGTGGCCGGGCAAAGCGCCGGATTATCCCAGCCGGGGCTATTTCCTGCTCAACCGCTTCCAGAGGCGCCAGCCCAGGAGCGCGGCAAGGATCACGCCATAGACGGCCGGCTCGGCGAAGTTGTGCTTGCCGGCGCGCATCCAGATGAAGTGCATCAAGGCGATGACGGAGATGGCGTAGATGGCCTTGTGCAAGGCTTGCCAGCGCTTGGCACCCAAGGCCTTGATGGCCTTGTTGAAGCTGGTGGCGAACAGCGGCAGCATCAGCGCCCAGGCCGTGAAGCCCATCAGGATGAAGGGCCGCTTGGCGATGTCGGCGGCGATGACGGCCAGGTCCAGCCCCTGGTCCAACCAGCCATAGGCCAGCAGATGCAGGGTGGCGTAGCTGAAGGTGAACACGCCCAGCATGCGGCGAAAGCGCGCCAGCGCGGCCAGGCCCGTCAGCTCGCGCAGTGGCGTGATGGCCAGGGTCAGCCACAGACCGCGCAGCGTCCAGTCGCCCAGGCGGCGGATCAGTGCCTCGGCCGGGTTGGCGCCGAGCTGGTTGGCAGAGGCGCCATAGACCAGCCAGGCCAGGGGCGCGAGGCAAAGCAGGAACAGCACCACCTTCGCCGCTGGCTTCAGCAGCGCGCGCGTCAACGCGGACTTCATCAGTAGTAGCGCTTCAGGTCCATGCCGGCGTAGAGCTGCCCCACCTGGGCCTCGTAGCCGTTGAACATCAGCGTCGGGCGCTTCTTGGCGAACAGGCCGTCCTCGCCAATGCGGCGTTCGGTGGCCTGACTCCAGCGCGGGTGAGCCACGTTGGGGTTCACGTTGGAATAGAAGCCATATTCCTGCTGGGCCGCCTTGGTCCAGCTTGACATGGGCTCCTTCTCGACGAAGCGGATCTTGACGATGCTCTTGGCCGACTTGAAGCCGTACTTCCAGGGCAGCACCAGGCGCAGCGGCGCGCCGTTCTGGTTGGGCAGCACCTCGCCATACATGCCGAAGGCCATCAGGGCCAGCGGGTGCATGGCCTCGTCGATTCGCAGGCCTTCGATGTAGGGCCAGTCCAGCACGCCCGAGCGCACGCCGGGCATCTGCGCCTTGTCGGCCAGCGTCGTGAACTCGACGTACTTGGCCTTGGACGTGGGCTCGACCTTCTTGATGATTTCGCTCAGCGAATAGCCCACCCAGGGGATGACCATGCTCCAGCCTTCGACGCAGCGCAGGCGGTAGACGCGCTCTTCCATGGGCGCGAGCTTGAGCAGGGCGTCCAGGTCGTAGCGGCCCGGCTTGGCGCATTCGCCCTCGATGCTGACCGTCCAGGGCCGCGGCTTCAGCGTGTGGGCGTTGGCGGCGGGGTCGGACTTGTCGGTGCCGAATTCGTAGAAGTTGTTGTACGAGGTGGCGTCGGCATAGCTGGTGATCTTCTCCATCACCAGCGCGCCGGGGACGGCCGAGCGGGCCCCCGGCAGCTTGGGCAACTTGCCGCCGCCCGGTGCGGCCTGGGACAGGGCCAGCGGTGACGTGGCCGCCAGGCCCAGGCCGGCCAGGGCGGTGCGACGGTTCAGGTAGACGCGGCGCGGCGTGATCTCGCTGGACAGCGGCTCGTGGAGGGCGGGGGTCTTGATCAGCATGGGGTGTGCGATTCGGTGAGGCTGGCGGTTCGGTCGGCCGGGGATGGGTGGAACTTACACCGGCAGGCGTTCCCCCGTACGAGGTCCTGTGTAAACCCGACTGTTGCTGTCCTTGACTGCCGCAGCCCGGCGGCCGAGCATGCCGTCATGCCTGCCACCCTGTCGGCTCCTGCTCCCCTGCATTGGCGTGACACCAAGCGCTACGCCTGGTTGCTGTCTGGCCTGTTTCCGGGGCTGGCCTGGCTGAACGTCTGGCAGGCCGACCGCAGCGGCGACGCTTTCTGGCTGTGGCTGCTGCCGGGCGTCATGTACACGCTGATCCCGCTGCTGGACACCGTGCTGGGCGAGGACCGCAGCAACCCGCCCGAGGCCCAGGTCGCGGCGCTCGAGGCCGACCGCTGGTATCTCGCCGTGCTGCTGCTCTTCGTGCCGCTGCAGTTCGGGCTGACCCTGCACGGCGTCTGGCTGGCGATGCACGGCGGCCTGGGTGTGGTGGGCCTTGTGGGCCTGGTGCTGACGGTGGGCGGCATCAATGGCGTGGCCATCAACACCGCCCATGAACTCGGCCACAAGCACGCCGCCTGGGAGCGCTGGATGTCACGCCTGGTGCTGGCGCCGGTGGCCTATGGCCATTTCTTCGTGGAACACAACCGCGGTCACCACCGGCGCGTCGCCACGCCGGAGGACCCGGCCAGCGCGCGCCTGGGCGAGAGCTTCTGGGCCTTCCTGCCCCGCACCGTGCTGGGCAGCCTGCGCTCGGCATGGAACCTGGAGCGCGAGCGCCTGGCCGGCCGCGGCCATGGCCCCTGGCATTGGCGCAACCAGTGCCTGCAAGCCTGGGCCATGACGGGGGTGCTCTATTCAGGTCTGATCGTCTGGCTGGGCTGGGCGGTGCTGCCCTTCCTGCTGGTGCAGGCGGCCTACGGCATCCAGTTGCTGGAGGTGGTGAACTACATCGAGCACTACGGCCTGCTGCGCCGGCGCGGTCCTGACGGCCGCTACGAGCGCTGCGCGCCCGAGCATTCGTGGAACAGCAACCACCGCATGTCCAACCTCTTCCTGTATCACCTGCAACGGCACAGCGATCACCACGCCCACCCGGCGCGGCGCTACCAGGCTCTGCGGCATTTCGAGCAGGCGCCACAGCTGCCCAGCGGTTATGCCGGCCTGCTGCTGGTGGCCTATGTGCCACCACTGTGGTTCCGGTTGATGGACCGGAGGGTGATGGGGCATTACGGCGGGGAGTTGCAAAGCGCAAATGTGCAGCCAGGGGCGCACCAGAAATACGAAAAGTCGTGGCGGGCGCAGGCGTCTTGAGGCGGGTCAGGGTGCACCGGCCTGCATGAGCCGAACCGCTTCGGCAAGGCCACGCTGCAGCGTCTCGATTTCGTAGGGCTTGCGGATCACGGGCACGCTGATCGCACTCACGTTGTCTGCGTAGCCGGTGGCGACGACGGCGGCCATCGTCGGCCGCTGTGCCTTGGCCCAGTTCACCAGATCGACGCCATTCATCGATCCCGGCATGACGACATCGGAGAACAGGACGTCGAAGTGTTCTTCGGAGAGCAGCGCCTGGATGGCCTCATCCGCGCTGTGGCAAACCCGGACCTGGTGCCCCGTCGCGCCAAGGGCTGCCGAGACCACCGAGGCGATCAGCGCATCGTCCTCCACCATCAGCAAGCTGAAGGGGGCAGTGGCTTCGGCAACCGGTGTCGGGACCGGGAGCGCCGGTGCGCTCTGGTCGCTGGAAGCCGCCGGCAGGTAGAGCGAGACCCGCGTCCCCTCGCCGGGCTTGCTGGACAGTTTGATGTTGCCGCTGGACTGGAGCGCGAACGCATGGACCTGGGCCAGGCCCAGGCCCGTTCCCGAGCCCACGGGCTTGGTCGTGAAGAAGGGCTCGAACGCGCGGGCCATCGTCTCGCTGCTCATGCCCGCGCCGTCGTCGGTCACCTCCAGGCAGACATAGCGGCCGTCCGCCAGGCCTTCAACTTCATCCTGGCGCGCCAGGCGGGCGGACACCTTGATGCTCCCACCGGTGGGCATGGCATCCCGCGCGTTGAACACCAGGTTCAGCAGGGCCATGTCGAACTGGGTCTCGTCGACAAACACCGGCGGCAGGCCGGGATCGATGGTTGCCGTGAGGGTGACGCCGGCGCCCACGGCCTTGCTGGTCAGTTCGTGCCCCTTCAGCACGGCATCCGTGATATTGAGCAGTGAAGGCTCAAGGGTCTGCACGCGGCCGAACATCATCATCTGCTTGACGAGGTCCGCCGCCTTGGACGTCGCGCGCACGGCCGCGCTCAGCGTCTTCTGTTCTTTCTCGCCTGTCACGCGCAGTTTCAGGACCTGATGCGCCGTCGTGATGGTCTGCAGGAGATTGTTGAAGTCGTGCGCCACACCGGCGGTCAGGCGGCCGACGAGCTCGAGCTTCTGGCTCTGCAGCAACTTGGCCTGCGCTTCGGCTTCGGCACGGACGGCTTCCTCCACGCGGCGCTCCAGCAAGGCCGTCGCCTCGTGCGCCTTGAGGCCTGCCTCGTGCAAGGCCGTGGCGACATCGTCGAACTCCTGCACCCCCGAGTGCAGCCGTTCAGGCACCTGGTTGCTGCCGAGATCGGCCGCGGCCCGGCTCAGGCTCTCCACGGCATCGCTGATGGCTCTGGCGCCGTAGAGGGCGCTCACCAGCAGCACCAGCAGCAAGAAGCCTGAAGCGCCCATGGCCTTCGCCGACGCAGCCCACGCGGCAGCGGTCAGCTGTGCGCGCGGGATCGCAACGACGACCGACCATCCGTAGGCATTCGGGCGCGTCAGATAGGTCAGCGAGGAGGTGCCGTCCAGCGTCGTGGAGTCCGCAAAACCGACGCCTCCCTCGAGGATGCGGCTCTTGAACGAAGGGGAGGCCGACAGGCCCATCCAGCGTTCCGGATCGCGTGAGCGGGCCATGATGATCTGGTCGCCATCGACGACCGAGACCAGCGTCGAGGGGGAGGCGGCGGCTTCGCGCAGCAGCTTCTGGATGCTGGAAGGCTCGAAGGCGACGCCGACGTTGTAGCTTTGCGGATCCATGTCGGGCACGGGCACGGTCACGGTGATGACCGGCTTGCCGGACACGGGCCCCTTGGGCACGAACACGATCTTCGGTTCCGACTGCGTGAGAGGCTGGGGTCGCGTGCGTGCGATGGGCTCCGGATCGAACGGCGCCAGCGTGTTGGCTCTCAGCGTCGCGGGTTCCACCAGCAGGGCCCAGTTGTCGGTTCCTCTTGTCGCGATCGTCGCGTTCTCGTGAAAGCGGGCGAAGTCACCGTCACGAACGGCCCTGGAAGCCGCCAGCGAGCGCGCCAGTACCGCGCGCTTGTCCAGCTCGCGCTCGACCAGGGTGTTGATGCCCTCGGCGAAAACCTGGACCTGATGCAGGTCGGCTTCGGTTTTCTGCTGATGCAGATTCCATGTCAGAAGGCCGAAACCCGCCGCGGCAGCCAGCCACACGCCGAACACGACGACAAGCAACCGAGTCCGGATCCGCATCTCACCCCTGGGCAATGGAACTGTTGGTCAAATTCTAGGTGTGAGGCGGCAAGGGCCGGGATGCGGAAAGTCGCTGCAAGGCGAGCGCCGGATTGAGGCTGGGAGCCGTCATCGCGGTTCGGCTGGATGCAGCCAGGCCCGTCGCTACCTTCTCGACTTGGCCGCTGCCGCGGCGCGTGGTTTCGGGTCGGGGCATTCCGCCACGCGCTGGGGAAAGACCTCGAGCAGCCAGTCCATGAACACGCGCAGGCGGTGCGTCACGTGCCGCGCCTGCGGATAGACGAGCTGAAACGGATACGGCGCCGGGCGCCAGTCGTGAAGGATCTCCACCACCGAGCCGTCGCGAAGCGCCGAGGCGGCCGCGTAGCCGAATGTCTGGACGATGCCGAGGCCAGCGACGCAGGCTGCAAGGTGGGCATTGCTCTCGTTGACGCCCACGCGGTGGTCGACCTTGATCTCCGTCGGCTTGCCATCGCGCTCGAAGCGGAAGGGGAAGGGCCTGCCGGTATTGCTCGACACGTAGCAGACCAGCCGATGGCCGTTCTTGAGTTCGTCGGGATAGGCGGGCGTGCCGAACTGCTTCAGATAGGCCGGCGCTGCGCAGGTGATCATCACGGCTTCGCCCAGCCGGCGCGCCACCAGGGAAGAACTCTCCATCGCCCCTCCGCGGATCACGCAGTCGACCTTGTCGCCGATCAGGTCGGCCGATCGGTCCGACACGCTGAGATCGATGCGGATGTCCGGGTAGCGCGTCATGAAGTCCGCCAGCACGGGGATCAGCACGTCGCGCGCCGTGGAGCCGCCGACGTCGACTCGAAGCTGGCCGCGGGGCTTGCCGCGCGCCATGTTGAACGCCCCGTCGATGTCCTCGAGGTCGCGCAGCACCCGGCCGCTCTTGGCGTAGTACTCCTCGCCTTCCGGCGTCACCGTCACGCGCCGCGTCGTGCGCTGCAGCAGGCGCACGCCGAGATGGCCCTCGAGGTCGCGCACCAGCTTGCTGACGGTGGCGATGGGCATGCTCAGGGAATCAGCCGCCCGCGTGAAGCTGCCCGCCTCGATGACTCTCGCGAGGGCGCGAATCGCCGACAGCTGGTCCATGCCGATTTCTCCTCGAGTTCGCCTTGATTATCTATATGCATAGATAGTAATTGCATCTTTATCTATTTTTCTTTCAATCCGGCTTTCCTACATTGAGCCCATGCCGATAGCGACGGCGCCTCCCGATGGAGGTCCAGCCGCCACGAGGCGCACCTCTCAACCTCATCTGAACGGAGCTCAACATGAACAAGCAACTCGAAGGAAAGATCGCCCTGGTGACCGGGGGCAGCTCGGGCATCGGCCTCGGCGCCGCCAAGGAATTGGCTGCCCAGGGCGCCCGGGTTTTCATCACCGGCCGTCGACAGGCGGAGCTGGACGCGGCGGTCGCCGAGGTCGGCCCGAATGCCATCGGCATCCGCGCCGACGCCTCGGTGCTGGCCGACCTGGACACGGTGTATGCGGAGATCGCGAAGAAGGCCGGCCGCCTGGATGTGCTGTTCGCCAATGCCGGCGGCGGTGACATGCTGCCGCTGGGCGCCATCACGGAGGAACACTTCGACCGCATCTTCGGCACGAATGTCCGCGGCGTCCTGTTCACCGTGCAGAAGGCGCTGCCGCTGCTGACCGACGGTGCATCCATCGTGCTGACGTCATCGACGACATCGGTGCTCGGCACGGCCAGCTTCAGCGTCTACAGCGCCAGCAAGGCCGCCGTGCGCAACTTTGCGCGCTCATGGGCGCTGGACCTGAAGGATCGCGGCATCCGCGTGAACGCCGTGAGCCCGGGCCCCATCCGCACGCCTGGCCTGGGTGGCCTGGCGCCGGACGACGCCACGCGTCAGGGCCTGTTCGACTACCTCGCCGCCCAGGTGCCGCTGGGCCGCCTCGGCGAGCCGTCGGAAGTCGGCAAGGTGGTGGCCTTCCTGGCCTCGGACGCGGCCAGCTACATCAACGGCGTCGAACTGTTCGTCGACGGCGGCATGGCCCAGGTCTGAGCCCCCGCACCCCAACAAGGAACAGCATGACAACCGCACTCGAACTCCTCAAGGCTTATCTGGACAACATCCAGGACCCAGCCGCCGCGGCGGCCGTCTTCGCGGAGGACGGCATCCTCGAGCTGCCAACGGTCAACGCCCGTGCCGTCGGCCCGGCGCAGATCCGGGGCCTGGTGGCCGGCATCCTGACGCGCGTGCCCGACTTCCGGTTCAAGGACCTGCAGGTCTGGATCGACACGCCCGACAAGGTGTTTGCCGAGTATTCCGTCGAGGCCCTCGTCGCCGCCACGGGCAAGCTCTACCGGCAGACCTATGCCGGGGTACTGATCGCCGAGAACGGGAAGATCAAGCGCCTGCGCGAAGCCCTGGACACGGCAGCCGCAGCAGCGGCATTCAAGCAGGACTGAGTGCGCCCATCACCTGAAATCCCGGCTCTCCGTCGGCAACCTTCCCAGCAGCGGATTCAGATTGGTGAAGCCTTGTGCCAGCAGATGCCGCACATCGCCGTCGCCGCGCTGCCAGACGCCTTCGACGGCCAGCAGCCGCGCGCCGAGGATGGTGCTGCGGTGTGCTTCATAAACCTGGGGCCAGACGATGACCTGCACATTGCCGGTCTCGTCTTCCAGCGTGACGAACAGCGTGCCCTTGGCGGTCTGTGGCTTCTGCCGGCCGGTGACGATGCCGCAGGCCTTGGCGCGGCGACCGCTCTTGATGCCGTCGAGCTGCTGGGCGCTGAGCAGCCCCTGCTTGGCCAGGCGCGGGCGCAGCAGGGCGAGCGGGTGGCGGCGCAGCGTCAGGCCGGTGGCGGCGTAGTCCCACAGCACCTCCTCGCCCTCGGCGGCGGCGGGAAGGGCGAGGTCGTCCTCGGGCAGCAGGCTGCCCTGCAGCAACTCTGGGACTGCATGAAGGGCCGAGGCCTGCCAGACCTGCTGGCGGCGGTGGCCGGCGAGTGAGGTCAATGCATCGGCTGCGGCGAGCTGCTGCATGTCCTGCTGGGTCAGGCGGGCGCGGAAGGCCAGGTCCTGGGGGTGGGCGAATTCGCCGTCGCGGGCGCGGGCCTGTTCGATTCGATCGGCGGCCTCGTCGCCCAGGCCGCTGACCAGTCCCAGGCCCAGGCGCACCGCCGGTTGGTGTGCACCTTCGCGGAGTTCGAGGGTGCTGTACCTGTTGCTGTGGTTGACGTCGATGGCGCGCACCTCGACGTGGTGCCGCCGCGCGTCCTGCACCAGTTGGCTGGGCGTGTAGAAGCCCAGTGGCTGGGAGTTCAGCAGCGCACACAGGAAGGCCGCCGGCTCGTGGCATTTGAGCCAGGAGCTGACGTAGGTGAGCAAAGCGAAGCTGGCGGCGTGGCTCTCCGGGAAGCCGTAGGAGGAGAAGCCTTTGATCTGCCGAAAGATGCTTTCGGCGAAGGCGTCCTCGTAGCCGTTCTTGCGCATGCCGCTGACGACCTTGTCGTAGTACTTGTCGAGCACGCCGGGGCGCTTCCAAGCGGCCATGGCGCGACGCAGCTGGTCGGCCTCGCCGGCCGAGAAGCCCGCCGCGATCATGGCGATCTGCATGACCTGCTCCTGGAAGATGGGCACGCCGCGAGTGCGCCACAGGGCCGCCTTCAGTTCCTCGCTGGGATAGGGAACCTGCCCGGGTGGCAGGGCGCGGTTCTTCAGATAAGGGTGCACCATGCCGCCCTCGATGGGCCCCGGCCGCACGATGGCGACCTCGATGACGAGGTCGTAGTAGTCGCGCGGCCTCAAGCGCGGCAGCATGGACATCTGCGCACGGCTCTCGATCTGGAAGACGCCGATGGTGTCGGCTGCGCAGATCATGTCGTAGGTTTTTTCGCAGCCCTGCGGGATGGTGGCCAGTTGGTGGAGCTTGCCGCGCACCGGTTGGAGGAGATCGAAGCAGCGCTTGATGGCCGTCAGCATGCCCAAGGCCAGCACGTCGACCTTCATCATGCGCAGTTCGTCGATGTCGTCCTTGTCCCACTCGATGACGCTGCGGTCCTTCATCGTCGCGTTCTCGATGGGCACGAGTCGTTCCAGCGGGCCTTGGGTCAGCACGAAGCCGCCGACGTGCTGCGAGAGATGACGCGGCAGGCCGTTGAGTTGGCGGCCCAGCGTGATGAGCTGCAGCAGGCGCGGGTCGTCCTCGGCCAGGCCGAGCTTTTGCAGCAGCTCGACGCGGTGCTCCTCGGGCAGCACCTGGGTGGACCAGCCGCTGTGGTCCTGGCTCATCAGGTCGAGCTGCTCTTCACTGAAGCCCAGGGCCTTGCCGACGTCGCGGATGGCGCTCTTGGGCCGGTAGCAGATGACGACTGCCGTCAGCGCGGCGCGGTCGCGGCCGTATTTCTCGTAGAGGTACTGGATGACCAGTTCGCGGCGTTCGTGCTCGAAGTCGACGTCGATGTCCGGCGGTTCGTTGCGCTCGCGGCTGATGAAGCGTTCGAACAGCAGGGTGCTCTGGGCCGGGTCGACCGACGTGATCTCGAGGCAATAGCAGACGACGCTGTTGGCGGCCGAGCCGCGACCCTGGCAGAGGATGTCCAGGCTGCGCGCGAACCTGACGGTGTCGGCAACGGTCAGGAAATAGTGCTCGTAGTGCAGGTCTTCGATGAGCTCGAGTTCGTGCTCGATGCGGCTTCGCCATTCATCCGTCAGTCCGTCGGGCCAGCGCTGGGCCGCGCCTTCGTAGGTCAGGGCGCGCAGATGCTGCATGGCCGTCAGGCCCTCGGGGATGACCTCGCTCGGGTATTGGTAGCTGATCTCGTCCAGCCGGAACGTGCAGCGCGCCGCCACCTGCAGGCTCTCGCGCATCAGCTCTTCCGCATAGATGCGCGAAACCCGGTAGCGGCTGCGCAGATGGCGCTCGGCATTGGGCTGCAGGTCGAAGCCGCAGTCGGCCACGGTGCGGCCCAGGCGGGTGGCCGTCATGACGTCCTGCAGGGCCTTGCGCGAACGCACGTGGAAGTGCACGTCACCCGCGGCGACCAGGGGCAGGGCGGTCTCGTCGGACAGGGCCTGCAGGCGCTGCAGCCACAGCGCGTCGCTGGCCTCACGCAGCAGTTCGACGGCGATCCAGGCGCGGCCGGCGAAATGGCGCAGCACCCAGTGGGCCGCCGGCGCCAGCTCCGCGTCCGAGGCCTCGCGCGGCAGCACCAGCAGGGCCAGGCAGTCGGTCAGCTGTTCGGGCGCGATCTGGCGCCAGTGCAGGGTGTATTCGCCCTTGACCGGGCTGGCGCGGCGCAGCCGGGTGATGAACTGGCAGAGATTGCCGTAGCCGTTGAGGTTCTGCGCGATCAGCACCAGCTTGAAGCGCGGCGTGCCGGTGTCGTCGCGGACCAGGAATTCGCTGCCGATCAGCAACTGCATCAGCTGGGGTTGCTCGATGTCGTCGTCGGGCAGGCCGGCTTGCTTCGCGGCCTCTTTCAACTCGTGGTGGGCCGCCTCGCGCATCTCGCGCAGCTGCTTGTGGGCGCGCACCACGCCGGCCAGCGAGCATTCGTCGGTGATGGCCAGGGCTTCGTAGCCCAGCTCGACAGCACGTTCCACCAGCTCGGACGGCTCTGAGGCACCGCGCAGGAAGCTGAAGGCGGAGAGGCAGTGCAGTTCGGCATAACGGGAGATGTCGCCGCGCTGGGGTGTCGGGGCAATCGGCCGGTCGCCGTCGGCCCGGCGCCGCAGCTCGGCGGACGAGGCGATGCCCTGCTCGCGCAACAGGGCCAGCCTCTCGTCGCGGTCTGACAGGGGAGGCGTCATGCGAACACTCCATGCAGAAACCAGCCGGGGGCGGCGGATGCGGTCGATGAAGGCCGCTCGTGATAGACCCACAGCAGGCCGCGCGCGGCGCTGCGGTAGACGAAGTAGTCGCGTGTCTGCAGGCCGCTGGCGCCTTGCCACCAGCCGGCCTCGATGCGGTGCGGACCGCTGACCAGGGTCAAGGGGCCGCAGTACATCGGCTGTTCGCGGGCATCGGCGCGCAGCGGCTGGGGTGCCTGCAGCAGCCAGGTGGGCTGGGGGCCTGGAGGTGGGCGCACGGCGATGGGCGCCGGAGCGGGCCAGGCGTGCCAGCTCTGCATACGGTCCAGGCGATGGTCCTCGTGCAGCCGGCCTTCACGCACCTGTTCGGCACCCAGGCGCACCGACAGCCGCTCCAGCAGCGCATGGGTCGTCGCGCGCTCGGCGGGATCACTCGGCCCGGGCAGCAGGCTGACGCTGCCTTCCTCCAGCGACAGCACGCTGTCGGCGCTGAGGCGGATTTCGCCGGCCGGTGCGGCCAGCTCGGTGTGGGCGAGGTGCTCGCCGAGCAGCCGCGTCAGGCGTGGCAAGTCGCGCGTCGTGTCGGCGGTGGCCACGGTCAGCTCGCCGCTGTCGGCCACGTCGCGCGGGCGCATGGCGTCGTACTGCCAGGCCAGGCGCAGTGTGCGGATGCCGGCATGGCGGGCAGCGAGGAAGACGCAGAGCTGGCGCAGCAGGGTCTCGGCGAAGTGCAGCAGGACCGGCGCGTGCTCGACGCGGTAGGGCAGCTCCAGCCGGCTGTCGAAACGATCAGGCAGGGTCAGCCAGTCGTGCACCTCGGGCAGCTCGCCATAGGCCTGGTCCAGGGCCTTCAGCAGGGCCGGGCCGAAGCGCCGGGCCAGGGCCGGGCGCGGCAGATGGCGCAATTCGCCCAGACGGGTGCAGCCCAGGCGAGCCAGCATGGCGTGATGGGCCTGGGCGGCACTCAGGGCCGACAGCGGCAGGGCGTCCAGACGCTCATTCAAGGCGCCAGGCGTGGAGTCACTCGAGCGCGCCAGGGCCAGCGCGCCCAGGGCCGTCGACGCCCAGGCCATGGGCCCCAGGGCCAGCCCCGCTTCGGTCGCCCGTGCCTGCAGCCGCTGGCGCAGCGCGCGGGCACCGCGGAACAGCCGCAGGCTGCCCGACACCTCGGCCACGACGGCCTCCTCCAGTCGCGCGACGCGCGGCGTGAAGCTCAGCGCCAGCCAGGCCAGGGCGTCGCGGTCGCCTTCGGGCGCATCAGGCGTGCAGCACAGGGCGAGCCAGCGCATCGTTGCGCTCCATCGGAAGGCCGACCGGTTCGGACGAGGGCGCCGGCAGCGGTGCAGGCAAGGGCTTGCGCTTGGCCGCCGTCAGCAGCGGCTCGACCGCGCCCGGCACGGCGGACAGGTTCAGCCAGCCCTCGAAGGCCGGCCCGCGTCGCTTGAGCAGGTGCACGGCCAGGTCCCAGCCTTCGCCCGGCTGCACGACGAGGCGCAGCGGTGCGGCCGAGGACTGCTGGCCGACGCGCTCGGGCCGCACCAGGAAGGCCGGTGCGTCCGAACTCAGGGCGCTGACCTGCAGGCGGCGGATCTGCTCGGGCCGTGCTTCGGGCAACCAAGCCAGCACGGCCACGCGTGACTTGATGGCCTGTTCGGCGGCCCACAGCGCCTGGGCCGGCGCGGCCGCGGACACCCAGATCAGGGCCGACGACGGCAGGCCCAGGGCCAGCAGGCCAGGCAGATGCGGCGCATGCGGCGGGTTGACGAGCAGCAGCGAGCGCAGGCCGGGCGGGGTGACGCGTTGGCGGCGACCGGGCGTGGGCGCCGGCAGGGCCTGGGCCGCCCACCAGTTGCGCAGACCCGGGGCCAGCAACCGCCACTCCAGCACGCCGGGTTGAGGTGTCAGCACTTCGGTGACGGCGCGCAGCGGCCAGCCACCGCCGGGCAGTTCGGCGTCCAGTGCCGCGAAGCCGCTGGCCAGGGTGGGATCGACCGTCTGCCCCAGGCTGCTGCCGCGCCACAGCCGGCCTTGCAGGCGGGCGTCGTCCAGCGGCAAAGGGCCGGAAGTGGATGAAACAGGGGCGGCGGCAGAAAGGGCGACGGAGGCGGGCAGCATGGCCGGAGGGAAGAAACCGGAGCTTGGATGAGATCACAATACTGTATAAACATCCAGTATTTTCTGCCGATGACCCTCGCCAGCCGGCTAGCATTTCGCGCATCCTCTCGAGACCACCGCCATGCAACTCGCCCCGCTGATCTGTGTGCAGGATGTGCCCGCCGGCAGCCGCTGGTATCAGCGCCTGCTCGGCGCTCACAGCGGCCATGGCGGCAACGAATACGAGCGGCTGAACGATGCCGGCGGCCGCCTGCTGCTGCAGCTGCACCGCTGGGATGTCGACCACGACCACGGCCCGCTGGGCGATCCGGCCCTGCCGCATGGCAACGGCGTGCTGCTGTGGTTCGAGCTGACGGATTTCGATGCCGCCGTGGCGCGTGCCGAGGCCATGCAGGTCGATGTCGTCAGGCCCAGGCGCTGGAGCGAGAACGGCAACTGGGAGTTCTGGCTGCGCGATCCCGACGGCTACACGGTGGTGTTGACCAGCCCTTTGCCTTGATCTGAATTTCAGGAGATCCGAGATGCCGATGAATGACTATCTGCTGTTGTCGCGCGGGCAATGGGACGCCGACGCCAGCCCGCAGGACGTGCAGGCCGCCGTCGACGCCTTCTATGTCTGGTACGAACAGGGCCTGGCCCAGGGCCGGCTCAAGCCGGGCAGCCGCCTGGAGCTGGGCTGCCGCGTCGTCGCCAAGGGCGGCCTCATCACCGACGGCCCCTTTGCCGAGACCAAGGAATGGGTGGGCGGCTTCTGGTTCATCGTCGCCGAGACGCTGGAGCAGGCCGCGGCGATTGCGGCCGAGAACCCCTGCCTGCAGTTCGGCCTGACGACGGAAATCCGCCCGCTGGATGCCTCTCGTTCACACGTGACGGTGCACACCAACGAGACGCCGAAGACCTGGCGTTAACAGGCCCTATGCGAAGCCGTCGCCGTCGAAGTCGACGACGTCTTCGTCCCGCGCCAGCGTCGGCGGGGCGTCCTTGGGCTTCATGGCTTCCAGCTGCTCGCGCAGCTTGGCGACCTGGTCCAGCCAGTAATTGGGCGTGCCGAACCAGGGGAAGGCCAGCGGGAAGGCCGGGTCGCCCCAGCGGCGGGCCAGCCAGGCGCTGTGGTGGATCATGCGCATGGTGCGCAGCGGCTCGATGAGGCGCAGCTCGCGGTCGTCGAATTCGGCGATCTGCTCATAGCCGTCCAGCACGGCGTTCAGCAGATGGCGGGCTGCATCGGGTTCGCCGGGCAGCAGCATCCACAGGTCCTGCACCACGGGACCGGTGACGGCGTCGTCGAGGTCGACGAAATGCGGGCCGCGGTCCGGCGTCCACAGGATGTTGCCGGGGTGGCAGTCGCCGTGAAGTCGGGTCAGCTGCAAGTCGGGCAGGCTGTCGAAGGCGGCCTGGATGGCGGCGATGCAGCGTTGGGCGGCGTCGTCCCAGGTGGAAGCGATCTCGGGTGGGATGGCGTCATTGGCCATCAGCCAGTCGCGTGCCGTCTGGGCGGGCGCGGCGCTGGCCCAGGCCATGCGCTCGGCAAAGGGCTTCTGGCGGCCGACACCATGCAGGCGGGCCAGCAATCGGCCTATCCAGCGCAGCACCTCGGGGTCTTCCAGCTCCGGCCCGCGGCCGCCCTGGCGCGGCGTGACGGCCAGGCGCTGGCCCTGGTAGTGGAAGAGGGTGGAGCCGCCCTCCAGAGGCCAGGGTGCGGCCACCGGCACCTCGGCGGCGGCCAGTTCGGCGGCGAAGGCGTGCTCCTCGAGGATCTGGGTGTCGCTCCAGCGCGCCGGCCGGTAGAACTTGGCGACGGCGGCGCCGCCATCTTCCAGATGCAGCATCAGCACGCGGTTCTCGAAGGAATTGAGCTGCAGCAGCCGGCCGTCGGCGCGCAGGCCGGCGGCGTCCAGGGCGTCGAGCATGAACTCCGGTGTCAGGTCGCCGAAGCTGAGGTCAGGGATCGCGTGATGCATCCGGCGAGTGTCGCCGGACTGGCCTTGGCCGGGGATCAGCCCCGGCGCGGACGCTGGGTCGCGTAGCGCGGCGCGTCGACGACGACACCGACGATGTCGTCCATCATGGCTTCCTCGTCGGCGTCATCCAGCACCGGCAGGCTGCGTGGGTTGTAGCGCGAGGTGTCGAGGTTGCGCGAGGACAGGCGGCGCTGCGGCTGCGGCGGCGCGGGCTGATGAGACGGGTGAGACGCATGGGACTGATGCGCCGGATGGGCCTGCATGCGCGAATGACGGCCGCGGTCGCGATCCGGTTCGCCATAGCCATCGTTGCTGTTGTTGCCGAAGACTCCGGCGTCCTGCCACAGCGGCAGGGGCTGGGAGAACTGTCCCCAGTCGCTGCCGAATTCGTCCTCGCTGGTGCTGGTGCGGCGGCGCGACAAGCTGGCGGTCGCCGCCGGGGCTGGCAGGGGGCCGCGGGAGCTGCTGCTTTGCGGCACGAGCATCTGCAGTTCGGCGACGCTGGGCAACTGGTCCATGGCGCAGCGCAGATAGCGCACGCGGCAGGCGGACAGCACGGCATGCTTGATCTGCAGGTTGCGTGGGGTCACGCCGCGTTCGCCTTCCAGGTCGATGGCGGCCAACACGCGGCCGTTGGGGCTGCAAATGGCGAAGGTCACATGGGAGGCGCCGAGCAGATCAAACCAGTAGCGGACCTCTTTGGCCTCGGTCGGCTGGCAGAAGCGCACCAGCGGCAGCTTGGACAGCACGACATGATGGGGCAGGGCTTCACGCAGCAGGCGGAAGACGCGGCGCTCGTCGGTCGTGAAAACCGGCCTTGCCGTGAGTGACCACTCCGCCGGCAAGCCTTTATTGGCGTACGCAGGCCGACGCAGTGCCCAGATCAGGCTGATGGCCAGACCCAGCACGCAAACAGCCAGCGCGGCGATCCAATAGATGGCGTACGGCATATCCCTCAGGGATTTCGGCGGGTGACGCCGACCAGTTGTTCTCGCGGCGCAATGGGCAGTCAATGTAGCGCAACGTCCCTAAAAGACATTACTCGCTAGTCCTGATTCCCCCGGCCTAAGGGGTTGCGAGGTCCCGCAATCGACCGGAAATCGGTCATTTATTGCTTGGCGGCGCGGCCCGAGGATTCGAAATGAGCCTTGACCTCGGCAACGCTGTCGACGAATTCGCCCAGCACCTGGGCCTGGCGCTTGAACTGGAAGTCCAATTCGCCTAGGTGGCGCTCCAGGGCCTGCTCGACCTGGGAACTGAAGGTGTTGGCCGGCAGGCGCAGCCAGGCGGCCGACTCGCCGCCATCGCGTTCGACGACGGCGCCGGCGGCCGCCGCGATGCGCAGCATGGGGCGGTTTTCGCTCAAGGCGTGGATGAAGAGGGTGTCGATGCCGCGATTGCGGGCGTGCAGGCCGGCGGCGTCGAAAAGCCGGCGGCCCAAGCCCCGGCCGCGCGATTGCGGCAGCACCGAAACGCCGAATTCGGCCATGGTGCGCTCCGGATCGCTGCCGGGCATGGACTGGGCGTAGGCCAGATGGGCCAGGGCAATCAATTGCAGGCGCCGGTTGAAGATGCCCAGCACCTCGTCGCGGGCGAAATCGATGCTCAGCGCGTATTTGCGGATCTGCTCGTCCGACGCCGGGTAGCCGAAGCGCAGATAACGGTCCTGCGGGTCCAGGGCGAGCAGGTGGTCGATGATGCGGCGGCGGTGGCGCCGGGCCAGCGACCGGATGGGCACCCAGGTGGACAGCCGCTCCAGGGCGGCGCGGGCACTGGCCAGCGGTCCGCCGCTCGGTTCGGCCGGCGCAGCGGGAGGCGGATTCGGGTTGGGGCCGAAGGCCGACAGTTCATGCCAGTCCGGCGCGGCATCCGCGGGCGGGGCGGCAGGGGCGACGGGTGGTTTGCTGGGCATGGCGGGAACCGATGGTCGGCGTGCCTAGGTTAACGCGTCGAGGCCTTTCAAACCAAGGCTTTGGCTGCTACACTCGTGGGCTTTTCCGTCAAAAGGCTGCGGGAAAGATCCCTGCCGAGAGGTTGTGCATCAGACACAGCACCGAGGTGGGACGAAGTTTCAGCCATCCATCACCGGCGTCTCGTCAGAGGGGCCGGTACAGCGAAAGCTACTCTCATGAAGACCTTCAGCGCCAAGCCGGCCGAAGTGACGCACGAGTGGTTTGTGATTGACGCCACCGACAAGGTGCTCGGACGTGTTGCCAGCGAAGTGGCACTCCGTTTGCGCGGCAAGCACAAGGCCATCTACACGCCTCACGTCGACACCGGTGATTTCATCGTCATCGTCAACGCCGACAAGCTCCGCGTTACCGGCAACAAGGCCACCGACAAGGTGTACTACCGTCACTCGGGCTTCCCTGGCGGCATCTACGCCACGAAGTTCAAGGACATGCAAGCCAAGCACCCCGGCCGCGCGCTGGAGAAGGCCGTCAAGGGCATGCTGCCCAAGGGCCCGCTGGGTTACGCCATGGTCAAGAAGCTGAAGGTCTATGCAGGTCCCTCGCACCCGCACACCGCTCAGCAGCCCAAGGCTCTCGAGATCTAAGGAACGGCCATGATCGGAAATTGGAATTACGGTACTGGTCGCCGCAAGTCGTCGGTCGCTCGCGTCTTCATCAAGAAGGGCACGGGCCAGATCATCGTCAACGGCAAGGCCATCGACACCTACTTCGGTCGTCAGACCTCGATCATGATCGCCAAGCAGCCCCTGCTGCTGACGAACAATGGCGAAGCCTTCGACATCAAGGTGAACGTGCACGGTGGTGGCGAATCGGGTCAAGCCGGCGCCCTGCGCCTGGGCATCACCCGCGCGCTGATCGACTACGACGCGACCCTGAAGCCCGAACTGAGCCGCGCCGGCTTCGTCACGCGTGACGCGCGTGAAGTCGAGCGTAAGAAGGTCGGTCTGCACGGCGCCCGTCGCCGCAAGCAGTTCAGCAAGCGTTAATTTCTACGCTTCGACAGCAAAAGGCCGCTCCAAGCGGCCTTTTGTTTTTGCGCCGACAATCCCCACATTCGTTTCTGGACAGATTCACAGGAGCCCGCCATGAGCGCCGTGCTTGATACCCCCGTCACCGACATCCCCGTGCCCCTGGTCTTCACCGACAGCGCCGCCGACAAGGTGCGCGACCTGGTCGCCGAAGAAGGCAACCCGGACCTGAAGCTGCGCGTCTTCGTGCAGGGCGGCGGTTGCTCCGGCTTCCAGTACGGCTTCACCTTCGACGAGGCCGTCAACGAAGACGACACCCAGATGCAGAAGAACGGCGTGACGCTGCTGATCGACTCCATGAGCCTTCAATACCTGATGGGCGCCGAGATCGACTACAAGGAAGACCTGCAAGGCGCCCAGTTCGTCATCAAGAACCCCAACGCCTCGACGACCTGCGGCTGCGGATCGAGCTTCTCGGTCTGACCACGACGCAAGCTTGCTGAAGAGCCGCCCGCCGAGGCGGCTTTTTGCTTTTCTCGGCACCTCCTTTGCTGCAGGATCCGATGGACCAGGAACGCGACCAACGCATGCTGCTGTGGCTGGTGGCGCTCGGCTTCTTCATGCAGACGCTGGATGCCACCATCGTCAACACGGCCCTGCCGGCGATGGCGGCCAGCCTGGGCGAGAGCCCGCTGCGCATGCAGTCCGTCGTCGTCGCCTATTCGCTGACCATGGCCATGCTGATCCCGGCCACGGGCTGGATGGCCGATCGCTTCGGCACGCGGCGCGTCTACGTCGGTGCCATCGTGTTGTTCGTGCTGGGTTCGGTGCTGTGCGCCGTGGCTTCTTCGCTGAACCTGCTCGTCGCCGCCCGCGTCGTGCAGGGCCTGGGCGGCGCGCTGCTGCTGCCGGTCGGGCGCCTCGTCGTGCTGCGCACCTTTCCGCGCGAGCGCTTCCTGCAGGCGATGAGCTTCGTCGCCATGCCCGGTCTCGTCGGGCCGCTGGTGGGGCCGACGCTGGGCGGCTGGCTCGTCGAGGTGGCGTCCTGGCACTGGATCTTCCTCATCAACGTGCCGGTCGGCGTCATCGGCGCATTGGCGACGCTGCGCTACATGCCTGTGCCTGCGCCGGTCTCCACCGGGCGCTTCGACCTGGCAGGCTATCTGATGCTGGCCTTCGGCATGGTGGCCTTGTCGCTGGCCCTGGACGGGCTGTCGGGCCTGGGCCTGCGCCAGGCTTCGGTGCTGCTGATGATGATCTTCGGCCTGGCCAGCCTGACGGCTTACTGGCTGCATGCGCTGCGCCGGCCCGACCCGCTGTTCTCGCCGCGCCTCTTCGAGGTTGGCTCGTTGCGCATCGGCCTGCTGGGCAATCTGTTCTCGCGCCTGGGCAGCTCCTGCATGCCCTTCCTGATCCCCTTGCTGCTGCAGGTGACCATGGGCTACTCGCCCGCCCAAGCCGGCATGATGATGCTGCCGGTCGCCCTGGCCAGCATGTCGATGAAGAAGCTGACGACGCCGCTGATCCTGCGCCACGGCTACCGCCGCGTGCTGACCGTCAACACGCTGCTGGTGGGTCTGACCATGGCCAGCTTCGCCTTCGCGTCGCCGGATCAACCGCTGGCCTTGCGCATCGTCCAGCTGGCCCTCTTCGGCGCGGTGAACTCCATGCAGTTCACCGCGATGAACACGCTGACGCTGAAGGACCTGGAGCCTGCCATGGCCAGCAGCGGCAACAGCATGCTGTCCATGGTGCAGATGCTGGCCATGGGCATGGGTGTCGCCGCGGCGGGGGCGGTGCTGGCCGCCTTCACGGCCCATTTCGGTATGGACGGTGCGCAGACCCTGCAGACCTTCCGCGCCACCTTCGCCTGCATGGCCCTGATCACCATGGCCTCGGCCGGCATCTTCTGGCAGCTGGCGTCGGCCGACATCGGACCGGGGCCGTCCTCGCCCTCGCCGCAATCGCAGCCGGTCGACTGAAGCCAGACCCGATTCAGTTGTCCACGCCGTGGGGCGAGGCCGGCAGGATGGGCTTGAGCGCGCCGAACAGCGGCGACTTGCCGTGCCTGAACTCGTTGATCATGTTGAGGTCGGTGATGACGGCCGGCGGATCGTCGGCGGTCTGCTGGCGCAGGTAGTCGCCAGCCTCGATCAGCGGCGTGTTCAGCAGGCGCCACGCGACGCCCGGCTCGGCGAACAAGGCTTCGGGGAAGGCGGGCTGGCCCAAGGTGCGGCAAGACCGCAGCACCGCCTCGGCGTCGGGGCGGCGCTGCAGCGCTTGGTTGCTCATGTAGGCGAAGTTGAGATAGCGCGCGACATGCGGGAAGACATCGAGGGCGGTGGCATAGGCATCCAGGCTGTCCGTCGTGTTCATGGCGATGACGCCGCCGGGCGCCAGATGGCGCGACATCTCCTGCAGGTATTCGCGTGACAGCAGCAGGCTGGTGTAGGCCCGCCAGTGGTAGGTCGTGTTCTGGAAGATCAGGTCGTAGCGGGCCTCCCGATGAGCCCGTAGCCAGCGGCGGCCGTCGTCGATGTGCAGGCTGACGCGCGGATCCTTCAGCAATGTCGCCACGGCGGGATGGCTGGCGATGAGGTCGCGGTAGCCGGGGTTGATCTCGACGACGTCCACCTGCTCGACGCCAGGGAAGCCCAGGATGGCCTGCGTCCAGGCGCCCGTGGACAGGCCGATCACCAGCACGCGCTTGGGTGCCGGATGCAGCACGGCCATCAGATAGGCCCGGTCCAGCAGGTTGGAGTTCAGGTTCATGTCCACGTTGACGCGACCGTCGTAGGCGTTGCCGCCGTAGGTGATGTCGCCTTCGTCGTGAGCCAGGGTGTGCAGGATGCCGTGCTTGTTCTGGATCAGCTGGCGGATCGGCCGCGTGTCTTCCACGTCGGCGGCAACCTTGCTGATGACGGGCAGGGGCTGGGCCACCAGCACGGCGCCCAGGACCAGCAGCAGCACCGGCAAGGTGAACCAGCTGCGCTGGCGCTGCGGGGCGGCGATCAGGCAGACCAGGGCCAGCGTCGCGGTTCCCGCGGCCACGAGGCCCCAGGCGCCCTCCACCGGCAGCAGGTCCAGCAGCCAGAAGCCGGTGATCAGCGGCCCCAGGGCCGACCCCATCACGTTGGCCAGGTAGACCTGCGACACCGAGCGTCCCAGCCCCTCCCTTGACGTGTTGGAGCCGAGGTGGTGCACGATGGGGAAGAGCACGCCCTTGGCACCCGCCGTCAGCGCGATCATCAGCAGCAGGCCCCCCAGGCGCAGCGGGGTGTAGCCCAGCAGCGGCGCGGCCAGCTGCAGCGCGACGACGTCCAGGGCGGCGGCCCAGCTCAGCACGCGGGCCGCCGAAGCCAGCAGCTGGGTGCTGCGCTCGCAGATGCGCCGCCCGATGACGGAGCCGGCGGAGATGCCCGCCAGGAAGGCCACCAGCACCAGCGCGAAGGCCTGGGGGCGTCCCATCTGGCCGAAGCTCAGCAGGCGCACCCAGAGGATTTCCTGGCTCAGCGACAGCAGGCCGACGCTGAAGGACAGCAGCAGGGCGAGGCGACGCATCAGGCGGCCTTTCCGCGCAGGCTCAGCGCCACCACGGCGCTGGCGGCCGCGTTCAAGCCGGCCGCGAGCCAGACGACCTGGCGCAGGTCCAGCCAGTACAGCAGCACGAAGCCGATGGCAAAGGCGCCGCAGGCCGCGCCCAGGGTGTTGATGAAGTAGAGCGTGCCGGTGGACACGCCCACATTGCCCGAGCGCTGCCAGCCATGGGCCACCAGCATGGGCAGCGTCGCGCCCATGCAGACGGTGGGCAGGATCAGCAGCGCGAAGCTCAGCGCCGCGGCCGAGGGGCGTGACAGACCCGCGAACGCCGCCGCGCAGGCTTGCAGCAGGTCCACGCTGGCCAGGCCGTACAGGGCGATCAGGGCCTCGAAGGTGCAGAAGGCGAGCAGGATGCGCCGGGGCCAGCGGTCCGCCAGCTGGCCACCCAGCACGGCGCCCACGCCCAGACCCAGCATGAAGGTCGAGACGATGATGGTGACCGACTCGATGTCGACCCCCACGACGACGAACAGCAGGCGTTGCCAGGCCAACTGGTAGACCAGGGCGGCAAAGCCGGACAGGAAGAAGGCGGCCGCGACGGGCCATGTCGTGGCGCGGAAGCTGAGACTCAAGCGCGGGCTCCGTGATGAGGGCGGCGCATGCTAACCGCGGCCGCCCTGGGCTCAGGCCGGATGCAGGGCGCCCAGCACGCGCAAACCGGCCGCACCGGTGACTGTTGGCAGATTGCCGGGCAAACGCTCGACGAAACGCTGCGCCAGCCAGGCAAAGGCGGCGGCCTCCACCTGGTCCACCGGCAGGCCGCGCTCGGCGCTGCTTTGCACCGTGGCGTTAGGCAGCAGGGCCGCCAGCCGGCGCATCAGCGCCCCGTTCAAGGCGCCACCGCCGCAGGCGATCAACGTGCGGGCCTCGGGCATCTGCGCCTGCAGAGCGTCGGCCACGCAGCGGGCACTCAGCTCCAGCAGCGTGGCCTGCACATCTTCGGTCGCGAGTCCCGGCGTCAGCCTGGCGTCCAGCCAGCGCAGATGGAAGAGGTCGCGCCCGGTGCTCTTGGGCGGCGGCAGTGCGAACCAGGGCTCGGCCAGCAGGGCGGCCAGCAGCTCGGGCAGCACCTGGCCCGTCGCGGCCCAGGCGCCGTCGGCGTCGAAGGCCAGGCCGCGGTGGCGGGCGATCCAGCCGTCCATCAGGCAGTTGGCCGGGCCGCAGTCGAAACCGCCGGTGCGGCCGTCGGCGAAGAGCAGGCTGAGGTTGCTGATGCCGCCCAGGTTGAGCGCCGCCGCATCCTGGCCGTCGGCGCCGAAGACGGCGCGGTGGAAGGCCGGCACCAGCGGCGCACCCTGGCCGCCAGCGGCGACATCGCGGCTGCGCAGGTCGCAGATCACGTCGATATGGGCCTGCTCGGCCAGCAAGGCACCGTTCAGCAGCTGCGTCGTGTAGCCATCGAAGCCATCGGGACGATGGCGCACGGTCTGGCCGTGGGCGCCGATGGCGCGGACTTGTTGCCTCGTCGTGCCGGTGGCTTCAAGCAATTGCGACACCACGTCGGCATAGCCGCGTGCGATGGCATTCGCCGCCAGCGCGGCGCGGTGCAGCTCGTTGTCGCCAGGCGCGTTCAGCGCCAGCAGCTCGTCACGCAACGCGTGCGGGAAAGGCGAGTGCACATGGCCGGTGACGGCCATCGCGCTGGCGTCGAAGAGAACCCCGTCAATGCCGTCGAGCGAGGTGCCCGACATCAGCCCGACGTAGAGGCTCACCGGTCTTATTCGGCGGCGGAGACGCCGTCCATGGTTTCGGCCACGGCCAGCTGGGTCTTCACGCTGGCGACGGTCTGCAGGAACTGCGACTTGGCGTAGCCCGGCAGCGTGACGGCCTCGGAGGCCTTCGCGATGGTGCGCGGGTCCATGTGGCGGCCGCCGACACGGAACTCGAAGTGCAGATGCGGGCCGGTGGCCCAGCCCGTCATGCCCACGGCGCCGAGCTTCATGCCTTGCTCGATGCGCTGGCCCTTCTTGACGTCGATGCGGCTCAGGTGGGCGTAGACCGTGCTGCGGTCGCCGCTGTGGCGCACCTGCACGACATTGCCGAAGCCGTTCTGCCAGCCGGCCATCTCGACCGTGCCATCACCCACCGAGCGCACGGCGGTGCCGGTCGGCGCGCCGTAGTCGACACCGTTGTGCTGGCGCCAGTTGTTCAGGATGGGGTGGAAGCGCATCGCGAAGCCGCTGGTGATGCGCGAGAACTCCATCGGGCTGGCCAGGAAGGCGCGGCGCTTGCTCGTGCCGTCGAAGCCGAAGAAGCTGCTCTTGCCGGTGGCGTTGTCCTTGAAATAGACCGCCGAATAGGTGCGGCCGTTGTTCGTGAACTCGCCGGCCAGCAGGCGGCCCACGCCGCCGTCCCATTGCACGGGCTCACCGTCGGCCGTCAGCGTCTCGTAGACGATGCTGAAGCGGTCGCCCTTGCGCAGCTCGCGGTGGAAGTCGATGTCGCCCGAGAACATGTCGGCCATCTGCGAGGCGATGCCGTCGGGGATGTTGGCGTCGTCGGTCGCGGCGAACAGCGAGGTGCGGATGGTGCCGCTGCCGAGAGCCACCTGGGTCTGCAGCGGCGCCGTCTCGGTGCGGGCCGTGAAACGGCCGCCGTCGCGCTCGATGGTCAGCCGGGTGAAGTGACTCTGCTGCTGCTCGACCTTCTCGGCCGGGAAGCGCACCACGATCTTCTGCACCTGGCCCGAAGCGTCGGCCGTCAGATGCACCATCTTGCCGGCGCGGCCTTGCAGCACGCGGCGGCCCAACGGGTCGTTGCGCAGGAAGGCGGCTGCCGCCGGGTCGAAGGCGCCGGCGCGCTTGAGCAGGCTGTCGGGCGTGTCGCTGGAGCGGGTGGCCTCGGCGCGGGTCAGGCCGATGGCGTTGGCGGCCAGCTCGTCGAGTTGACTCTCGATGTCGGGCGTGGCGACGGCCTCGACCAGGGTGCGCTTGGGCAGCTCGGCGGCATCGGGAGCCAGCGGCGCAATGCCGAAGGCGGTCACGGCGAAGCAGCTCAGGGCGCCCACGACGGACGCCGTCAGCGCACGCGGGTGCTTGGCGGCAAAGGCCTCGGCACGCTGCAGGCTGGCTTGGAGTTGCTGAAGGCGGGTCTGAACGGTCACTCTCGGTATTCCCGGGGTTGTCGCTGGGGCAATCCCGGCCGAGCCGGTTCCACGCGCAGGCCGCTCGTGGGCGGCCCTTAAAATCCCTGGATTGGTTGTGTTGAAACAACACCCCCAAAACGAAGGGTGAATTCTAACGGCTTTGTCCTACCCGGCATGCCGGTTAACCCCGATGGATCAATAACTTAACAATTTTGTCCGGCTTGTGACCGGGCACGATGCGCCATGTCCGACGCTCCGCAATTCCCGATCACCGATGCCGTCCTCGAAGCCCTGGCCGTCACGCGCCGCGGCGTGGACGAGCTGCTGCCGGAGGCGGAGTGGACGAAAAAACTGGCCCGCTCGGCCGCCACCGGCGTGCCGCTGCGCATCAAGCTGGGCCTGGACCCGACGGCGCCCGACATCCACGTCGGTCACACCGTCGTGTTGAACAAGATGCGCCAGTTGCAGGACCTCGGCCACCAGGTCATCTTCCTGATCGGCGACTTCACCTCCCTGATCGGCGACCCCTCGGGCCGCAACGCCACCCGCCCGCCGCTGACCAAGGAGCAGATCCAGGCCAACGCCGAGACCTACTACGCTCAGGCCAAGCTGGTGCTAGACCCGGCGCGCACCGAGATTCGTTACAACTCCGAGTGGAGCGAGCCGCTGGGCGCGGCCGGCATGATCCAGCTGGCCAGCAAGTACACCGTGGCCCGCATGATGGAGCGCGACGACTTCACCAAGCGCTTCGCGGCCCAGACACCCATCTCGGTGCATGAGTTCCTCTACCCGCTGATGCAGGGCTATGACTCGGTGGCGCTGAAGGCCGACCTGGAGTTGGGCGGCACCGACCAGAAGTTCAACCTGCTGATGGGTCGCCATCTGCAGCAGGAATACGGCCAGGAGCCGCAGTGCATCCTGACCATGCCGCTGCTCGAGGGCCTCGACGGCGTCGAGAAGATGTCCAAGTCCAAGAACAACTACATCGGCATCACCGAGGCGCCCAACACCATGTTCGCCAAGATCCTGTCGATCAGCGACGTGCAGATGTGGAAGTGGTTCGAGCTGCTGTCCTTCAAGTCCATCGCCGAGATCGCCGCGCTGAAGGCCGAGGTCGAGGCGGGCCGCAATCCGAAGGACGCCAAGGTCATGCTGGCCAAGGAGATCACGGCGCGCTTCCACAGCGCCGCGGCGGCGGATGCGGCCGAGGCCGACTTCAACAACCGCGCCAAGGGCGGCATCCCGGACGACATCCCCGAGGTGCAGCTCAGCGGTGCGCCCATGGGCATCGCCCAGCTGTTGAAGGCCGCCGGCCTGGTCGCATCGACCGGCGAGGGCCTGCGCATGGTCGAGCAGGGCGGCGTGCGCCGCTCGGGCGAAGTCATCGCCGACAAGGGGTTGAAGCTCGACGCCGGCGAGCATGTGCTGCAGGTCGGCAAGCGAAAGTTTGCGAAGGTTGTGCTGAGCTGAGGGCTCGGCAGCGACCGCATCCAAAGGGAGGCCAGGCCTCCCTTTTTTCTGCCTGATTGCCGCCATTCGCCACCGCCTGCTGGCGATTCCCGCCGCCTGCCGTCCATTCATCGCAAGCCATTCGCCGGGCGTCCCGGGCATCCGCACAGTTCGGGTCATCGCAACCCCGACCGAGTGCCCCCATGAACGCTGCTTCCATCCCCGTCTGGCCCTTCTTCCTCCTCGCCGGCCTCGTGATGCTGGGCTATCGCCAGTCACGCGACCGCATCGTCCAGCCCGGCACGCTGGCCAAGGTTGCCCTGGCCATGCTGGCGCTGTCCTTGTACGGCGTCACGACGGCATTCGGTGCCCACATGGTGCCCGTGTTGGCCTGGGCGGCCGCCTTTGCCGCCGCGGTCTTCCTCGGTGGCCCGCTGTTGGCGCCGCGCGGCCTCGCCAAGGAAGGCGCCGCCGTGCGCATGCCCGGCAGCTGGGTGCCGCTGGGCCTGATGCTGGGCATCTTCATGACCAAGTTCGGCCTGGGCTTCGCCGCCGGCATGGGTGCCCATGTGCTGCAGGACGTCTGGTTCATCGCCGCGGTGAGCGCGGTGCTGGGTTTGTTCAGCGGCGCCTTCGCGGCCCGGGCCACGGCGGTGCACCGCTTCGCCAGCCAGGCCTGAGCCGACGGAAAAAAGGGAGGCCCCGGCCTCCCTCTGGGTTGATGAAAGATCGGTCGCCTAGCTGGCGAACTGCTCGTTGCCGGCCACGCCCATCTTCCTGACGCCGTGGTTCCGGGCCGAGGCCATGACGGCCGCGACGGCGCCGTAGTCGGTGAGCTTGTTCGGCTTGATGTGCACCTCGGGCTGGTCGGTCGTCGCCTGGGCACCCACTTCCTGCATCTTGGCATCGAGGGCGGCGCGGCCGTCCAGGGCCTGGTTGTCCCAGGAGACGCTGCCATCGAAGTCGATGGTGACGACATGGACCACCGGCTTGGGCAGGGTCACCTCGGAGGTTCCCTTGCCGATGAACAGGTCCAGCGAATGCAGCTGGATGGGGATGGTGATGATGAGCATCACCAGCAGCACCAGCATGACGTCGATCAACGGCGTCGTGTTGACCTCCATCAGAACTTCGGGTTCGGTGTTGCCGGACAGGGTCGCGAGCTTCATTCCCATGGTGCCTCCCAGGATGGCTGCCTTGCGTCGGGATGACGGGGCTGCGACCCATGATGCCAGTTCGGCCCGAAAAGCAAAGTGAAGCCGAGGACTCCCTGCAACTCAGGGTTTCAACGGCCGCGGTGACGTCGATCCCGACCACGGGCTGCAACGGGGCCGCTGCCAGGCCGATCCGGCGTCGTGCCGGCGATCGAACTCGTCGCGACGGTCGCTGCCTCCAGCGCTTCATCGCAAGGCCGTCGCCTGAACGGAGTGGCTCAGGGCTGCGCTGACTTCCCGTCGCTGCCGCGGCCAACTCTGGGGAAGAGCATGCCCACCTGCTGGCGGTAGGCGAGATAACGCTGGCCGAACTGCACCACCAGGTCGCGCTCCTCGAACCAGATGCCCAGCAGGATGTAGCCCGTGCTGCCCGCCGCGAACAGCGCATGGCCGGCCGTCATCTGCGGCGTGGCCCAGAAGGCCAGCAGGAAGCCGACATAGATGGGGTGGCGCACATGCCGGTAGAACAGCGGCGTGCGGAACACCGGGGACGGGATCTGCTGGCCGCGCAGCCGGGCCCAGGGCTGGCGCAGACCGAACAGCTCGAAGTGGTCGATCAGCCAGCTGCTGATGAGCAGCACCGCCCAACCGGCCCAGAACACCGCCTGCAGGGCCAAGCGCCCCGCCGGGTGCTGCACCGACCACAGCACCGGCTCGGCGATGGGCCGCCATTGCCACAGCAGCAGGGCGAGCACGGCGCTGGCGGCCAGCACGAAGGTGGCACGTTCCACCGACTCGGGCACCACCCGCGTCCACCAGCGCTTGAAGCCGCGCCGCGCCATGACGCTGTGCTGCACGGCGAACAATCCCAGCAGCGAGAAGTTGACGAGCAGTGATTCGGCGAGCGGTACTGCGGCGCCGCTGTCGATGGTCTTGGGCAGCCCTGGCAGGTTGCCGACGAAGCCGACCGCATAGGTGACGCTGCCGAGAAAGAACAGATAGGCCACGAGGGCGTACAGCAGGGCGAAGAAGGCCATGGTGATGTCTCCGATTCGAGGGTCTCGTCAACGCAGGCGCAGCACGAGGCGCCCCTGCACGCGTCGGTCGCGCAGCCGCGCCAGCGCTTCGTCGAATTGATCCAGCGGCAGCTCCGCAGCCACCAGCGGCTTCAGGCGCCCTTCGGCCACCCACCGCATCAGCTTGGCGTCGACCTCGGCGCTCTGCTCGGGGTGGCGCATGGCCCAGGCGCCCCAGAAGGCGCCTACCAGCGAGTAGTTCTTCAGCAGCGGCAGGTTGGCCGCCAGCGACGGGATGGCACCGCTGGTAAAGCCAATGGGCAGGATGCGGCCGCCCCAGGCCATCAGGCGTGCCATCGCCGCGAAGACCTCGCCGCCGACGTTGTCAAGGAAGACGTCGACGCCCTGGCCGTCGGTCAGTGCCTGGACGCGCGCCTTCAGGTCTTCCTCGCCATAGGCCACCACGGCCTCGGCGCCGCGGCTGCGCACGACCTCGGCCTTGTCGCGGGAGCCGATGCCGGCGATGACGCGACCGCCCAGCTGCCGCGCCAGGTCCACCGCCGCCAGCCCGACGCCGCCCGCGGCGCCGCTGACGAAGACCGTCTCGCCGGCCTGCAGGCGGGCGCGCTCCACGAGCGCATAGTGGGCCGTGCCGTAGGCGTAGCGCACCGTGCAGGCGATGGCGAAGTCCACGCCGTCGGGCAGGCGGGTCACCTGCGAAGCCGGCGCCACCATCTGCTCGGCCCAGGCGCCGGTCCAATGGCCGCAGGCGACGCGGTCGCCTGGCTGCAATTGAGTGACGCCAGGGCCGACGGCGCAGACCACGCCGGCCGCGTCGGTGCCCGGCGTGTAGGGCAGGGGCGGCCGCATCTGGTACCTGCCCTGGGCCATCAGCGCATCCATGAAGCTGACGGCGGCGGCATGCACGTCGACCAGCACCTCGCCGGCGGCGGGTGTGGGGGAGGCGATCTCGCCCAGCACGAGGCGCGGCGGGTCGGCGTAGTCGTGGCAGAGAACGGCGCGCATCTCAGGCCGCCTTCATGCGCACGGCGACCACCTCGGCCGTCGCGCATTCGACATCGCCCTGCAGCACGCGGCAGGCGACGGTGCCGCGCCTTCCGCTGCTCTCCATGACGCGGGCGCGCAGCTCCAGCGGGCGGTCGATGGCGGCGGGCTTGAGATAGGTGACCGACAGCCGCCCGGTGACGAAGGCCGGCGCATTGCGGTCCAGAGCCAGGCCGGCTTCCCGGCAGTGCGTGGCCATCGCCGTCCAGATGGCGTGGCAATCCACCGCCGAGGCGATGGCGCCGCCGTAGACCACGCCGGGATGGCCGATGTAGTGGGGCGGCGGCTGCCAGTGGCAGACCAGCTCGTCGCCGTCCCAGCGGCTCTTGATCTGCAGGCCGCGCTCGTTGAGCGCGCCGCAGCCGAAGCAATGCACCTTCAGCACATCCTGCAATGCCGGTCCGATGTCGTCCATGCGAGCCTCCGTTCGTGTTGCGGAGACTGTCGCGCGGCAGCCGCCCGGGCCACAAGTCGGCCCTCTACGGTAGGTGCTGTCCCGGCTACCGGGCGATCACGGTAGTCAGGCCTGCAGCAGGCACAGCCGCGTGGCGCGGTGCACGGCCTCGGCGCGGGTGCGGCAGCCCAGGGCCTTCAGTGCGCCAGCCACATGCATCTCCACCGTGCGCGGGCTCAGTTGCAGAGCACCGGCGACCTGCTTGTCGGTCTCGCCGCCGGCGATGCGGCGCAGCACCTCGGCCTGGCGCGGCGTGAGCTTGGGCGCCGGCTCGTCACGGCCTTGAGGCAGGCCCAGGAAGTCGCGCACCTCGCGCAGAAAACCGGCGAAGGCGGGCTCCGTCGGCAGCGGGATGTGGTTGCGCCCCTCCAGCGGCACGAAGCGCGCGCCGGGCACCAGCGAGGCCAGGCGACGGCCCTGCTCGAAGGGCACCATCTGGTCGTCCTTGGGGTGCAGCAGCAGCGCCGGGCAGCGCACGCGCCGGGCGGCCTCCTTGACGTTGATGCCGTACAGCGCATCGAGGTAGCGCGCCGCCACGTCAGGTGCGCAGGTTTCGCGCTGCAGCTTGTCGAAGGCAGCCCATTGCTCGGGCGAGGCATCGGGCAGGAAGCGCGACACGAAGACCTGGCGGAAGGCTGGCGAACTGTTGCCCCAACCGACGGCGGCGAGCTCGCGCATCAGGTCGCCTTCGCGGCGCACCGCCGGGTTGGGGTGGCTCGTGCTGTAGTAGGACGTGGCGAAGCCGCCGAACAGCACCAGGTTGCGCACGCGCTCGGGGTGGCGGGCCGCGTACTCGACGGCCACGCCGGCGCCGCAGGTGAAGCCCATCAGCGTGAAGGGCTCGTCGCGGCCATAGGTGTCGGCCACGGCCTCGAGGTCGCGCACCCAGGATTCGAAGGACAGGTCGTCGACGCGGCGCTGCGACAACCCGCAGCCGCGGGTGTCGTACTCGACATAGGTGTGGGCCGCCGAGAACTCGTCGATCAGCGCTTGCTGGATGCTGCCCGGTGCGACCTGGTCGATGTGGGTCAGCCAGGTGGCCGCCTTCAGCACCAGCGGGCCGCTGCCATGGCGCGCGGCGGCGATCTGCACACCGTCGGAGGAGGTGACGAAGCGGATGTCGCGCTGCGGGGCCATGGGTCCAGTCTAGGCAAAAAATCAAAGGGAGGCCGCCGCCTCCCTTTCGTTCACGGCTTGACCGGCCGCAGATAGGGACCGGGCTTCACGACCGGAATCGGCTCGGCCGCGATGCGCCGCTTCAGCTCGGCGAGCGCTGCATCCAGCTGCGCGTCGTGCCCCATGGCGGTGGCGCGCGGCAGGTTGTCGACCTCGATGTCCGGCGTCACGCCCACGCCCTCAACGAGGAAGCGGCCCTGGGCGTCAATCTGGCCGTTCTCGGCGGCGCGCATGATGCCGTTGTCGACGAGGCGGTTCTGGTCGGACAACCAGACGCCGGCGCCCGAACTGCGCTTGCCGATGACGGGGCCGATCTTCAGCCGCTTGAAGCCTTCGGCGAAGGTCTCGCCGTCGCTGTAGGTGTCCTCGTTCATCAGCACCACGGTGTGGCCG
The DNA here is from genome assembly GCF_058787015.1 of Roseateles sp. FW305-36. Taxonomy (NCBI): domain Bacteria; kingdom Pseudomonadati; phylum Pseudomonadota; class Betaproteobacteria; order Burkholderiales; family Sphaerotilaceae; genus Roseateles; species Roseateles sp. FW305-36. Next base: position 277,625 of record NZ_JBYSZK010000004.1, on the reverse strand, counting down.
CGGTAGACGTTCTGCATGTTGGCGTAGACCGGCGCGCCGCCGGGCGAGCGCGGCTGCCAGAAGGCCCAGGCGCGGCGCAGCAGCTTCTCCAGGATCCAGCTGTCGATGTTGCCGCCGTTGTTGTAGCGCACGTCGATGATGAGGCCGTCGCGGTCGCTGGCGGCGTAGAACTCGCGCACGAAGTCGGCGATGTCGGCCGGGCCCATGGCGCGCAGATGCACATAGCCGATGCGACCCTGGCCGGCCTGCTCGACGGCCCGCGCGCGGCTGACGCGCCAGTCGTTGTAGCGCAGCTGGTTCTCGCGCACTGGAGCCACGGGCGTGACGATGCGCTGCACGGTCTTGCCGCCGGCGGCCTGCTTGACCTCCAGCAGCACCTGGCGACCGGCCTGGCCGCGCAGCATCTCGAGGATGTGCGGTGCATCAGCAGTCGGGCGGCCATTGACTGTCGTGATGATGTCGCCCACCTTGAGCCCGAGGCCGGGCGCGGCCAGCGGTGGTGCTTCCGACGGCAGCTCGGCCTCAAAGCCGTAGATCGCCTCGATGCGCCAGCCTTCGGCCCCGCGCGAGAAGCGCCCGCCGAGGCCGGCGAGACCCGGCTCGTCCGGCGCGGGACGGGTGTCGCCGGGGCCGACCTGGCTGTGCAGGGCGCCCAGCTCGCCGACCATCTGCGCCATCAGCTCGGCCAGCTCGAAGCGGTCGGTCACGCGGTCCACCAGGGGCTCGTATTTGGCGCGTACGGCCGTCCAGTCGACACCATGCATGGCCGTGTCGTAGAAGTGGTCGCGGTGCATGCGCCAGGCGTCGGCGAACATCTGCTTCCACTCGGCGCGCGGCTGGGTGGCGATCTGCCAGTCGCTCCAGCGCACGGTCAGCTTGCCCAGGTCGGCGGGCAGCTTGGGTGCCGCGTCGACGATGAGGATCTCGGGCGCACCCTGGCCCTGGTTGCGCACCACCATCAGCTTCTTGCCGTCGGCACTGATGTCGTAGCTGCGGACGTCGGAAGCGAGGATCTCGGCGGGGCCGCCCTGGTTGTCGATGCTGATGGACTTCAGATGGGTCTTGCGGTCCAGGTCCTGGTCCAGGAACCACAGCCGCTTGCCGTCCGCACGCAGATTGCGATAGCTGCCGGCCGGTACGGGCAGCTCGTAGAGGCGCTCGGCCAGGCCTTCGAACTGGATGGTGGGCTTGCCCTTGTCCTTCTTGTCGGTCGCCGGCTTCTTGTCCTTGTCATCCGGCTTGCGCTCGGTGGGCTCCTTGTCGGTGGCCTTCTTGTCCTCGGCGCGCTGCTCGTCGGCCTTCTTCTCGGTGACCGATTCCAGTTCGTCCTTGGCCGCGAAGGGCGAGCGCAGGCCCGGCTGCAGTGCGAGCGCGTAGAGCTTGCTGCGGAAGCCGAAGAAGGGGCCGGTGTTGCGGTCGCCCCAGGGGCTGCCGTTGCCGGTGGTGGCGAAGTTGCGGTTGGACGCGAAGTAGAGCCACTGCCCGTCGGGGCTGAAGGTGGCGGCGGCGCTGTCGTAGCGGTCGCTGGTCAGCGTGTGGGTGCGGCCGTCGGCGGTGCTGTAGAGCTGCAGCTGGCTGCGGTCGGGCTGGCGCAGCGCCATCGTCCAGGCCAGGGCCTGGCCATCGGGGCTCCAGCCCTGCAGCTGCGGCGCGTCGCCGAGGCCGCCGCGGGCGATCTCTTTCGTCGTCTTGGCCTTCAGGTCGGTCAGCCAGATGCGGCCTTCCTTGTCGGTGTGGGCCAGCCAGCGGCCATCGGGCGAGGGCAGCAGGTCGCGGCGCTGCGTGGTCGCGCCGCCGGTGATGCGCTCGGGCTGGCCGCTGCCGTTGGCCGCGAAGCGCCAGATCTCGGTTTCGCCGCTGAAGTCGCAGGTGGCGAAGACGCTCTTGCTGTCGCTGCTGAACTCGCCCTTCTTGCAGCGGCCGTCGGCCGGCTGCGGCAGTTCGGCGCGGCGCAGGGCCTGCACGCCCTGCGTGGCGAGATGGCCGCGCGCGGCCAGCAGCACGCGCTCGCCGTTGGGGGCGAAGCTGGTGTCGGTCAGAAAGTCCTGCGGCTTCTTGATCCAGCGCTCGCGCTGCTGGTCGAAGTCCCCACCCAGGCTGATGTCGAGCTTCCTGGGCGCCGCGGCCTGCGCCAGGTCGACGAGGTAGAGGTCGGCGCCCAGCGCATAGACGACACGACTGCCGTCGATGGAGGCGTGGCGGATGTCCCAGCCCTTGTGCGTGCTGTGCTGGCGCAGGTCGCCACCGCGCGCGTCCACCGACCAGAGATTGACCGTCCCGTCGCGGTCCGACAGGAAGGCGATGCGCTCGCTTCCCGGGCCCGTGCCGACGCGGTAGGGCAGGGGACGGCGGTCGTTGTTGCCTTCGGCGAGCAGCGGCCTGGCCTCGGAGCGGTCCATCAGGTCCATGACCCACAGCCGCGCGATGGCGCCGCCGCGGTACTGGCGGGCGTTGTCGCCGCGCAGGCCGCTGCGCGTGAAGTAGAGGGTGCGGCCGTCGGGGCTCAAGGCCGCATCGCTGGCCTGGCCGACGGGCAGCTGGCGGCGCTGGCCGGTCTTCACGTCGACGGCGAAGAGCTGGGAGCCCGGGCGGCTGTCCAAGCCGGTGTAGAGGACCTCGCCCGCGGCCGTGAAGCCCCAGACGCGCATGCCGCCGCCTTCCCAGGTCAGGCGCTTCGGCAGGCCGCCTGCCACCGGCATCAGATAGATCTCGGTGCCGCCGTCATACTGACCCGTGAAGGCCAGCCACTGGCCGTCGGGCGACACGGCGGGCTGGGTCTCCTGGCCGTTGTGCGTCGTCAGGCGCTGGGCCTCGCCGCCTTGCGTGCCGACGCGCCAGAGATCGCCCTCGGCGACGAGGTAGATCTGCTCGCCCTGGATGGCGGGCTGGCGGTAGAAGCCGCTGGTGCCGGCCCAGGCACTTGTGGCGCACAGGGCTGCGGCGAGGGCAGCAAGACGAAAGCTGGGCATGGGGGGTCTCCTCGAAGTGCGCGCATTGTGGTTGCTAGGGGGATGAGGAGCGATTCGTCACATCGGGTGAATCCGGAGGCGCTCTGGGCTCGTAACACCGCCCAGATGCCAAGCCGGCATCGCCACTCAGGATGCCCTCGATGAACACCCGTTTGACCTGCAGCGCGTTGGCGACCGCGCTGTTCTGCCTGGCCCTTGGCGCCCAGGCCTCCAGCCACCGCGAAGCCCCCTTCATCACCACCGTGCCCAAGGTCGATGCGACGGACTTCTACATGTTCAACAGCTACGAGACCGGCCGCGCCGGCTACGTGACGCTGATCGCCAACTACCAGCCGCTGCAGGATGGCTATGGCGGCCCGAACTACTTCTCGATGGACCCCAGCGCGCTGTACGAGATCCACATCGACAACGTCGGCGACGCCAAGGAACACCTGACCTTCCAGTTCCGCTTCAAGAACACGCTGTCCAACAACGGCGCGGGCACCTCGCTCAGCGTCGGGGGCAAGATGGTCGGCATCCCGCTGATCCAGTCGGGCGCGGTTTCCAGCGTCAAGGACGCCAACCTGCAGCTGAACGAGAGCTACACGCTGACCGTGGTGCGCGGCGATCGCCGCAGCGGAACGGCCCAGGCGGTCACGCATGCCACCAGCGGCGCAACCAGCTTCGACAAGCCGGTCGACAACATCGGCAAGAAGACGATTGCCGACTACGCCGCCTATGCGGCCAAGCATGTCTATCCCATCACCATCCCCGGCTGCGCGACGCAGGCCAAGGTCTTCGTCGGCCAGCGTCAGGACCCGTTTGCCGTCAACCTCGGCACCATCTTCGACCTCGTCAACGCACCGGTCTCCGTCATCACCGACCCGGCCCTGATCAATGCCGCGCCCAACACCATCGACGACAAGAACGTCACGACGCTGGCGCTGGAAGTGCACAAGGACTGCCTGAAGAGCGCCACGGACGACGTCATCGGCGGCTGGACGACGGCCAGCCTGCGCCAGGGCCGCCTGCTCGATCCCAAGCCGGGCTCGGGTCACCAGGCCAGCGAGAAGGCCGGCGGCGCCTGGGTGCAGGTCTCGCGCCTGGGCATGCCCCTGGTCAACGAGGTCGTCATCGGCCTGAAGGACAAGGACAAGTTCAACTCCTCCAAGCCCAAGGATGACGCCCAGTTCGCCGACTACGTGACCAACCCGACGCTGCCGGCCCTGCTGGAGATCGCGCTGGGCCTGCCCAATACGGCGCCCACCAACTTCCCGCGCAACGACCTGGTCACGACCTTCCTGACCGGCATCAAGGGCGTCAACCAGCAGAAGACCGTGACGGCCTCCGAAATGCTGCGCCTGAACACCGCCGTCCCGGCCGTGCCCTTCGCCCAGCAGAACCGCCTCGGCATCGTCGGCAACATCCTGGCGGGCGGCACCGACAACGCCGGCTTCCCCAATGGCCGTCGGCCCAAGGACGACGTCGTCGACATCTCGCTGGTGGCGGTGATGGGCGGACTGTGCATGGCCAATGGCGACACCGACAAGCTCGGCTTCGGCGCGGCCTGCAAGCCCGGCGCCGTGCCGCTGGGCGCCACCAGCTTCAAGCTGCATGACGCGGTGGACCAGGCCGTTGTGCCCCTGATGAGCGGCTTCCCCTACCTCAACACGCCCATCCCGGGCACCAAGTAAAGGGGGCCGCCATGTTGACCCGCAAGACCGTTGCCGTCGCCGCCGGCGCCGTGATCGCACTGTCCGCCTGCGGTGGCAGCGACAGCGATACCGAGATCATCGGCCCGCCACCACCGCCTCCGCCCGCTCCCACCGCCGTGCCCGACAGCGCCGTGGCCTCGTCCACCGCCCTGGTGAGCTACCTCAAGGGCCAGAAGACGGACGACGAGACCTCGGAGGCGCTGACGCTGCCGACGGTGACCGCGTCGGTCAGCGAGACCGAAGAGCCGCAAAGCCTGTGATGCGACCGCCTGCGTTGCTGCTGGTGCTGCTGGCTCTGCCGGCAGCGGTCTCGGCCGAGCCCTTCGTCCCGAAGGACGACGCCGAGGTCGTGCAGCGCCTGCCCTACCGCATCGACGCCGCTGAGCGCGCGCGTCGTGCGGCCCTGGCGCAGGACCCGGCGCAATTGCCGCTGGCTGTTGCCACTGCACGCGCGGCGCTGCAACGCGCCCGCGTGCATGGCGACCCGCGCGAGCTCGGTGCTGCCCAGGCCGCGCTCGCGCCCTGGTGGCGCCAGGCCGACGCGCCCGCCGACGCCGTGCTGCTGCGCGCCCGCGTGCTGCAGGCGCGGCATGAATTCGAACCGGCCCTGGCCGAACTGCAGCGCCTGCTGGCGCGCGGCGACCTGACGCCCGACCACCGCGCCCAGGCCCTGCTCGATGCAGCCGCCCTGCATCAGCTGCGCGCCGAGCTGCCCGAGGCCCGGGCGCTCTGCGAGCAGCTTCAACCCCTGGCCGCGCTGCCCGCCATGGCCTGCCTGGCCGAGCTGGCCAGCCTGTCGGGCCAGGGCCCCGCCGCTGAGCAGACCCTGGCCCAACTGAGCCCCGGTCGCTCCATGGCACCCTGGCTCGCACTGATGCGCGCCGAGCTGGCCGAGCGCCTGGGCAACGAAACCACCGCACCGGCCCTCTACCGCAGCGCGCTGGCGGGCGAGGACGAGGTCTACACCCGCGCCGCGCTGGCTGACTGGCTGCTGGCCCGCCAGCGCCCGGCCGAGGCCCTGGTGCTGGTCGAGCGCAGCCCCGATGCCGAGGCCGATGCGCTGCTGCTGCGGCGGGTCATCGCCCTGCGCCAGCTCGGTCGGGATGCGTCGGCGCCGAGCGCGCTGATGCGTGAGCGCCTGGCCGCCGGCGACCGCCGCGAGCCGGGCAAGCATGCGCGCGAGCAGGCCCGCTTTGCGCTGGACGTCGAGCAGCAGCCGCGCGAGGCCCTGCGCCTGGCCCAGGTCAACTGGACCATGCAACGCGAGCCGGTCGATGCCGTGCTGCTGCTGCGTGCCGCGCTGGCCGCCGGCCGTGAGGGCGATGCGACGCGCCAGCAGCTGGCGCGTGTGCTGCGCGACAAGGGCTGGCAGGATGCACGCCTTGCGGCCCTCGACAGGAGTTTTGCGCCGTGATCCGTTGCTTGTTCTGGCTGGCGCTGCTGCTGTGCGGCGCGGCCCAGGCCCACCAGGCCAGCGAGGCCTACCTCGTCTACCGCGTCAACGGCGCGGCCGTCGAGCAGCGCCTGGACATCGCGCTGCGCGACCTGGACCGCGACCTCGCCCTGGACGCCGACGGTGACGGCAACCTCAGCTGGGGCGAGGTGCGCCAGCGCTGGCCAGACATCGAGGCCCTGGCCAGTGCCGGCCTGCGTTTCACGGCAGATGGCGCGGCCTGCACGCTGCAGGACCGCCCAAAGCCGCAGCTCGACGAGCACAGCGACGGCATGCATGCCGTCCTCGTCAGCCACTGGCAATGCCCGGCCGCCGTGCATGAGCTGGACATCGACTACCGCCTCTTCGCCACCACCGACACGGCCCACCGCGGCCTGGCCCGCCTGGTCGGCGCGTCCGGCGAACCGCTGGTGCTGACGCCGGGCGCCGGCCCGCAGCGCCTCAACCTCGAGAGCCGCGGCTTCGGTGGCTTTGTCGTCGAAGGCATGGCCCATATCGCCAGCGGCCTGGACCATGTGCTCTTTTTGGTCACGCTGCTGCTCGTGGCCGTCTGGCGCCGCGAAGGCAAGGGCTGGGCGCCGCGCGCCAGCGGCCGCGCCGCGCTGGCCGAGACGCTCAAGCTGGTCACTGCCTTCACGCTGGCCCACTCCATCACGCTGGCGCTGGCGGCCAGCGGTGCCATCGATCCGCCGGCGGCTGTCATCGAATCGCTGATCGCGCTGACCGTGCTGCTGGCCGCGGTCGACAACCTCAAGCCCTTTGTGCCCGGGCCGCGCTGGAGCATGGTCGGGCTCTTCGGCCTGGTGCACGGCGTCGGCTTTGCCGGGCCGCTGAAGGACCTGGGCCTGCGGGGCAGCGAGCTGGTGCTGCCGCTGCTGGGCTTCAACCTCGGCGTCGAGCTGGGCCAGCTCGCTGTCGTCGCGCTGCTGTTGCCCGTGGCGCTGGCGCTGCGCTCGGCCACCGTCTACCGGCGCTGGATCGTGCCCGGCGGCTCCAGCGCCGTCGCTGCGCTGGCCCTGCTCTGGTGTGTCGAGCGCAGCTTCGGTCTCAGCCTGCTGCCTTGAGCGGGCGGATGCGATCGCGCAGCAGGGCCAGGTCGAAGCGGTAGTAGACGGCCGCCACGTCGCGGCCCGACTCGCAGGCCGACAGCGCGTCATCGCCCTCGCAGGCCGCGCCGGTGGCGCTGCGCGCCCCCAATCGGGCCACGCCGGGCGGCAGCTGGGCCAGCAGCATCTGGGCCAGGATGAGGCTGTCGGTGTCGCCGACCAGCGCGTCCAGCGGTGCCTCGAAGCTGGTGGCGGGGTCCTCCAGATGGGCGCTCAGCACCTGCTCCAGCCGGGCGCTGACGCCCAGCATGGCGGGTTCGGCCGCAAACGCCAGGGCGTCGGCGTCCAGCAGGGCGGCGATCAGGCACAGCGGCGTGATGCGGTAGCTGTAGCCGGGCTGCTGCCGCAAGGGCGGCGGGCTGGCGCGGCTGAAGCCGTCGCTGACGACGTCGCCGGAGCGGTCGTGCAGCATCTCCCAATAGAAGCCGAACACCTGCGCGGGCCGCGGGCCGGCAGCAGAAAGAAGCGGACTCGCCATCGCAGACTCTCCAAGGCCGAAAACGTGGCCTCTGTCTGCATGGACGCAATCCGCCGGCCGATCCGGTCATGCCGGCTTCAGCCTAGGGGAGTGAGGTCGTCAGCCCGCGGCGATGCCGGCGCTCACATGGCCCGCCGGCACATGGGCTGCGGCGCTGGCGACGTGGCCGACCTGGTCGTCGAAGAAGAAGTCGGGCTCGAACTCACGCAGGAACTCGCCCTTGGCCAGGCCACCGAGGAACATGGCCTCGTCGACCTCGATCTGCCAGTCCATCAGCGTGCGGATGGCGCGCTCGTGGGCCGGTGCACTGCGCGCCGTGACGAGGGCCGTGCGCACATGCATGCCATTGGCGCGCGACTGCTGCAGCCGGTGCAGGGCTTCCAGCACCGGCTTGAAGGGCCCCGCCTGCAGCGGCAGATGGGCGCGCTGCAGTTCGTGCTCGCGAAAGGCCGCCAGGCCATCGCGCTGGAAGACCTGCTCGGCTTCGTCCGAGAACAGCACCGCGTCGCCGTCGAAGGCGATGCGCAGCTCCTTCGGATGCGCGGCGGAAGCTCGCGCCGCCAGCGGCATCACGCGGGCCGCGGCCACGCCGGCGCCCAGGGCCTGGCGCACATCGGCCTCGTTGGTGGACAGGAAAAGCTGGGCCGACAGCGGCTTCAGGTAGCGCCACGGCGAGGCGCCGCGCGTGAACACGCCGCGCTCGATGGGCAGGCCGTAGTGCTTGGCCGAGCGGAACACGCGCATGCCCGAGATGGGGTCGTTGCGCGACAGCACGACGACTTCCACCTGGGGCGCGCCGCCGGCATTGAAGGCCAGCAGTTTCTCGACGAGGGAGAAGGCCACGCCGGGCGGTGCCGGTTCGTCCAGGCGCTGCTGCTGCAGGGCCATGTAGGCATGGTCGTCGCCGGCCTCGAAGACCTCGTTCTCGGCCTCGAAATCGAAGAGGGCGCGCGAGGAGATGGCGACGACGAGTTGACCGGAGAGCGTGGCTGGCATGGCGGACGATGATAGGGGGCGACCGGGCTTGCGCGGCTTCCTAGACTGCGGGCTCATCCGCTTGAAAGGTTCTCCATGCGTGTCGTGTTCGCCCTGTCTCCCGTCCTGATGCTGGCCGCCTGCGCGTCGACGCCCCTGCCGCCCCAGGCGCCGGCCAATTTGCAGCCACCCGCCGGCCAGACCTTCGTCATGGAAGCCCTGGCCAGCGGCGTGCAGATCTACGACTGCGCTGCCAAGGCGGACGGCAGCCCCGCTTGGGTCTTCCGCGCGCCCGAGGCCACGCTGGCCGACCAGCGCAGCAATCCGCTGGGCAAGCACTACGCCGGCCCGACCTGGGAGGCGCCGGACGGCAGCAAGGTGGTCGGGGAGGTCAAGGCCCGCGCGCCCAGCCCCACGCCGGAGACCGCCATCCCCTGGCTGTTGTTGAGCGCCAAGAGCAACAGCGGCAGCGGCGTGTTTGCCAACGTGCGCAGCATCCAGCGCCTGAACACCGGCGGCGGCGTGGAGCCGGCCGAGCCCTGCACGACCGAGAAGCTCGGGCAGACGGCGCGGGTGAGCTACACGGCGGCGTATTACTTCTATCGCTGATCCTGCAGGGGGCGGCCGGCCCGAGAATGCGGGCGTCCAGACAGGGAGAAACATGAAGCTCGGACCCTTCTGCGGCGCGCTTTGCCTCGCCGCTGCTGCGGCCCATGCCCGGGCCGAGCCGTCGGCCGCGCTGGCCCAGGCCGAGGCTGACCTCGCGCGGGCGACGCTGGTCGCCAAGCCCGACCTGCAAACGACCGCGGCCCAGTTCGCGGCGCTGCGCAAGCATTTCGCACTGACGCCGTCCCTGCACGCCTGGGGCGACCATGCCGGGCTGCTGGAGCAGATCAAGCGGCGCGGCGCTGAGGGCGAGGCCGACGCGCCGGCCTGGCGCAAGCTGGTCGCCGCCGAGTTCGAGCAGGCCCGCAAGATGCGCTCGGCCCTGAGCCGCGATTTCGGCAAGGCGCCGGCCGAGGTGCTGATGCATCCGCCCAGCACCGCCATCAATGTGCAGATCGCCGCGCGCAGCAGCAAGGAGTTCAAGCTCGACCCGGCGCGCATGACGGCCATGGGCCTGGGCCGCTGGGGTGGCCGGGCGCCGGGGGCTTCCTTCTTCAAGCCCGATGCGCTGGTGGCAGGTTTTGCCGGCGGGCCGCTCGTGAGCCGGTTGCGGGCGCGCGATGCCGAGGGCGTGGTCTACCGCGTCAGCTACGACGCACGCAGCGCCGCCGCCCTGGCCGACCTGTACGAGATCGCCAAGGCGCGCGGCCTGGCCGTGAAGGCGACGTGGCGCGAAGGCGAACTGGCCGACCTGAGCAGCTCGCTGACCAACGGGCAGGGGCGCATCGACCAGTTGCAACTGACGCTGCGGCTGCCGGTCTGGGTCGTCACCGAGAAGGGCCTGCTGCCCGGCGTGCTGCGCAGCGCCGCCTATGGCAGCGATGGCTGCGGCACGAGCGACAAGCCGGAGGACTTCAGCAGCATGGCCGAGGTCGTGCTGGCCCAGCCGGCGCGCTCGCCCATCCTGGCGGTGTTCGCGACGACAGCCACGGTGGACGCCGCACGGGCGCGCGTGCTGCCGCAACGGGAGACGCGGCTGAGCGGGGCGGGCTTCATGGGCACGCTGACGCACCGTGTCGACGCCGGCATCGACCTGGACGGCGACGGGGTCGCCGACCTGCGCACGGTCATCAGCGAGGACCGCGAGGTGACGCAGGCTCCCTGGCTGGATCCCGAGCGCGCGCTGGCCCAGGCCTGGCGGCCCGAAGGCCTGCGCAAGGCCGGTGGCTGGTATGCCTACAACCTCTACCAGCTCGAAGCCAACGAGCAGGGCTGGTGGCGCGTGCTGTCGCGCTACAACCTGGTGACCTGCACATGAGGCGGCTGCTGACATTGATGCTGGGCGGCGTGCTGAGCGCACAGGTCCCCGCGGCGACGGTGGCCGAATTGCAGGCCGACTTCAAGCAGGCCTTGCAGGACTTCGGACGCCAGCAGCCGGCTGGCTCCGCGCCGCTGCAACTGGCGGGTCTTCAGCAGGTCTGGCCCTGGTGGCCCGGGTTCTACGGCACGCCGGCGCGCGCCGGCGTGCATGACGCCTTCACGCCCTCTTCGGTGCCGACGGTGGCCCTGCCAAACTGGACGCTGGCACCGCTGGCGGCCTGGGTGGCCACGCAGGGATGGGCGGCCGAGACCCGGGCCGCTGCGCGCGAGCCGCGCTGGCAGTCCGTGGCCGAGCAGAACCCGCCGGTGCCCACGGCCTTCGTCGTGGCCGGACCGGCCGTGAAGGATGGGGTGGCCCAGTACCGCCGCGAGGGCGGCGAGACGGTGGTGCGACTGGGGCTGGACGACGGCGTGGCAGGCACGTGGATGCTCGTCGCCAAGACCCTGGGCTGGGGCGTGCAGCTGCGCCTGCGCGACACGCCACCTCCTGAGGAGTACGCCGAGATCGTCGTGCGCGCCAGCTTCGACACGCCGGCGGGCGCTCCCCGCATCTGGGTCGTCAGCCCCGGCGGCGTCAGCGAGGCGCGCCTGCAGCGTCTGCACTGGGGTGGCGCGGGCGCCGGCTGCGAGAGCTGGGTCGAACTGCGCTGGCCCGGCACGGCCGAGCCGGCGGTCTGGGCCCTGCTGGCGCTGTCCGATCCGGCCTGGGCCGTGGGTGCGAGCGTGCAGCGGCTGGCGGGCAAGCCGGGAGAGTCGGAGGCGCAGCGCGGCGAACTGCGCCTGAGCCTGCCGTCGGCCAAGGGCCTGCCGGCGCTGCGGCTGCGGGCCAGCCGCTACGACTTCTACGCCGGCGATCTGGAGGCCGAACCCGATGCCGCCGGCATGCAGCCGCAGGTCAAGCGCGGCGAGGCCTGGGGCGTGCGCGCCTGGACGGAGGCTGTCATCAGCCAGCCGCGCGAACCCTGGGACACGCCACCGCCGCTCAGTGCCGCGGGGACGCCGCGCTGCCCAGTTCGCTGAAGAGGCCGGCCAGCAGCAGCGTCTCGGCCAGGGCTTCCAGCCACTCCTCGACGATCTGCATGGCGATGGTGTCGAAAGCCAGGTCCAGCGCGATGGCGACGCCACCGGCGACGAGGGCGGCGAGGGTCCAGCGTCGCAAGCTCGCGCTGCCCTCGACCCACACGACGTAGAGCAGGACCACGCCGCCCAGGGCATAGGCGAGGATGACGCATTGCGCCCAGGAGTGCGACAGGCCGAGGTCGAACTGCAGCCAGTCCTGCACGGCCTCGTGGGCCATGAAGCGCTCGTCCAGCGCGGCGAAGACCATGCCCAGAGCCAGCAGCGTCCAGCAGCGCACCGCGCGCGAGCGGTTGCCAACCGCGGCGAGGACGCAGGCCAGGGCTGCCGCAGCGCTGGCGTTGGCCACCAGCAGGGCGGCCTGCCACCAGCCCAGCGGCGCGTCCTCGGTGGCAAAGGCCAGGCCCCAGTGCGGCCACCAGCGCCAGCCCATCCAGGCGATGACGCCAAAACTCACGACCAGCGTCAGCAGGGCGCTGACGGCAGGCCGCCTCACTTCACCCATGTGTTGAGCTGGATGATGGGCAGCAGGACGGCCAGCACGATGAGCAGCACCACCGCGCCCATGGCGACGATGAGCAGCGGCTCCAGCAGCGTCGCAGCGGCCATGGAACGGCGCTGCACCTCGGTGCCGAGCTGGCGGGCCGCGCGGCCCAGCATGTTCGGCAGCTCACCGGTCTGCTCGCCCAGGCGGGCAAACATGGCGAGGATGCCGGGGAAGCGCTTCTTGCCGGCCAGGGCCAGGCCCAGCGGTGCGCCTTCGCGCACCTGCACGAGGGCGTCCAGCGCATCGGCCTGCATGGCGCGGTTGGACAGGGTCTCGGCGGCGGCCTGCAGCGCCTTCAGGATGGGCACGCCGGCGCCGGCCAGCATGGCCAGGGTGCCGGCGAAGCGGGCCGCGTTGTAGCCGCGTGCCAGGCGCCCGATCAGCGGGATGCCGAGGATGCCGGCATCGAAGCGCAGCCGGAAGGCCGGGGCCTTCAGCGCATAGCGCAGGGCCACGCCACCGGCGACGAGGACGGCCAGCATGGCCCAGCCCCAGCTGCGCACGAAGTCGCTGACGGCCAGCATGGCCACGGTCAGCGCGGGCAGGGCGCGCTTGGAGCTGGTGAAGACGGTGGCGATCTGCGGCACCACATAGGTGACGAGGAAGATGACGATGAGGACGGAGATGAAGGACACGATGGCCGGGTAGGCCATGGCGCCGATCAGCTTGGCCTTCAGGTCCTGGCGCTCTTCCAGGTCGTCGGCGAGCTTTTCCAGCACCTGGCCCAGCGCACCGCTCTGCTCGCCGGCGGCGACGACACCGCGGTAGACGTCGTCGAACTCGCGCGGCGCCGAGGCCAGGGCGCGGGCGAAAGCCGAACCGGCATTGACCTCGGCCTTGAGCTGGCTGATGAGCTCGCGCTGCCGGGTGTCCTCGCTTTCGTCGGCCAGGGCCGTGAGGGCGCGCTCGATGGGCAGGCCGGAGCCGACCAGGCCGGCGAGCTGGCGCGTCCACACCGCCAGGGCCGTCGGGCTGAAGACGCGGCGCGTGAAGCGGCTGCCTTCCTGGGCGCCGTGCTGCTGCACGACCTCGATGCTCAGCGGCGTCAGCCCTTGCGCGCGCACCATGGCGCGGGCGGCGCGCGGGTTGTCGGCCTCGATCAGGCCGCTGCTCTGGCGGCCGGCATCGGTGAGGGCTTCGTATTTGTAGGCGGGCACGGGGATCAGCCTATTCGCGGGTCACGCGAAGCACTTCTTCCAAAGAGGTGACGCCGGCATTGATCAACCGCTCGCCGTCCTCGCGCATGGAACGCAGGCCGGCGGCCTCGGCGGCGGCCTGCAGCTGGCTCTCGGGCGCGCGGTTGTGGATGAGGTTGCGCACCGCGTCGTCGGCGACCATCAGCTCGTAGACGCCGGTGCGGCCCTTGTAGCCGGTGTGGCCACAGGCCTCGCAGCCGACCGGGTGCCAGAGTCCTCGTGCCCCCACGCTTGCGCCTTCGGCGCTGCGCTGCCCCCCGAGGGGGCTGGCCCCGCCTGGGGGCGGCCCGGCGTCGGGGCCATGCTCGTCCTGGCGCTTGCAGACGGGGCACAGCCGCCGCACCAGGCGCTGGGCCAGCACGCCCAGCAGCGAGCTGCTGAGCAGGAAGGGCTCCACGCCCATGTCGGTCAGGCGGGTGACGGCGCTGGGCGCGTCGTTGGTGTGCAGGGTGGCGAGCACCAGGTGGCCCGTCAGCGAGGCCTGGATGGCGATCTGCGCGGTCTCGTAGTCGCGGATTTCGCCGATCATGATGACGTCCGGGTCCTGGCGCAGGATGGCGCGCAGGGCCTTGGCGAAGGTCAGGTCGATCTTGCTGTTGACCTGGGTCTGGCCGATGCCGGGCAGCTCGTATTCGATCGGGTCCTCGACGGTCAGCACATTGGTGGTGCTGGTGTCGACGGTCTGCAGCGAGGCATACAGCGACGTCGTCTTGCCCGAGCCGGTCGGCCCGGTGACGAGGACGATGCCGTGGGGCTGCTGCACCAGCTTCTTGAAGGCGGACAGCACGTTGCCGTCCATGCCCAGGCCTTCCAGCGTGAACTTGGATTCGCTCTTGTCCAGCAGGCGCAGCACCGCGCGCTCGCCGTGGGCCGAGGGCAGGGTGGAGACGCGCACGTCGATGGCGCGGCCGCCGATGCGCAGCGAGATGCGGCCGTCCTGGGGCAGGCGCTTCTCGGCGATGTCCAGCTCGGCCATGATCTTCAGGCGCGAGATCAGGGCCGCATGCAGGCCGCGGTTGGGCTGCACGACTTCGCGCAGCGTGCCGTCGACACGGAAGCGCACCGACGAAGCGCGCTCATAGGGCTCGATGTGGATGTCGCTCGCGCCGTCCTTGGCCGCCTGGGTCAGCAGCGCGTTCAGCATGCGGATGATGGGCGCGTCGTTGGCGGCCTCGAGCAGGTCTTCAACCGCCGGCAGGTCCTGCATCATGCGCGACAGGTCCACCGCGCTCTCGACCTCGCCGACGACGACGGCCGCGCTGCTCTCGCTGCCGGCGTAGGCGGCGTTGATGCGCTCGGCCAGCGACGTGACGGCTTCCGATTCCAGCCGGTCGACCGCGTACAGGCGCTGCACCTCTGACAGCGTGGCCCAGCCCACCTCGGGCGGCGCCCACAGCGTCAGCGTGCTGCCGTCGTCTTCCAGCAGCACGGTGTTGGCCTTGGCAAAGGCGTAGGGCAGGGGGTGGCGGGTCGCGGCCATGGCTGGCTTACTGCGTGGACTGCTGTTGCGGCGGCGTCTGCAGCGAGGGCTGCGGCAGGGCCTTGTTGGGCGGCGCGATCTTGGGTTCGGGCAGCACCGGCGCGCCGGTGTCGGGCAGCACGAGGCTCTTCTGCGGCTGGCTGTTCTGCTGCACGCCGCGGATGCTCTCGTAGCGGTCCAGCGTCAGCTGGTTGGCGCTGTCGGCGTTGCGCATGACGACGGGACGCAGGAAGACCATCAGATTGGTCTTCACGCGCTTGCGGTTCTTGCTGCTGAAGAGGTTGCCGATCAGCGGGATCTTGGACAGGCCCGGCACGCCGTCGTCGCCGTCGGTGTACTCGTCCTTCAGCAGGCCGCCCAGCACGATGATGTCGCCGTCGTCGACGACGACCGAGGTCTCGATGGCGCTCTTGTCCAGCGTCGGGCCGGTGGTGCTGTTGGAGCCGGGCACCACGGAGGAGTTCTCCTGGTAGACCACCATGCGCACGGTGCCGCCTTCGCCGATCTGGCTCTTGATCTTCAGCGTCAGGCCGACGTCCTTGCGGTCCACGGTCGTGAAGGGGTTGACGGTGCCGCCGGTCGACGCGCCGCTGTTGGCATAGGAGCCGGTCACGAAGGGCACGTTCTGGCCGATGACGATGCGGGCCTCCTCGTTGTCCAGCGCCACCAGGTTGGGCGTGGACAGCACGTTGGCGCCGCTCTGGCTCTCGAAGAAGTTGGCCACCGCACCCAGGGTGTAGAAGTCGCCGACCTTCTTCAGGATGCCGATGTTCAGGCCCGTGGGCGCCGAGCCCGAGCTCAGAGCCGAGCCGACGCCGCTGCGGCCGCCCGCCACGGCGACCGTGCCGTTGATGATGTTGGCCAGACCCGAGCCGAAGTTGGTGCCGGCGCCGGTGATGGTGTTGTCGCCCTTGCTGCCGAACAGGTTCTGCCACTGCACGCCGAACTGGGCGGCCTTGGTGTTGTCGATCTTGACGATCAGCGACTCGACATAGATCTGGGCACGGCGCGAATCGAGCTGCTCGATGACGGCACGCACCTGGCGGTACAGCGGCTCGGGGGCCGTGATGATGAGGGAGTTGGTCGACGGGTCGGCCTGCACGAAGCCGCCCGTGGACGGGCCGGCGGATTGCGACAGCGGCGCCGTGGCGGCGGCCGAGCTCATGCCACCCGTGTTGCTGTTGCTGTTGGTGGCGCTGCCAGCCAGCGTCGGGGCGGCCCCCGTGAGCGAGCCGCTGCCGCTCAGGCTGGAGGTGCCCGAGGAACTGCCGCCGCCGCTGCCGCCCGAGGCGGCGGCGCCGAAGGCCGCGCGCAGCACGGTGGCCAGCTTGGTGGCATCGGCGTTCTTCAGGTAGACGACGCGGATGTTGTTGCCGCCGTCGCTGCTGGGCTGGTCGAGCTTGTCGACCATGGAGCGCACGGCCGCCAGGCGGGCCGGGTTGCTGGCGCGCAGGATGAGGCCGTTGGAGCGCGGGTCGACCAGCACGTTGACGGCGCTGCTGCTCTGGCCCGGCACGGCCGCGCCGACGGCGCCACCGCCATCGGCCAGGCGCTGCACCAGCGGGGCGAGGTCGGCCGCCACGGCGTGCTTGAGCGGCACGATCTCGATGTCGCTGGTGCCCGGCGTGTCCATGGCCGCGATGATCTTGGCGATGCGCTGCAGGTTGTCGGCGTAGTCGGTGATGACCAGGCTGTTGTTGCCCGGGTTGGCGTTGATGGTGTTGTTGGGACTGATCAGCGGACGCAGCACGGCGACGAGGTTGTTCGCGTTCTCGTGCTGGATGCGGAAGATCTGCGTCAGGATCTGGTCGCCGCGGGCGCTGCTGGTCTCGACGGCCACCGAGCCCGCCTGCAGCTTGGCATCGGGTTCGGGCAGCACCTTGAGCAGGCCGGCCGTCTCGACGACGGTGAAGCCCAGGCCGCGCAGGGCCGCCAGGTAGTTGCGATAGGCCTCGGCCACCGACACCGGCTGCTCGCTGTAGACCGTGATCGTGCCCTTGACGCGCGGGTCGATGATGATCTGGCGATCCAGCATGACGCCGATGGCGCGGGTGACGGCCTCGATGTCGGCGTTGACGAAGTTCAGCGTCACCGGCGAGCTGGCCTTCACGGCCGGGCCCTTGGCGCGGCCGCGCTGGATGGCGCCGTTGTCGGGCTGCGCGAACGCGCTGCCGGCTGAGGTCAGCAGCACGGAGAGCGCGGTGGCCGATGCGACGGCGGTGCGAGCGAAATTCATGATCATCCGATCGTCAAGACGGAGCGCGCCCCTTGGCGGCGCCCGATGATGTTCAGCAGATTGTTCAGCGCTTCCTCGCGGCCCGGCGCGGCGCCAGCCTCGCCGGTGAAGCGGCTCTTGCCGCCGCTGTTCAGCGTGCCCGCGCCCGAGAGCTGCAGGGCGCCTTCCAGCGTGGACAGGCGCAGCGCGCTGACGCCGGGGTTGGCTGGGTCGGCCGTCAGGCTGAGGCGATAGCTGCCCAGCGGCGCGACGGTGGACACGCGCGAGGACATGTTGAGCAGGTCCAGCTGCAGCTCGCCGAACTGGCGCCAGCGGCCCTGCACCGATTCCAGCTTCAATTCGCGCGCGGACAGCCGCAGCGAGCCGCCCAGCTGCAGCGTGTTCCACGGCGTGCCCAGGCCCGCCAGCAGGCCGGCGGGCAGGCGGGCCAGCCAGTCGGACTGGTTGTCGACGCTGATTTCCATGCGGCCGAAACCGGGCTTGATGCCCAGCAGCAGGTCGCCGTTGATGCAGCAGTCCTGGCGCGCGGCGAGCTGCAGGCCCAGGCCCTTCATGGCCATGCGCCAGTGCAGCCTGCCCGGCAACGCCGAGGCGTCGCGGCTGCCCGTGCCGCCGGTCAGCACGAGGACGCCGGAGCCATTCCAGACGCTGCCGCGTGTGTCGACGATGAGCAGGTGGTCGTTCGTTGCCGAGGCCAGGGCGCGGGCCAGCCAGCTGGCCGGCGCGAAGACGACGAGGGCCGCCAGGACGCCGACCAGGGCGCCGGCCACGGCCCAGCGCTGCGGCGTGCGGTGGCGCACCGCGCGGCCGCCATAGCTGCCAGTGCCCAGCACCGAGTCCGACAGCTGCATCGTCGTGTGGCCGCTTCTCTTCTTGAACCAGGCCATCAGGCGCCTCCCAGGCTCAGCACCAGGGTGCCGGAATAGCCCTTGGGGCCGCGGGTCAGCTGGGCCTCGACCGGGCGGGCCCGCGCGGCGGCGCGCACCTCGCCCAGCCAGCCCTGCAGCAGCTCGGGGGCCACGCTGTTGAGGGAGACGACGGCGCGGTCGCCGGTCAGGTTCAGTCGGGCGGCGGCACCGAGGTGTTCGACGGAGGCCTTCAGCGCGGCCTGGGCCTGGTCGGGCGGCACCGGCGGCGCGGCGCGCAGGGTCTGGGCTTCCTGGGCCTGGGCCTGCATCTGCTGCAGTTGCAGCTCCAGCCTCTCGAGTTCGGCGGGGGCCGTCTTCAGCGTGCGCAGGGCCGGCGCCAGCAGCAGGCTCCAGGCCAGCAGCAGGCCGAGCAGCACCCCGATGCTGCCGACGGCCAGGCGCTCGCGTTCACCCAGGGCCTGCCAATGCGCGGTGGCCTGGGCCTTGGCCTGCTGGAATTGGGCGGCGAGGCCTTCGCCGCCGCCGGAGTTGAAGCGGGCCATCAGGAGCGTCCTTGGGTGCTGGCGCGGCTGATGGTCAGCTTGCCCTCGCTGGCGTCCAGCTGCCAGCCTTCGCTGCGCAACTGGTTGCGGAAGTTGTCGATCTGGTTGGGTGCCCAGCCCTGGGCCGACACCGTCAGGCGGCCGGGCTCGAAAGCGAGGGCCTCGGTGGGCGGCCGGTCGGCCGGCCAGGCCGTGGCCGCGGCGGCCAGCAAGGCTTCGAGGTCCTGCTCACCGACGCTGCCGGCGCTGGCGCGCAGCAGGTCGAGCTGCTTCTGCATCTGCACCGGCGCGTCGAGGATGGCCCGCACCTGGGGGAAGGCGCCGGTCAGCGTCGTCGTGACGGCCTCGCGTCGCGCCGCCACTTCGCGGTGCTGGTGCCAGGCCCACAGATTGATGCCCAGCAGCTGCACCAGGGCCAGGCCGACGAGGCCATGGCGCACCGGCTGCCAGGGCTTGCGCATCAGCGCGCGGCTGAACAGGCGCAGGGCGCGCGCGCCGCGGGCGCGCGGCGCGAGGTCGAACTGGCGCAGATTCCAGGCGTTGTCGACCACGGCCAGGGCCCGCTGGGCGGGTGTCTGCACGCTGACGGTGGTGCCCAGCCAGCGCTCGGCGGCCGTCGCGACGGCCGGCGTGGCCGTCCACTGCGCCGCGTGCACCAGGCCGGGCGGGAAGAACTGGCGCGCCAGGCCGCCTTCCAGCGGCACCGTGGCGACGCCGTCGGTGTGGCTCCAGCGCAGCGCCGTCCCCGCGCCGTTGGCCTCGAAGAAATGGCCGCGGGCCAGCTCGTCCGGCCAGGACAGCGGCGCGACGCGGTCGATGAAGACCTGTGCGGCGTCGAGCTGGGCCAGGTGCTCGGTCAGCCAGGGCCGTGAGGTGATGGCGACCCAGGCGCTGTCGCCGCCGAGGGCATCGGGCTCGAGGGCGAAGTGCAGGGTGTCGGGGTCGTCGAGCAGGGACTCCTCGAGCTTGCCCGCGAGGGCGGCGCGCATCTGGCGGCCGGCACGCGGCAGCTCGACGCGGCGCCAGCTGATGTCGGATTCGCCGACCACGGCGATGACGCTGTCCGCCGCCGGCAGGCCGCCCGGTGCGGCGCGACCCTCGGCCGTGATCTGGCGGCCGTCGGGCGTCAGCGCGTAGTCGTACTCGCGCGCCGCATCGGCGCGCGGCAGCTCGGCCGCCGCGGACGCGGCTTTGCCCAGGCCGCGCAGGCGCGTCCTTGGGGGCAGGAACAGCAGCAGGGTGCTCATCGGGGAATCAGGGGGCGGCGCATTCTAGGAGGGGCAGGCGACCTTCCCGGCGCGGCAGTCGCGCGGGCGGTGAAGATCTGTAGCCGGCTTCGACTTCATGGCTTTACCGATCCAGCAGCTGGCTGATGCGCTCGCGGGCCAGCACGATCATGTTCAGGCCCTGGCGCTCGATCAGCGAGCGCTGTTCGAGCTGGCGCTCGTCCAGGCGCAGGCGGCCGGTGACGATGAAGTAGGACGAGTCCACCGACGCCCGGTTGCCGGTCAGGTCGACGCTGGCGGGCAGGAAGCGCTTGGCGTCGTCGACTTCCTGCAGCGGCTGGGCCTTGCGGCCCTGCACCAGGCGCTCGGCCGAAGCCAGGTCGACGCCGTCGAACAGCGCCGCGATGACCTCGCGCGGCGCGGTGTTCAGATTGACCGGCGTGGCCTTGGGCAGCAGCACGACATAGGGCTGCAGGCGCTTGATGGTGGCCTCGTCCAGGCCCAGCCAGGCCAGCTGGTCCACGCCGGCGGGCTGCAGCGGGCCGGACTCGCTGATGACCACCTCGCTGGCGGCGCCGGCGGGCTGGCTGGGCGCGCTGGCCGGCGCGGGGAAGGCGGCGCGCAGGCCGGTGATGATGACCGCCGCCGTGCCGGGCGCGGCATTGACCTGGCTGCACAGGCGCTCCAGCACGCGCTGCTCCAGCTCGGGCACCTTGGTGCCGCCGAGCAGGGCGCGCAGGTTGTAGCGGCTCTGTGCGTCCTCGATGCTGCCGGACAGGAAGGCCTCGGGGCCCTCGTCGTCCGTGGCGGCCGTCTTGTCGGCCGCCAGGAAGGTGGACAGGCGAGCCTCGGCCAGCGGCACGGCCCAGGGTTCGCCGAGGTGGTCGACCTTCTTCTGGCGGTTGCCGTTGGCGTCCTCGCGCAGGATGAGGCGGGCCCAGTCCAGCGCCCCCTGCAGGATCCAGGCGCTTTGCGCGCGGGCGCGGTCGGCGGCCTCGATCTGCACGGCGCGGTACTGCTGCCAGACCATGCCGGCGGCCAGGCTGGCGATCAGCGTGACGATGATCATGGCGGTCAGCATGGCTGCGCCTTTCTGCTCTGCCCCTCGCCCAGTCCCGCGGCGCTGGACGCGCGCGAACCTGGTCGGTCCCCGGGGGGGACGGCGATGCTCGCGGCATCGAGCCGCGAGCACACGCCCAAGCGGGCCGGCTCGGGAGCGGCCCAGCGCTCGGCCCGGAATAGGAACCTGAAGTGAGCGCGGCGGATTCATCGGACGGTGACCTCCAGCTCGCGCGTCAGCGTGCCGGCCAGGCCGCTGCCTTCGGCGAACTGCATGGCCACGCGCAGGCCGTCGGGCGGCCGCGTCAGCGTCTTGGGGTTGACCGGGCCGGCGTTGCCGTTGCCGTTGTTGCTGCCGGTGGACTGGCAGTTGCTCCAGGCGTTGTCCCAGAAGCAGTAGAACTGCCAGCCGGCCACGCCGTCGAAGGCACGCAGCGCGGGGTTGCGCTGGGCCAGCTGCTGCAGGCCGCGCTGGCGCTGGTCTTCCAGGTCCTGCACGGTGCGCTGGGCCGGGCTCTCCCAACGCCACAGGCTGCCCTCGCGCAGGCTCCAGACGACGACCTGGAGGCCGGTGGGCGCCTGGCGGGTCAGCACCAGGTTGCCGCCATCGAAGGCGATGGGCTGCACGGTGCTGTGGCTGTCCTGCAGGGCTCGCAGGTCGACCTCCCATTGAGCCAGCACCGTCTGCAGCCGCGCGGTCTGGGCCAGGTGGGCCTGGGCGATCTCGCGGCTTCGGACCAGGGCGTCGATGCCGCGCCAGGCCATGGCCGCCATGGTCGCCATGACGACCAGGGCCACCAGCACTTCGACGAGGGTGAAGCCGCGCGTCTTCACCCTTGGAACCTTCCCATGATGGTGGACAGGGTCAGCACCGGGCGGCCCTGGTCGTCGACCACGTCGGCGTCGACGCGGCGGAACAGCGGGTTGGGCGTGGGGCTGACTCTGAGCTTGCCGGTGTAGGCGCGACCGAGCTGCTCGCAGCCAAAGGGCGATTCGCCGATGTCGGGAAACTGCTTGGACAGGCGCAACTCGGTCAGCAGGTTCTCGGCGCACCACTGGCCGGCGCTGACCTGGGCCAGGCGTTCGGCATTGTTGGTCAGGGCGCCGGCGGCCTTGATGCCAGCGCCCAGGGCGATGCCGACGATGACCAGCGCGACCAGGACCTCGATCAGCGTGAAGCCTTTTTCGCGTTTCATGGCGGGGGCACGATGTCGAAGGCGGCGAGCCCGTCGGTGGCCAGCACGAGGCGCTGGCTGCCGAGTTGCAGGCGCAGGCGCTGGGCGGGAATGATGGGTTCGGGGCCGAGGGTCAGGCCGGGGTTGGCGGCCGTGGCGTTCTCGATCAGCACGGCCACCGGTTCGCCCAGCCAGCGCGTCGGCAGCTGGATGGTGCGCGGCAGGCCTTCGAAGCGGAAGTCGTCTTCGTTCTTGAGGCCCTTGGGAATCCAGTGCACGGACAGACCCGAGGCGCGGCTTTCGGCGCGCGCGGTTTCCAGCAGCGCGGCCAGGCGCTGGGCCTCGCGCTGCAGCTGCAGTTCGGCGGGGTCGCGCAGGGCCAGCGTGATGGTCGCACTCGTGATGGCGATCAACGCCACCACGACGAGCAATTCGATCAGCGTGAAGCCGCTTGCTGCGCGGCGCGGCTTACTGCCAGGAGCCAATGTCGGCGTCACGACCCTCGCCGCCGGCGCGGCCGTCGGCGCCAAAGCTGTAGACATCGACCTCGCCCTTCACGCCCGGATTGGCGAACTGATAGGGGTGGCCCCAGGGGTCATTGGGCAGTTTCTCGAGATAGGGCTTCCAGTTCGGCGGCGGGTTGCCGGCGGTGGGCTTGTGCACGAGGGCGTCCAGGCCTTGCTCCGAGCTCGGATAGCGCTGGTTGTCGAGCTTGTACAGCTTGAGTGCCTGCATCAGGTTGTTGACGTCGGTACGGGCTGCCGTGACACGGGCGTCCTCGGCACGGTCCAGCACATTGGGCACGACGAGGGCTGCGAGCACGCCGATGATGACGAGCACGACCAGCAGTTCGATCAGCGTGAAGCCGCGGGCAAGAGAGGATCGGCGCATGTCAGGAAAGCGTGGAAGCGCGGAGCTGGGGTGAGCGGACCATCATAATGGGCCATGCTTGCTCGAACGATGGCGTTTACGGTGTGGCTGCTGCTGGGCGGCTCGGTGGCTTACTGGAGCCTGCAACTCATGGCGCGGCCGCTGCCCATGCCGGCTTCGGTGCTGCCGGCCGGCGAGGCGCGCGGCGGACAGGTCGACCTGTCGCGGCTGCTTGGCGTGACGGTGGCGGAGACGGTGCCCGAACCCGAGGTGGCGGCGTCCACGCGCCTGCGCCTGCTCGGGGTCGTGGCGCCCAAGAACGCCAAGGCGGCCGAGGCCGGCGAGGGCGTGGCGCTGATCGAGGTGGACGGCGTGCCGCGCACGGTGCGCGTCGGGGCAGTCGTCGATGGCGAGCTGTCGCTGCTGCGGGTGGATGTGCGCAGCGCGAGCCTGGGTCGACTCGGCCAGGCGCCCAGCCAGGTCCTGCAGATCAGCCCGCCGGCGGCGCCGGCCACGGGTGCTCTGGTGCCGGCCGCGCCGTCACCGGTCGTGCTGGGTGGCAATCCGAATCCGCCGCCCAACCCGTCACAGAATGCCCAGGGCGTGCCGCTGCGCGCCAATGTGCCGCCGGCGGGTGCCGTGCCGACGACACGCAACGACGAGCAGCGCTGAGGCGGCCGCCGGGCCGACCCTAGGCGCCCAGCGTCGGCACGTGGGCGCCGGGCTCGGGGCGCGACGGGGCGACGCGGGCCTCGGCGACCTCGTGCAGGTCGGTCAGCAGGGCCGCTGCGGCGCGGATCATGGGCCAGGCCAGCGCCGCACCGGTGCCGTCGGCACTGTCCATGCCCAGCTCCAATAGCGCCGAGGCGTGGAAGAGGGCGAGGGCTTCGTCCAGGCCGCGGTGCACATGGCTGCGGCAGAACACGGCGTAGTCGGTGACCGGCGCGCAGATCAGCGACGCCAGCTTGAGGGCCGCGCAGGCGGCGATGCCGTCCACGATGATGAGGCTGCGCTTGCTGGCCGCGACCAGCATGGCGCCCACCATGACGGCGATCTCGTGGCCGCCAAAGGCCGCGAGGATGTCCATGGCCTCCTTGGCGTCGCGGTGGCGGGCCAGCGCGCCCTGCAGCACGTCCAGCAGATGCACCAGGTCGTCCTGGCGCATGGTCGGGCCGGAGACGATGAAGTCACGCACGGACTGATCGGACAACCGGGCCAGCACCAGCGCGGCGCATTCGGGCGAGCCCTGGCCCATGGCGGCGCAGGCCAGCACATTGCCGGGCAGGTTGTCGGCGATCTCCATGCCGACGCGCACGCCGGCGTGGGCCTGCTCGACGGTCATGGCGTGCGCGGTGCGCGCGTTGCGCGTACCGTGGGCGACCTTGCGCGCCAGCAGGCGGGCATGGGGCGGCAGGTTCTCGGCAACGCCGCAGTCGACGACGGTCAGGTGCAGGCCCTGCAGCCGGGCGAAGACCGACACCGGCAGCTGGGCGTGCAGGGCCATCTGCACCTGGTCCCTGGTGGCGCGGCCCCATTGGGCGCCGACACCGTCGACGACGATGCCATGGTCGGAGGCGAACAGGCCGAGCACCGGGTCGCGGAAGCGCGGCGTGAGGCTGTTCTGCACGAGCCCGAGGCGCACGGCCAGCGGCTCCAGTTCGCCGAGGCCGCCAGCGATGGCCGAGCGCCGGTCGACGCGGTCACGCAAAGCCTTTTCCAGCTCGGGGTTGGCGGTGGGGGAGATCAGCGACTGTTGGGCGACGGTCATGGCGCAGGCGTTGTCAGACCCCGCATTTCAACTCAACCGAGGAACAAGCGGTAGACCGGATTGGCGGTTTCGTCCTCGAAGGGGTAGTTCAGGCCATCGAGGAACTCGCGCAAGGCCCCGGCGTCGCCCTTGGGAACCTGGATGCCGACGAGGATGCGGCCATAGTCCGCGCCCTGGTTGCGGTAGTGGAAGAGGCTGATGTTCCAGTCCGGGTGCATGCTGGACAGGAAGCGCATCAGCGCGCCCGGCCGCTCCGGGAAGATGAAGCGGTACAGGCGCTCGTTCCGTGCCAGTTCGCTGCGGCCTCCCACCATGTGGCGGATGTGCTGCTTGGCCAACTCGTCATTGGTGAGGTCCAGGGTCTCGAAGCCGGCCTTGCTGAAGGTGCGGGCCAGCTTGGCGGCCTCGTCGGGCTTGGAGATGGCGATGCCGACGAAGATGTGGGCGACCTGGGCGTCGGCGATGCGGTAGTTGAATTCGGTGACGCTGCGCGGGCCGAGCAGCTCGCAGAAGCGCTTGAAGCTGCCGCGCGCCTCGGGGATGGTGACGGCGAACAGGGCCTCGCGCTGCTCGCCGACCTCGGCGCGCTCGGCGACGAAGCGCAGGCGGTCGAAGTTCATGTTGGCGCCGCAGGTGATGGCCACCAGGGTCTGGCCCTTCGCGCCGGTCTTGGCGACGTATTGCTTGGCGGCAGCGACGCTCATCGCGCCCGAGGGCTCGAGGATGGAGCGGGTGTCCTCGAATACATCCTTGATGGCGGCGCAGACGGCATCGGTGTCGACGACGATGTAGTCGTCGACCAGCTCGCGGGCGATGCGAAAAGTCTCCTCGCCGACCAGCTTGACGGCGGTGCCGTCGGCGAACAGGCCGACGTCGGTGAGGGTGACGCGCTTGCCGGCCTTGACCGAGCGCAGCATGGCGTCGGAGTCGGTCGTCTGCACACCGATGATCTTGATCTCGGGACGCAGCGCCTTGACGTAGGCAGCGACGCCCGAGATGAGGCCGCCACCGCCGATGGCGACGAAGATGGCGTCGATGGGACCGGGATGCTGGCGCAGCAGCTCCATGGCGATGGTGCCCTGGCCGGCGATGACGTCGGGATCGTCGAAGGGGTGGACGAAGGTCAGGCCCTGCTGGTCTTCCAGTTCCTTCGCATGCCCGTAGGCATCGGTGAAGCTTTCGCCGAACAGCACCACCTCGCCGCCGTGGCTGCGCACCGCGTCGACCTTGACCTGGGGGGTGGTCACCGGCATCACGATGACGGCGCGGCAGCCCAGCTTCTTGGCTGACAGGGCCACGCCTTGGGCATGGTTGCCGGCCGAGGCGCAGATGACGCCGGCGGCGCGCTGCTCGGCCGACAGATGGGCCATCTTGTTGTAGGCGCCGCGCAGCTTGAAGCTGAAGACGTCCTGCTCGTCCTCGCGCTTGAGCCAGACTTTGTTGGACAGGCGCTTGGAGAGCTTGGGGGCCGGGCTGAGCGTGGTTTCGCGGGCGACGTCGTAGACCCGGGCGTTCAGAATTCGCTGCAGATAGCTGCTGCCGGGCGGCAGCATCGCGGGCACCTGGGGCGTCGTCGCCTTGGCGGCGGACGGGCGGCGTCGCGAGGGCGAGCTCATCGGGTCTCCAAACAGTCTTGTTGCGGCGCCGCATGATAGGGGGAACCCTTCACGCGGCGCCGCTGTCTGCCTTCGGCGAAAAAAAACCCGAGCTCTTGCAAGCTCGGGTTGAATCCACCATGGAGGCGGTGGAGGAGACAATCGGTGCGAAAACGTTTTCGCTTGGGTGGCAGTTTAGCGCCGAGTTATGCTGCGCTGCAATATTTTTCGTGAACGAATTGGAGCTTTGACTCTAGATGACCATGGAATGCACCGTCAGCTGGCTGGGTCCTGAAGGCCCGAGTGGCATGAGCTTCGTCGCCGAGACCGGCAGCGGTCATGTGCTGTCCATGGACGGTGCGCCCGACGGCGGCGGCCGCAACCTGGCGCCGCGGCCCATGGAAACCGTGCTGGCCGGCACCGGCGGCTGCACGGCCTATGACGTGGTCCTCATCCTCAAGCGCGGCCGCCACGATGTGCGCGGTTGCAGGGTCACGCTGAAGGCCGAGCGCGCCACCAGCGATCCCAAGGTCTTCACGGCCATCCATTTCCACTTCATCGTCAGCGGCAAGGGGCTCAAGCCCGAGATCGTCGAGCGCGCCGTGGCGTTGTCGCACGAGAAATACTGCTCGGCGACGGCCATGCTGGCCAAGACCTCGGCCATCAGCACGTCCTTCGAGGTCGCTGAGGTCTGAGCCAGGTTTGATCAGACGCGGTGGGCCACGGTCGTCATGACCTTGGCCGCCGCACGCATCAGCTCCTGGACAGGGGCGGGCAGCGGCTGGGCGCCCGCCGCGACGGCTGCGTCGGCATGCTCGGCCTCCTCGCGCTTCATCTGGTCGACGATGGCGCGTGAGGGGCGGTCCTCGTCGGGCAGTCGGTCCAGGTGCGAGGCGAGGTGGGCCTCGACCTGACGTTCGGTTTCCACGACAAAGCCCAGGCTCCATTTGTCGCCTGCCAGGCCGGCGAGGCTGCCCCAGGCGAAGGCGCCGGCCCACCAAAGCGGTGCGAGATGGCTGGTGTGGGTGCCCAATTCGGCAATGCGCTGGGCCGTCCACGCGAGATGGTCAAGCTCTTCCTCGGCGGCGGCTTCGAAATGCTGGCGCAACTCCGCGCTGCGACTGAACAGGGCCTGCGACTGATACAGGGCCTGCGCGCAGATCTCGCCGACATGGTTGACGCGCATCAGCGCGCCGGCCTCCTGCCTTTGCTGTGGCGTCATCTCCGCCGCCTCCTCACCTGCCGCCGGCGACGGGCGACTTGCCCGGGTCGGCGCAAATACCGTGCGCAAGCCGGAATCCAGAGCGCTGAGCCAACGGTCCTTCAAATTCAGGCGCCGGGAATCAATGTTGCTTGCAGGCGGATGCATTCAGTTAAGCAGTGTTGCCATGAAGAAATCATGAACTAGGGATGACGTTGTCGTTCAGCAACGGCAACACACAATTTCATATCCGTGAATTCCCGAGGGCCCCCAAGCTCTGGTGGAATACGCGCACTTCCTCACAGGAGGTGGGCGCCCAGTCCCTTTTCGGCCGGCGTCTCGGATGAATACCTAGGAGTATCGAATGAAGAAAGCTCTGATTGCCCTGGCCGTCCTCGGTCTTACCGGCGGCGCTGCCGTTGCGCAATCCTCCGTCACCCTGTTTGGCGTCATCGATGCCGACATGAAGTACGTCAAGACCGGCGGCCTGACGGTCAAGAAGCTGGATTCCAGCGGCCTGAACACCAGCCGTTTCGGCGTGCGCGGCACTGAAGATCTGGGTGGCGGCCTGAAGGCTGGCTTCTGGCTGGAATCCCAAGTCGACACCGACACGGGCGTGGCCGGTGGCGGCAGCGCCTTCTGGGGTCGCCGTGCCACGGTGAGCCTGGCTGGTGATTTCGGTGAAGTCCGTCTGGGCCGCAACAAGACCGTTTCGCGCCTGCACGTCGAAGACTTCGATCCGTCCGCATTCACCGGTCTGGGCAGCGTCAGCGTGCTGTACAGCAACCTGGGCAGCGGCAATGGCACCTCCTTCGGCCGCGCCGACAACCTCGTGTCGTACTCGCTGCCGAACAACCTCGGCGGCTTCTACGGCGGCGTGGATGTCTCCGCCGGTGAAGGCGTGGGCACCAACAAGGGCCAGTCGGTCCGTCTGGGCTACAAGCAGGGTCCCCTGCACGTGTCGGGCGCCTATGCCAGCACGTCCAACGCCGCTGACACCAGCAAGTTCAAGCTGGCCTCGATTGGCGCGGCCTACGACTTCGGCGTGATCCGCCCGTCGCTGTCCTACACGGAAACCAAGTACCTGTCGCGCAAGCAGCAAGTCCTGACGGCCTCGCTGACGGCTCCTCTGGGCCAAGGCCAACTGTGGGGTTCCTACAGCGAAGCCAAGACCAGCGGCGAGACCGGCTTTGCCACGGTCGGCACGCCCAAGCTGTTCGCTGTCGGCTACGTCTACAACCTGTCCAAGCGCACTGCGCTGTACACGACGTTCGCCCAGCTCAAGAACGACGGCACGACGCGCTTCGCTCTGGGTGGCGCACCTGCCGCCACGGCGAATGGTCAGAAGTCGACCGGCTACGACGTCGGCGTCCGCCACAGCTTCTGATGACGCGCGGCCTGCGGGCCGCTGCCGACTCAGCCAAAGCCGCCTTCGGGCGGCTTTTCTTTTGTCCGGTTGTTGTCCCGCAAGAGACAGGGGAATCGCTGTGGGTAATCAACAACAGACCCGGCGTTATGGCAGGGCGCATCCCTGAGAATGAAAAGGTTCACTTTTCTTCGCAGGAGACAACCTTGATGAAAAAAGCCGCTCTGGCAGTCGCCGCTCTGGCCGCTTGCACTTCTTCCGCTTGGGCCCAGTCCAGCGTGACCCTGTATGGCATCGTGGACGCTGCTGCGCGTTACACCACCAACGCCAATCCGGGCGTCGCACAGAAGCAATTGGTCCCCGGCGGCATGTCTCAAAGCCGTTTGGGCGTGAACGTCACCGAAGATATGGGCGGCGGCCTCAAGGCCCTGGTGAACATGGAGCACCGCCTGAATTCGGATACCGGCGCTGCCTCCTCCGCCACCGATTTTTGGCGTCAGGCCTGGGTTGGCCTGCAGTCCAATGACCTCGGCCAGATCCGCCTGGGTCGTCAGTACAACATCCTGTTCGACCTCTACACGTCGACCTTCGCTTCCTTCCGCTACTCGCCCTATATCGAGGCTTACAAGCCCGAAATCGGCATGTCCTTCACGGCCCGCCAGGACAATATGGTCAAGTACCTGGCCCAGGTCGGCAACTTCTACGCCGAAGTCCAGGTGAGCGCTGGCGAAGGCCAGTCGGGCGCTGCTGCTGCCCAGCCCAACAAGACCATCGGCGGCCTGGTCCGCTACAGCGACGGCAAGTTCGGCGCCGGTGGTGCCTACCTGCAGGCCACCGAGCAGACCGGCAAGAAGATCAAGGCCATGGTCCTGGGCGCCTCCTACACCGAAGGCCCGCTGTACGTGCACGCTTCGTGGGGCGAGAACAAGTTCGAGAACCCCTTCACGCTGCTGAACCAGACCAGCGCCGGGGCCTTCGCTGCCTCGGCCGCCCCGGGTTCCCTGGCCAACATCGCCCTGACGACCCGCGGTGCCTACACCAGCGGCATCCTGGGCGCCAACGTGTTCA
Organism: Roseateles sp. FW305-36; assembly: GCF_058787015.1. Lineage (NCBI taxonomy): Bacteria > Pseudomonadati > Pseudomonadota > Betaproteobacteria > Burkholderiales > Sphaerotilaceae > Roseateles > Roseateles sp. FW305-36. The sequence continues at coordinate 247,689 of NZ_JBYSZK010000004.1, read as the reverse complement.
ACACGGACTCGGCCGACATCAACAAGCGCACCATGCTGATGTTTGGCGCGACGTATCAGCTGACCCCTCAGCTGAACGTCGGCGGCAACGTGTGGCTGACGGAGCAGACCCACTTCGGCACGGTGCAGAACCTGGCGGTTCCGTTCCGCAATGCCCTGGGCTTCTCGACGGACGCCAACACCAAGTCCAAGGCGACCTTCATGGCTGTCGTGCTGGACTACGCGTTCTCCAAGCGCACCGACGCCTACCTGGAAATGGACTACACCAAGCTGAAGGGCGAGGTGCTCTTCCTGAACAACGCCGGCCGTCGTGGCGGCGCGATGGTGGGCCTGCGTCACCGCTTCTGATGTCCTTGCGGGGCCCAGGCCTCGCCAGACGTCTCGACGGGCCGCGAAAGCGGCCCGTTTTCATTGGTGGTTGCGCCCGCGTGCACGCTAGGGCTTTCCCGGGAAGCTCCAGCCCCTGCACTTCGCCATGATCCCGCCTTCGCGCGGCGCAGTGACGCGCCCGCTCATCTGTCTTCATGCTGGTCTTCATTCTTCGCCGCCTGGTCCAGGCCCTGGTTGTCATGCTGTCGGTGGCCTTCATCGCCTTCATGCTGTTCCAGTTCGTCGGCGATCCCGTCACCAATCTGCTGGGTCAGGATGCGACCGAGGAGCAGCGCGTCGCATTGCGCAAGGACCTGGGCCTGGACCAGCCCTTCCCGGTGCAGTTCGCCCGCTTCGCCGGCAACGCGGTCCAGGGTGAGTTCGGCATCAGCCTGAGGCAAGGGCGCAAGGTCTCGGCGCTGATTGCCGAGCGCTTTCCGGCGACGCTGGAACTGGCCCTGGTGGCCGGCCTGATCGCCCTCGGCCTTGGCATCCCGCTCGGCGTGTTTGCGGCGCTGCGGCGCGGCAAGGCCAGCGCACAGCTGCTGATGACGGGCACGCTGTTCGGCGTCAGTCTGCCCAATTTCGTCATCGGCATCGTGCTGATCTGGGTCTTCGCGGTGGAGTTGAAGTGGCTGCCCAGCTTCGGCCGCGGCGAGGTCGTGGCCTTCGGTTCGTGGACTTCGGGGCTCCTGACCCGCGACGGGCTGCTGCACCTGATCCTGCCGGCCTTCACGCTGTCGGCTTTCCAGCTGACCTTGATCATGCGGCTGGTGCGTGCCGAGATGCTGGAAGTGCTGCGCACCGACTACATCCGCTTCGCCCGCGCCCGCGGCCTGACCAACCGCAGCGTCTACTTCGGGCATGCGCTGAAGAACACGCTGGTGCCCGTCATCACCATCACCGGCCTGCAGCTCGGCTCGCTGATCGCCTTCGCCATCATCACCGAGCAGGTCTTCCAGTGGCCCGGCATGGGCCTGCTCTTCATCCAGGCCGTGCAGTTCGCCGACATCCCCGTCATGGCGGCCTATCTCTGCCTGATCTCGCTGATCTTCGTCGTCATCAACCTCGGCGTCGATCTGCTTTATTTCACCGTCGACCCGCGCCTGCGCGTCGAAGGCAAGGCCCACTGAATATGCAGCCCCCACGCTCGCTTCGCTCTCTGCCCCCCGAGGGGACGCGTCAGTGCCTTCGGGCGGCCGGGCGTCACTGACCATGGCCGTTGACGCCAACCCCAATCCCACGCCCTCGGCGTCCGCGCTGCGCGGCTTTTTCGACGGCGACGTCTGGCATTCCTTCCGGAGCTCGCCGGTGGCGATGCTGGCAGCCATCATTGCGCTGGTCTGCTTCGTCTGCGCGCTGTTTGCCGAAGTCGTCGCGCCTCACAACCCCTTCGATCTGGCGACGCTGGAGCTGCTGGATTCGCTGAAGCCGCCGGCCTGGGTCGAAGGCGGCGAGGCCCGCTACAGCCTGGGCACTGACGGCCAGGGTCGCGACATCCTGTCGGCGCTGATGTACGGCGCGCGCATCTCGCTGCTGGTCGGCATCGCCTCGGTGCTGCTGTCCATCCTGATCGGCGTCAGCCTCGGCCTCTTGGCCGGCTTTGTCGGCGGCCGGACCGATGCCTTCATCATGCGCATCTGCGACGTGATGCTGTCCTTCCCGTCCATCCTGGTCGCGCTGATGATCAGCGGCGTCGGCCGCAGCCTCTTCCCGCACGCGCCCGACATGCTGGCCTTCGTTGTCCTCGTGCTGGCCATCGCGCTGACGGGTTGGGTGCAGTACGCGCGCACCGTGCGCGGCTCGACGCTGGTGGAGCGCAACAAGGAATACGTGCAGGCCGCTCGCGTCATCGGCGTCGGTTCGCTGCGCATCATGCGCCGCCATGTGCTGCCGAACGTGCTCGGGCCCGTGCTGGTGCTGGCCACCATCCAGATCGCCTCGGCCATCATCACCGAGGCGACGCTGTCCTTCCTCGGTGTCGGCGTGCCGGCCACCAGTCCGTCCCTCGGCACGCTGATCCGCAACGGCAACGACTATCTGTTCTCGGGCGAGTGGTGGATCACCGCCTGGCCCAGCCTGACCCTGGTGCTGATCACGCTCAGCGTGAACCTGCTCGGCGACTGGCTGCGCGACGCGCTCAACCCCAGGCTGCGTTGATTGCGATGACGGCCTCATTGCTCGAAGTCAGCCACCTGCGGGTGGAGTTCCCGACGCGCCGCGGCACGCTGCTGGCGCTGGACGACATCTCCTTCTCGATCGCGCCGGGCGAGATTCTCGGCGTCGTCGGTGAGTCCGGCGCCGGCAAGTCGCTGACCGGCGCGGCCATCATCGGCCTGCTCGATCCGCCGGGCCGCATTGCTGCCGGCGAGATCAAGCTGGCCGGCCGGCGCATCGACAACCTGCCCTATCAGCAAATGCGCCGCATCCGCGGCAAGGAGATCGGTGCCGTCTTCCAGGACCCGCTGACCTCGCTGAACCCGCTCTACACGGTCGGCCGCCAGCTCGTCGAGACCATCACGACGCATCTGGATCTGAGCGCATCGCAGGCCCGTGCCCGCGCCATCGAACTACTGGCGTCTACCGGCATCCCGGCGCCCGAGGCCCGCATCGACCATTTCCCGCATCAGTTCTCGGGCGGCATGCGACAGCGCGTCGTCATTGCGCTGGCCCTGGCGGCCAATCCCAGGCTCATCGTCGCCGACGAGCCGACCACGGCGCTCGACGTCTCCATCCAGGCGCAGATCATTGCGCTCTTGAAGAAGGTCTGCCGCGAGCAGGGTGCAGCCGTCATGCTTGTCACCCACGACATGGGCGTCATCGCCGAGACCTGCGACCGCGTGGCCGTCATGTACGCCGGTCGCATCGCCGAGATCGGCCCCGTGGCCGATGTCATCCACCGCCCGGCCCATCCCTACACCGTCGGCCTGATGGGCTCCATCCCGGCCATGGACGAGGATCGCGAGCGCCTGCTGCAGATCGACGGCGCCATGCCGCGGCTGACGGCCATCCCGCCCGGCTGCGCCTTCAACCCGCGCTGCCCGCGTGTCTTCGACCGCTGCCGCAGCGAGCGGCCTGAACTGGCCGAGGTCGGCGCCACCAGCGCGGCCTGCTGGCGACCCGTCACCGTGGAGGCTCCGCAATGAGCGCCCCCCTCGTCGAGGTCCAGGACCTCGCCAAGATCTTCGACGTGTCGCCGTCCTGGCTGAACCGCGTTGTCGAGCGCAAGCCCAAGGCCTTCGTGCATGCCGTCGATGGTGTGTCCTTCGGCATCGAGCGCGGCAAGACCCTGGCCCTGGTCGGTGAGAGCGGCTGCGGCAAGAGCACGGTGGCGCGCCTGCTGGTGGGCCTCTACGGCGCGACACGCGGCGCGGTGCGCTTCGACGGCGAAGACATCGCCAAGACCCTGAGCGGCCCCGGCGCGCAGAAGCTGCGCCGGCGCATGCAGATGATCTTCCAGGATCCCTATGCGTCGCTGAACCCGCGCTGGAAGGTGCTGGACATCGTCGCCGAGCCGCTGCGCGAGCATGGCCTGGTGAAGGATGCAGCCGCGGCCCGCGTGCGCGTCGCCGAGTTGCTCAGCTCGGTCGGCCTGAACCCGGCCGATGCCGAGAAGTTCCCGCACCAGTTCTCCGGCGGCCAGCGCCAGCGCATCTCGATCGCGCGAGCCCTCGCCACCCAGCCCGAGTTCCTCGTCTGCGACGAGCCAACCTCGGCCCTGGACGTGTCGGTGCAGGCCCAGGTCCTCAACATCATGAAGGACCTGCAGCGCCAGCAGGGCCTGACCTATCTCTTCATCTCGCACAACCTGGCCGTCGTGCGCCACGTGGCCGACCAGGTCGGCGTCATGTATCTCGGCCGCCTGGTCGAGGTGGCAGACAAGGCGGAGCTGTTCGCGCGGCCGCGGCATCCCTACACGCGCATGCTGCTGGACGCGATTCCCGACATCCGCATGACCGGCCGCGCCCGCACGCCGGTGCAGGGCGAGGTGCCGAATCCGCTGAATCCGCCGAGCGGCTGCAGCTTTCATCCGCGCTGCCCGCTCGCCAACGCACGCTGCAAGGCCGAGCGGCCGGCGCTGCTGGAGATCAAGGGCGTGCGCGTGGCCTGCCACGCAGTGGAAGAGGGCCGCGCCGTCTAGCGCGCCGGTGCCGAGGCCGGCGCCGAGGCGGCGCCCGCCGGCTTGGGCAGCATCAATGGCCCCTTCTGCCCACAACCCGCAATCGCGGTAAGGGTGATCAGCAGGGCGATCAGGCGCCCACCTACACTGACGGCGGTCTTCTTCATCCGCCCAGTTTATGTCCCTGTCCGACGCCGATTACCACGCCAAGGCCCATGCCCTGCTCGCCCGCATCGAGGCGCAGATCGACGCCTGGCTCGAGGACGACGTGGTGGACATCGACACCCACCGCACCGGCGGCCTGCTGGAGCTCAGCATGCCGGGGGGCAGCAAGATCGTGCTCAACACCCAGCCGCCGCTGCAGGAGCTCTGGATGGCCGCGCGCTCGGGCGGTTTCCACTTCAAGTGGGACGGCTCGCAGTGGGTGGACCGCGAGGGCCAGGAGTTCTGCGCGCGCCTGTCGCGCTGCGCCAGCGAGCAGTCGGGCCAGGCACTGAAGTTCAGCGCCTGAGCCTCGCTACCGCTTGAAGAGGTCCAGGATGGACTTCTTCTCGTCCTCGGTCGCCGCGCCCGGCACCGCCGCCGGTTCGTTTGACAGTTCGCGCACGCCGGTGCCGGTCGTGTACTCCTCGTAGAACCACTCGCCATTGACGTTGACGATGCCTTCCGGCGGCGTCATCTCGTCGACGGGCTTGCCCTTCAGCGCGAAGCCCATGTACTCGATCCAGACGGGCAGGCTCAGGCCGCCGCCGGTCTCGCGGTCGCCGAGCTTGCGCGGCTGGTCATAGCCGATCCAGACGATGGCGACCAGGTCCTTCTGGTAGCCGGCGAACCAGGCGTCCATGGAGTCGTTGGTCGTGCCGGTCTTGCCGTAGATGTCGGGGCGTTTCAGCGTGGCCTGGGCGCGCGCCGCCGTGCCGCTGCGCGTGACCTCCTGCAGCAGGCTGCTCATCAGGAAGGCATTGCGCGGCTCGATGGCGCGGGCGTCGTCGGCCAGCGTGACGGGCAAGGCTTCGTAGAGCAGGCGGCCCTTGTTGTCGGTGATCTTGGCGATGAGCTGGGGACTGACGCGGTAGCCGCCGTTGGCGAAGACGGCATAGCCCTGGGCCATCTGCATGGGCGTCACCGAGCCCGCGCCCAGGGCCATGGTCAGATAGGCCGGGTGCTTCTCGGCCTCGAAGCCGAAGCGGGTGATCCAGTCCTGCGCGTACTTCACGCCGATGGAGTGCAGCACGCGGATGGACACCATGTTCTTGGACTTGGCCAGGGCGGTGCGCAACGGCATGGGCCCCTCGAACTTGCCGTCGTAGTTCTTGGGTTCCCAGGGCTGGCTGCCCGTCGTGCCGGCGTCGAAGAACAGCGGCGCGTCATTGACGATGGTGGCGGGCGTGAAGCCCTTTTCCAGCGCGGCCGAGTAGATGAAGGGCTTGAAGCTGGAGCCCGGCTGGCGCCAGGCCTGGGTCACGTGGTTGAACTTGTTCTTGTTGTAGTCGAAGCCGCCGACCATGGCGTGCACCTGGCCGGTCTTGGGGTCCATGGAGACGAAGGCGCCTTCGACCTCGGGCAGCTGGGTGATGGTCCATTCGTTGCCGTCCTTCTGCTTGACGCCCTTGACGACACGGATGACGGCACCGCGGCGGATGCGGGTCTTGGGGTTGCCCTTGTCCGACAGGCCGGAGGTGGCGGGCTTGAGGCCGTCGCCCGTGATGGCGATGGCGTCGCCGCTTTGCAACACTGCCGTTACCTTCTTGGGGTCGGCGTCGAGCACGACAGCGGCCAGCAGTTCGTCGTTGGCCGGGTGGTCGGCCAGCACCAGGGCGACGCGGGCGTCGACTTCCTTGGCGTCGTTCGGCAGGTCGGCATAGGCCTCGGGGCCGCGGTAGACCTGGCGCTTCTCGTAGTCGAGGATGCCGCGGCGCAGGGCGCGGTAGGCGGTGTTCTGCTCACCGCTGTTCAGCGTCAGATAGACATTCAGGCCGCGCGAATAGGCCTCGTCGCCGTACTGGCTGAAGATCAGCTGGCGCGCCGCCTCGGCGACGAACTCGGCGTGCGACGCCGATTCCTGCACCGGGCGGATGCGCAGTTTTTCGGCCTTGGCCTCGTCGCGCTGTTCCTCGGTGATGTAGCCCGTCTCGTACATCCGCTCGATGATGTATTGCTGGCGGATGGTGGCCCGCTTGGGGTTGTTGATGGGGTTGTAGGCCGACGGCGCCTTGGGCAGGCCGGCCAGCATGGCGGCCTCGGCGACGCTGAGCTTGTCGAGGGGCTTGCCGAAATAGATCTCGCTGGCCGCCGCGAAACCGTGCGCGCGGTGGCCCAGGAAGATCTGGTTCATATAGATCTCGAGGATCTTTTCCTTGGAGAGGGCCGATTCGATCTTCAGCGCCAGCAGGATCTCGTAGATCTTGCGAGTGAAGGTCTTCTCCGTGGACAGGTAGAAATTGCGCGCCACCTGCATGGTGATGGTGGAGGCGCCCTGGCTGCGCGATTCGCCGACGTTGGCGAGGCCGGCGCGGATGACGCCCAGGTAGTCGACCCCGCCATGCTGATAGAAGCGCGCGTCTTCAATTGCCAACACCGCTTCCTGCATGACCTTGGGGATTTCCTTGATCGGCAGGTAGTTGCGGCGCTCCTCGCCAAACTCGCCCAGCAGCACGCCGTCGCTGGACAGCACGCGCATGGGCAACTTCGGCCGGTAGTCGGTCAGGCCGCTGATGTCGGGCAGGTTGGGGTAGGCCAGGGCCAGGCCCAGGGCCAGCAGCAGCACGACGGCGACGGCCCCGCCGCCGATGAGGCCCAGGCCCCACAAGGCCCAGCGCCCGAGGCGGGAGCTCAGGCGGGTGGGGGAGCGAGATGGGGGCGTGCCGGCGGGCGAAGGACTGGATGCAGCGGAGCGGGGCTTGTCATTCATGAGCCGGCGGGGCGCGCCCAAGGGCGCGTTGGAAGGAGGCGGCGGATTATAGGAAGGGCGGTTGACGCCTCCTTGTATACCGACAGGGGGACCGACCGGCGTGTCAAACGACCGCTTCCCATGTGTTTTTCAGGAGCTTGCAAGTCGGTTGAATCGTGTATGTTTAGCAACGTGGCGTTACCAGCTCGCGCCGAATTTCCGTTCGGCGTCAACGGCTTTGCTGCTAGCATTCAAGTAACTTATTAATAGTCCAGAACGTAACTCGCGTGTCGGGGAGCGTCTCGGAGATAAAGGGCATGGGAATACTTGACGCACTTTTGGGTCGCAAGCACGCCCCCCTGATTGGCCTGGATATCAGTTCTTCCAGCGTCAAGCTGGTGGAATTGAGCCAGACCAAGAGCGGCGAATTCGTTCTGGAGCGTTTCGCGAGCGAGCCCTTCGAGAAGGGCTGGATCGCTGACGGCCAGATCGAGAAATTCGACGAGGTGGCGGACGCGGTGCGTCGTGTCGTGGCGCGCAGCGGCAGCAGGACGCGAGATGCGGCCCTGGCGATGCCGCAGTCGGCCGTCATCACCAAGAAGATCATGTTGCCCGCCGGCCTGCGCGAGGAAGAGCTCGAACTGCAGGTCGAGGCCGAGGCCAATCAATACATCCCGTTCTCGCTGGACGAGGTCAGCCTGGACTTTTGCGTCATCGGCCCCAGCCCGACTTCGGTGGGTGACGTCGAGGTGCTGATCGCCGCGTCGCGCAAGGACCGCGTGCAGGACCGCCAGGGCCTGGCAGAGGCCGCCGGCCTGCGCCCCGTCGTGCTGGACATCGAGTCCCACGCCTCGCGCATGGCCATGGGCCGCCTCATCGCGGCCCTGCCCAATGAAGGCAAGGACGCCCTCGTCGCGCTGTTCGAGATTGGGGCCGACACCACCAGCCTCAAGGTGCTGCGCGACGACGAACTGCTCTACGACCGGGACCAGTCCTTCGGGGGATCCCAGTTGACGCAACTCATTTCACGCCAGTACGGCTTCTCCTTCGAGGAGGCCGAACAGAAGAAGCTGGCCAACGAGTTGCCCGAAGACTACGAGACCAGCGTGCTGAATCCCTTCGTCGACAGCCTGTCTCAGGAAATCGGCCGGGCCCTGCAGTACTTCTTCACCAGCACCCCGCATCACAAGGTGCACTACGTGATGCTGGCCGGCGGCACGGCAACGCTGCCGGGCCTGAAGGAGCGTGTGACCGACCTGACGGGCTTTGCCTGCATGGTGGTCAATCCCTTCGAGAACATGGGCATGGGCACGGCCGTGCGGGAGTCCAGGCTGCAGCGTGAGGCACCGTCCTATCTGACCGCCTGCGGCCTCGCGATGCGGAGGTTCTTCCAGTGATCCTGATCAACCTGCTGCCCTACCGCGAAGAGCGGCGCAAGCGGCGCAAGGCGGCCTTTTTCGCGGGCCTGGGTCTCGCCGGCCTGGTAGGTGCGGGCCTCGTCGTGGCGGCCTATCTGATGCTGCAGTTCCTGACCGCGGAACAGCAGTCGCACAACCAGTACATCCAGGGCGAGATCACCAAGCTCGAAGCCCAGATCAAGGACATCGCCGACCTGAAGGCCGAGATCGAGTCCCTGAAGGCCCGCCAGCGCGCCGTCGAGGACCTGCAGACCGACCGCAACACGCCGGTGCAGTTGCTCAACGACATCGCGCGCCTCGCACCCGAGGGCATCTACCTGACGGCGATCCGGCAGGAAGCCAAGGTCGTCACGATCAGCGGCATCGCCCAGACGAACGAGCGCGTGTCCGAGTTTCTGCGCAATGTGTCGCGCAGCTCGGAATGGCTGGAGAAGCCGGACCTCATCGAAGTCAAGCTGGCCAGCGTCACGACCAACACGCGTGACCAGCGCCGCCTGCTGGAGTTCTCGATGAAGGTCTCGATCAAGACGCCGGTGCGCGAGGCAGCGCCGGGTGCTGCTGCGGCTTCCGCGCCGAAGAAGAGCTGACCGCCATGGCGACCTCCACATCCAAGTTCGACCTGAACGCCTGGTTTGCAGATCTCGCAAGCCAGTTCCAGGGCCTCAATCCCAAAGAGCCCGGCCAGTGGCCGCTGCTGCCCAAGCTCGCGGCCTCGCTGGTCGTGATGCTGGCCGTGGCCATCGCGGGCTATGTCTTCGTGCTGTCCGACGTGCAAGCCGGCCTGGATGCCGAGCGCGACCGCGAGCCGCAGCTGCGCCAGGACTATCACAACAAGCTGGGCCAGGCCGTCAACCTGCCCGAGCTGCGCAAGCAGAAGAGTCAGGTCGAGGAATACGTGACCCAGCTCGAGAAGCAGCTGCCCGGCAAGGCCGAGATCGACTCGCTGCTGTCCGACATCAGCAGCGCCGGCGTCGGTCGCGGCCTGCAATTCGAGCTGTTCCGCCCCGGCCAGGTCGTGGTCAAGGACTACTACGCCGAGCTGCCGATCGCGGTCAAGGTGTCGGGTCGTTATCACGACATCGGCGCCTTCGCCGCGGACGTGTCCAATCTGTCGCGCATCGTCACCCTGCACAACCTCGTCGTCGTCGCGCCGCAGGGCCCGCGCGACGCGAACGGTGCCCTCAGCATGGAAGCCACGGCGCGCACCTATCGCTACCTCGATGCCGGCGAAGTCGCCGAGCAGAGGAAGGCCGCGGCCAAGACGGCGGGAGCCAAGAAATGAAGCGCCTGCTGATGCCCCTCGTCGTGCTGCTGCCGCTGGCCGGTTGCGGCAGCGACATGGACGAGTTGCGCCAATGGATGGCGCAAGAACAGAAAGAAGCCAAGACGACGGTCACGCCGCTGCTGCCGCCGAAGAAGTTCCTGCCGCAGCCCTATGAGTCGGCTGCCGGCGTGGACCCCTTCAGCCCGCAGAAGCTCAGCGTCGCGATCAAGCAGGAGGCGGCGCAGCCGAACTCGTTGCTGACGGCCGAGATCAGCCGGCGCAAGGAGCCTCTTGAGGCGTATCCGCTGGACGGCATGAGCATGGTGGGCAGCCTGACGCGTGAGGGCAAGCGCTATGCGCTGCTGCGCGTCGACAACCTGCTGTATCAGGTCAAGGCCGGGGAATACCTCGGCCAGAACTTCGGCCGGATCACCAAGATCAGCGAGACCGAAATCACGTTGCGAGAAGTCGTCCAGGACGCTGCGGGCGAGTGGATCGAGCGCACCAGTACCCTCCAGCTACAGGAGAAGGGACGATGAAGACACTGCAGGAGAACAAGTCGATGGGCCGTGGCTGGTTGCTGGGATTCGCGCTCACGCTGCTGGCTGTGCCGGCGGCTTGGGCGCAGACGCAGATACGCGCGATCAACACCAGCCAGCAGGCTGGCGTGGAGATCGTGCGCATCGAACTGAGCGAACCCCTGGCGGCCGTGCCGACGGGCTTCACGGTCCAGACGCCACCGCGCATCGCCCTCGATCTGCCGGGCGTCGTGAACGGCATGGGCCGCAACCAGGTCGACATCAACCAGGGCAATCTGCGCTCGGCCGCCGTGGCCCAGGCGGGTGAACGCTCCCGGGTGGTGCTGAACCTGCGCCATGCGTCGAACTACAGCGCCAAGCTGGAGGGCAACGCCCTGGTCGTCGTGCTGGATGCGGCAGCGCAGGTGGCGCCTGCCGCCGCCACGGAACCCGTCCATTTCGCGCAGAGTCTGAACGCGGCGCCCCAGGCGCTGCGGGACATCGACTTCCGCCGCGGTGCGGACGATGCCGGCCGCATCATCGTCAACCTGCCGAGCAACCAGGTCGGTGTCGACATCCAGCAGCAGGGCCAGACCCTGGTCGTGGAATTCCTGCGCTCCAGCCTGCCCGAGAACCTGCGCCGCAAGATCGACGTGGTGGACTTCGGCACGCCGGTTCAGGCCATCACGACGTCGCAGTCTGGCGACCGCGTGCGCATGGTGGTCGAGCCCAAGGGCAACTGGGAGCACAGCGCCTACCAGAGCGACAACCAGTTCGTGCTGGAAGTCCGGCCGATGAAGATCGACCCGAACAAGCTCACCCAAGGCCCCGGCTACGCGGGTGACAAGCTGTCGCTGAACTTCCAGAACATCGAAGTGCGCGCCCTGTTGCAGGTGATCGCCGACTTCACCAACTTCAACGTCGTCACCAGCGACACGGTGACCGGCAGCGTCACGCTGCGCCTGAAGGACGTGCCCTGGGACCAGGCGCTGGACATCATCATGCAGGCCAAGGGCCTGGGCCTGAAGAAGTCCGGCAATGTGCTGTGGATCGCGCCCAAGGACGAACTGGCCGCCAAGGAAAAGCTCGACCTCGAGTCCAAGGCCGCCATCGCCCAGCTCGAGCCGCTGCGCACCCAGTCCTTCCAGCTCAACTACGTGAGAGCCGAGGACATCGCCAAGGGCCTGACGGGCCAGGGCATCAGTTCCAGCGGCGGTAGCGGCGGGAGCAGCAGCAGCGGCACAGGTACGGGCACCCGCATCCTGTCCCTGCGCGGCAGCGTCATCTTCGAGCCGCGCACCAACCAGCTCTTCGTGTCCGACATCCCGAGCAAGCTCGAGGAAATCCAGGCCATGATCGTCAAGATCGACATCCCGGTTCGCCAGGTGCTGATCGAGGCGCGCATCGTCGAGGCCAACGACAAGTTCGGTCGCGCGCTGGGCATCAAGCTCGGCGCCAACGACCTGCGCGGCCAGCAGGGGGGCATTCCCGGCTACAGCGTCGGGGGCGGCAACTACGTGACCCTTGGCGGCAACTACAGCGCCGTCGGCTCGCAGACCAACCAGGGCGCCGCGACCAACTACAACAACACGCAGTTCATCAACCTGCCGGCCAACACCTCGTCCGACGCCTTCAGCGGCGGCACGGCGGCCCAGGTGGCCCTGTCGCTGTTCAGCGCGACGGCGAATCGTTTCCTGAACCTGGAGCTCTCCGCCCTCGAATCCGACGGCAAGGGCAAGGTCGTGTCCAGCCCGCGGGTCATCACGGCCGACCAGGTCAAGGCACTGATCGAGCAGGGTGAAGAACTGCCCTACCAGGTGGCCACCGCCAGCGGGGCGACCTCGGTGCAGTTCCGCAAGGCCAACCTCAAGCTCGAGGTCACGCCGCAGATCACGCCCGAAGGTGGCGTCATCCTGAGCGTGGACGTCAACAAGGACAGCCGCGGCACGCTGACGCCCCAGGGCTACGCGATCAACACCAAGCACGTCCAGACACAGGTGCTGGTCGAGAACGGCGGTACCGTCGTCATCGGCGGCATCTACACCCAGGACGAGGGTGAGACCATCAACAAGGTGCCGCTGCTGGGCGATGTGCCCATCCTTGGCAACCTGTTCAAGAACAAGACCCGCACGACGGCGAAGACCGAGTTGCTGATCTTCCTGACGCCCAAGGTCGTCAGCGAGCGTCAGACGGTGCGCTGAAGGATTCACTGAATTGACGATGTGTCGGCCTCGCTGGCTGCGCACGGGAGTGAAAAGAGATGTTGAAGTTTGATATTTGGAGCCGGTCTGCTTTGCTGGCCTTGGGCGGCGGTTTCATCGCCGCAGCCATCACGGCTTGCGGTGGTGGTGGCGGCAGCGCGGGAACGCCTGTTTTTGACGGCTCGGCGTCCAGCCCGGCGTCCAGCCCGACCGCGGCGAGTGCCGTGGCGGCAGACTTGGTCGTGGTGTTGAACAAGTCCGCGATGGTCAACTCCGGAACGGACTCGATCACCGCAACGGTCACGTCGATTGACGGCAACCGCGCTGCCATAGGCGTTGTCCCCGTCACCGTGGGCGCGAATGCGAATGCCGTGGTGACGGCCAACGGCACGGCGACCGATGCCAAGGGCGTACTGACGGCGACCATCACCCAAGGTTCGGACTCGTCCGTTCGACCGGTGACGCTCACCGTCAAATCGGGTTCAGTCACGCGTACGGTGACCTTCGACATCGTCCAGAACTCGGCGCCGACCACGCCGCAAGCGGCGCGCCTGACGCTGAGCCTGAGCGCGTTCAGCGTCACCAATTCGGGCAGCACGGAGGTGACCGCCACGGCAGCCGCCATCGATTCCAACCAGAATGCCGTGGCTGGCGTCCCGATCCAGCTGTCGGTGGCCGATGGCGCGCCACTGGTGGCCAATGCCCCGAGTTCATTCCTCATCGCGAACGCGACTCAGACGGGTGCCAACGGGCAGGTGAATGGCACGGTCAACATCGGCTCGAATCATTCCAATCGCACGGTGACGGTGACGGCACAAAGTGGTGGACTGACCGCCACCGCGGCCTTCCAGGTGACCGGTACCCAGTTCACCCAGGCCAGCCCTGTGCCCTCGGTCGTGACGGCCGGCCAGGCAGGCAAGGTGCTCTACACCCTGTCGGATGTGAACAACAATCCGATGCGCAACATTCCCATCACCGTGTCGGGCAATGGCGTCACGACCCAGTCGGGCACCACCAATCTGAACGGCGACTTCACCTTCAACTACACGGCGCCCAACGCGCCGGGCGACATCCTGCAGTTCAAGGCCGTGGCGGGGGGGATTGAATCCCCGGTTACCGTGACTATCGCGGGTGGCGCGACGACGGTGCCGCCCGCCGGATCGACGCCCGTGTCCAAGACCTTGAACCTGTCGGCAGACGTGGTGTCGGTCAATACCGCGAACTCCAGTAACCAAGTGTCCATTTACGCCATCTTCCGCGATGGCAGCAATGCGCCCATCACCAATGTGCGCGTGCTGTTCGATGCGACGGGTGACAACGGCACCGGCTTCATCGGGTCGACGGACTACTCCAAGACGCCCCCGGTCAACAATTCGGTGCTGTCTGACCCCTCGGGGACGGCCACAACCACCTACAAATCCGGCGGCGTCAGCAGCCCCACGAACGGGGTCACGATTCGGGCTTGCTGGAAGACCAGCGATTTCGTGGCAGGAGAGACCGTGGCGACCTGCCCGGCCGCCAATCTGCTGACCACCACGCTGACCATCGTGTCGAATCCGGTCTCGATTTCCATCGGTACGGACAACACGATCACGAGTGGCCCCTCCGGCCTGACCTACGTCAAGAAATACGCCGTGCTGGTCGTCGACTCCGCCGGCAATCCCAAGCCCGACGTTCAGATCACGCCCTCGGTGGATCTGGGCGGCTACGGCAAGGGCAGCTATGTGTTCGACGATGTCAATGGCATCTATGTGCGCAGCGAAGCCACGCCACCCGCTCTTCCCCTATCCCAAGCGGGATACGTTACGGCCTTCTGCGTGAATGAGGACCTGAATCGCAATGGTGTCATCGACACCGGCGAAGACGCCAACGGCAACAAGCAGCTTGATCCCCGCAAGTCCGACGTGGCCATCACGCTGGTCGGCGCCACCAAGACCGACGCCAATGGCGTGGCGGTGCTGCAGCTTGAATACACGAAGAATCTCGGCAGCTGGGTCAAGTTCAAGATCACCGTGACCGCGGCAGGTGTCTTGAGTCCGCCGGCCTACTATCCCATTGGCGTTCCTGTGGCTCTGCCGTCGTTGTCTTGGAGTGCCTTGAGCAAGGCCCGGGATCAGGCGAAGGACTACCTTTCCACCTATGAATGGCTGTCAGTCGCACAGACGGATATGACTGTCAAGACCGTGCCGCCGGCATTCCAGGTCAGCCCTTATCGTGTGTCCACCGATTGCGAATCACCCAACTGATGTGATCGCCCTGGTGGGCATGCCCGGCGGTGGAAAATCCACCGTCGGCAAGCAACTGGCACGCCAAATCGGCGTGCCTTTTGTCGATTCGGACCATGAAATCGAGCAGCGCATCGGCGGCTCCATCAAGCAGTTCTTCGAGCGCCATGGCGAGGACGCCTTCCGGGACGTCGAAACCGAAGTCATCGCCGAGCTGATCGGCCGCTCCGGCGAGTGCGTTCTGGCCACCGGTGGCGGAGCGGTGCTGCGCGAGCGCAACCGCGAACTGCTGCACAACGGCGCGACGGTGCTCTATCTGCGCTCCACGCCCGAGGACCTGTTCCGCCGCCTGCGCCACGACACGACGCGGCCGCTGCTGCAGGTGCGCGACCCACTGGCCAAGCTGCGCGAACTGCACCAGCAGCGCGACCCCCTGTACCGCCGCTGCGCCCACTACGTGCTGGAGAGCGCCCGCCCGTCGGTGCATGCGCTCGTCAACATGGCGCTGATGCAGCTGGAACTGGCAGGCCTGCTCGACCCCGCACGCGTCGCCGCCACCGTCGGCGCCGAGCCGCTTTGATGCCGGCTTGACGGGAAGCGGAGGGCCGCGGCCGAGGCGCCTCTTACACTCGGCCGCATGCCCGCCACCGATACCGTCCGCATCCAGCTTCCCGACGACCGCGACTACGAAATCCGCATCGGTTCGGGCCTGCTGGACGAGCCCGCCAGCTGGCAGCAATTGCCCAGGGCGGCTGCAGCCGTCATCGTCAGCAACGAGACCGTGGCGCCGCTGTATGCCGCTCGTCTGCGCGGGCGCCTGCTGGCCGTCTACAAGCGCGTCGACCTCGTCGTGCTGCCCGACGGTGAGCAGCACAAGGACTGGGCCAGCTTGAATCGCATCTGCGACCACCTGCTCGGCGAGGCCCTGGACCGCAAGACCGTGCTGTTCGCGCTCGGTGGCGGCGTCATCGGCGACATGACGGGCTTTGCGGCCGCCATCTATATGCGCGGCGTGCCCTTTGTGCAGGTGCCCACGACGCTGCTGGCCCAGGTCGACTCCTCGGTGGGTGGCAAGACGGCCATCAACCATCCGCTGGGCAAGAACATGATCGGGGCCTTCTACCAGCCCGAGCGTGTCATCGCCGACCTCGACACGCTGGACAGCCTGCCCGACCGCGAACTGCGCGCCGGCTTGGCCGAGGTCATCAAATACGGGCCCATCGCCGATGCGGCCTTCCTGTGCTGGATCGAGGACAACCTCGATGCCCTGCTGGCCCGTGACAAGGCGGTGCTGGGCTATGCGGTGCGGCGCAGCTGCGAGATCAAGGCCGACGTCGTGGGTCAGGACGAGCGCGAGCAGGGCCTGCGCGCCATCCTGAACTTCGGTCACACCATCGGCCATGCCATCGAGGCCGGCATGGGTTACGGTGCCTGGCTGCACGGCGAGGCCGTCGCTTGCGGCATGGTGCTGGCGGCCGACCTGTCGCAGCGCATGGGCCTGATGCCGGCGGATTTCGTCGCCCGCCTGAAGCGGCTTGTCGAAAGGGCAGGGCTGCCGGTGCAGCCGCCCAAGCTCGGTGCCGAGCGCTATCTGTCGCTGATGCGCGTGGACAAGAAGGCCGAGGCGGGCGAGATCCGTTTCGTCCTCATCGAGGCGCTGGGCCGGGCCGGCCTGCACTCGGTGCCGGACTCGCGCATCGTCGAGACGCTGGTGGCCCACGGAGCGGCTTGAGATGTCGCCAACGCGCCCGGCCTACGCCGCCGACCCGGCGCGCAGCCGTGGCCGCCGCTTGGCTGAACCAGCCGCACCGACTCGCAGTGACTTCCAGCGCGATCGCGACCGCATCATCCACAGCACGGCTTTTCGTCGCCTGGTCTACAAGACCCAGGTCTTCCTCAACCACGAGGGCGACCTGTTCCGTACGCGGCTGACGCACTCGCTGGAGGTGGCCCAGCTCGGCCGCTCCATCGCCCGCAGCCTGGGCCTGGACGAGGACCTCGTCGAAGCCGTCGCCCTGGCCCATGACCTCGGCCACACGCCCTTCGGCCACGCCGGGCAGGACGTGCTGGACGACTGCATGAAGGGCCACGGGGGCTTCGAGCACAACCTGCAGTCGTTGCGGGTCGTCGATCACCTCGAGCAGCGCTACCCCGAGTTCGACGGTCTCAACCTCTGCTTCGAGACGCGCGAGGGCATCCTCAAGCATTGCTCGCGTCGCAATGCCGAGCTGATCGAGGTGGTCGAGCCGGACGGCATCGCAACCCGCTTCTTGAAGGGTGGCCAGACCAGCCTGGAAGCCCAGCTCTGCAATCTCGCCGACGAGGTCGCCTACAACGCCCATGACGTCGACGACGGCGTGCGCTCGGGTCTGATCGAGCTGGAGCAGCTGCTGGAAGTCGAGCTGGTGCGCGAGCACTGGCAGGCCTCGCGGGATGCTCATCCGGCACTGGCGGGCAAGCGCCTGTTGTTCGAGACCATACGCCGCATGCTGTCGGCCCAGGTCTACGACATCATCGACGCCACGCGTGCCGCCCTGGCCGAAGCCGCTCCTGCCGACGTCGAGGCCGTGCGCCGTTCCGACAAGCCGCTGTTGCGCTTCAGCCCGGACATGCGCACCAAGAGCACGGCGCTGAAGCGCTTCCTGTTCGCCAACCTCTACCGCCACCCTCAGGTGCAGTCCACCCGGGCTCGTGCCGAGCAAGTGCTGCGCGACCTGTTTGCAGCCTACTCGTCCGACGCGAGCCAGATGCCCGCCGATTTCGCCGATCGCCCCGACCGTGAGCGCGCCTGCGCCGACTACATCGCCGGCATGACCGACCGCTTTGCGATTCGCGAGCACCTGAGGCTGACGGGGAAGAGTCTGTTCTGAGAAATTGGGGTCGGAGTCGATTATCCTGAACGCTTCCAATCCGGCTGCTGTGCCGCAAGGAATGCATTCATGGCTCGTCTCCCTCGCCTGATCCTGCCGGGTCAGCCCCACCACGTCATCCTGCGCGGCAACAACCGCCAAGCCATCTTCTTCAGCGATCACGACCGCCAGCACATGCTGGCGACGCTGGGTGAGGTTGCGGCCCTGTACCGGGTTGCCATCCACGCCTATGTGCTGATGGACAACCACCTGCACCTGCTGCTGACACCGCCCGAGGCCGACGCTCTCAGCCGCATGATGCAAGCCCTCGGCCGGCGCTATGTGGCCTGGTTCAACACCCGCCACCAGCGCAGCGGCACGCTCTGGGAAGGGCGGTTCCGGGCGGGGCTGATCGAGGGCGAGCGTCATCTGCTGGCCTGCATGCGCTATATCGAGCTGAATCCGGTCCGCGCCGGGCTGTGCCAGGAAGCTGCGCAATGGCCGTGGTCCAGCGCTGCCCACCATTTGGGGCGGACGCGCAGCCCGCTAGTGACGGAGCACGAGCTGTATTGGTCGCTTGGCAACACACCCTTCGAACGCGAGCATGGCTATGCCGAACTGATGGGGCAGGGCACCACGGCGCTGGAGCAACAGCAGTTCACCGAAGCGGTGCTGCGTGGGCGGCCGGTCGGCAGCGCGACCTTCCTCGACGCCCTGGCCGACGTCTGTCCGAAGGTCGCCGTCAAACGGCCGCGCGGCCGCCCTCGGAAAGCGCTGCTTCCGACGGCACCTGGCGAATCGCCGTGAATGACGACACTCTGGCCCCAATTAAATCTTGGTGACGCCATGGAAAATAAATATTCGACTCCGACCCCAATTTAATCAAGTTGCCGCATTTGCTGCACTGCATTAATCTCGCGCCCTGTTGTGTTCCAGGAGGGCGCCATGAGCCACGCCGCGCAGATTCAAGCCGAGATCCAAGACCTTGCCGAACATGGGCTCTACCGCGCAACCAATGAGAAGGACGCCTGCGGCCTGGGCTTCGTGGCTCATATCAAGGGCCAGAAGGCGCACCACATCGTCCAGCAGGGTCTGAAGATCCTCGAGAACCTGGACCACCGCGGCGCGGTCGGTGCCGACAAGCTGATGGGCGACGGCGCCGGCATCCTGATCCAGATCCCGGACGAGTACTACCGCGCCGAAATGGCCCAGCAGGGCATCAACCTGCCGCCGCCCGGCGAGTACGGCGTCGGCATGATCTTCCTGCCCAAGGAGCACGCCTCCCGCCTCGCCTGCGAACAGGAACTGGCCCGCGCCATCAAGGCCGAAGGCCAGGTGCTGATCGGCTGGCGCGATGTGCCGGTGGACCGCGACATGCCGATGTCGCCCACGGTGCGCGAAAAGGAGCCGGTGATCCGCCAGATCTTCATCGGCCGCGGCCCGGACATCATCGTGCCCGACGCCTTGGAGCGAAAGCTCTACGTCATCCGCAAGACGGCCTCCAGCGCCATCCAGGCCTTGAAGCTCACGCACAGCCGCGAGTACTACGTGCCGTCGATGAGCTGCCGCACCGTCATCTACAAGGGCCTGCTGCTGGCCGACCAGGTCGGCAAGTACTACCTGGACCTGGCCGACCGGCGCGTCACCTCGGCCATCGCCCTGGTGCACCAGCGTTTCTCCACCAACACCTTCCCCGAGTGGCCGCTGGCCCACCCCTACCGCATGGTCTGCCACAACGGCGAGATCAACACGGTCAAGGGCAACTTCAACTGGATGCGCGCCCGCGAAGGCGTCATGAAGTCGCCGGTGCTGGGCGACGACCTGAAGAAGCTCTACCCCATCAGCTTCGAGCACCAGTCCGACACGGCCACCTTCGACAACGCCATCGAACTGCTGACCATGAGCGGCTACCCGCTCGCCCATGCCGCCATGATGATGATCCCGGAAGCCTGGGAGCAGCACGAAGGCATGGACGAGCGCCGCCGCGCCTTCTACGAGTACCACGCCGCCATGATGGAGCCGTGGGACGGCCCCGCCGCCATGGCCTTCACCGACGGCCGCCAGGTCTGCGCCGCACTCGACCGCAACGGCCTGCGCCCGGCCCGCTACTGCATCACCGACGACGACCTCGTCGTCATGGCTTCCGAGTCCGGCGTGCTGCCGATTCCCGAGGCCAAGATCGTCAAGAAGTGGCGCCTGCAGCCCGGCAAGATGTTCCTCATCGACCTCGAGCAGGGCCGCATCGTCGACGACGAGGAACTGAAGAACCAGTTCGCCAACGCCCGTCCCTACCGCCAGTGGATCGAGAACGTCCGCGTCAAGCTGGACGACATCGAAGTGCCCGAAGCCGGCCGCCCCGGTTTCACGACGACGCTGCTGGACCGCCAGCAGGCCTTCGGCACCACGCAGGAAGACATCAAGTTCCTGCTCGCCCCCATGGCCGCCAATGGCGAAGAGGGCATCGGCTCCATGGGCAACGACTCGCCGCTGGCGGTGCTGTCGGGCAAGAACAAGCCGCTCTACAACTACTTCAAGCAGCTCTTCGCCCAGGTCACGAACCCGCCGATCGACCCGATCCGCGAGAACATCGTGATGTCGCTGAACAGCTTCATCGGCCCCAAGCCGAACCTGCTGGACATCAACGCCATCAACCCGCCGATGCGTCTCGAAGTCAGCCAGCCCATCCTGGACTTCGACGACATGGCCCGCCTGCGCGGCATCGAGGCGCCCACCCACGGCAAGTTCAAGCCCAGCGAGCTGGACATCACCTACCCGCGCGACTGGGGTCGTGCCGGCGTGGAAGCTCAGCTGGCTTCGCTGTGCGCCTCGGCCGTGGACGCCATCAAGACCGGCCACAACATCCTCATCATCACGGACCGCCACCTCAGTGCCGACCGCATCGCCATCCCCGCGCTGCTGGCCCTGTCCGCCGTCCACCACCACCTGGTGCGTGAAGGCCTGCGCACGACGGCCGGCCTGGTCGTCGAGACCGGCACCGCCCGCGAGGTGCACCACTTCGCCGTGCTGGCCGGCTATGGCGCCGAAGCCGTCCACCCCTATCTGGCCCTCGAGACGCTGGAAGCCATGGGTGACGAGCTGCCGGCCAAGCTGAGTGCCGAGCAGGCCCGCTACAACTACATCAAGGCAGTGGGCAAGGGTCTGTCCAAGATCATGTCCAAGATGGGCATCTCGACCTATATGTCCTACTGCGGCGCGCAGATCTTCGAGGCCATCGGCCTGAAGGCGGACTTCGTCGAGAAGTACTTCCGCGGCACGGCCACCCAGGTCGGCGGCATCGGCGTGTTCGAGGTGGCCGAGGAAGCCATCCGCATGCACGAGGCCGCCTTCGGCGACGACCCGCTGCTGGACAGCATGCTGGAGACCGGTGGTGAGTACGCCTGGCGCACCCGCGGCGAAGAACATATGTGGACGCCGGACGCCATCGCCAAGCTGCAGCACAGCTCGCGCAGCGGCAAGTTCGAGACCTACAAGGAATACGCCCAGATCATCAACGACCAGAGCAAGCGCCACATGACGCTGCGCGGTCTGTTCGAGTTCAAGTTCGACCCCGCCAAGGCCGTGGCGCTGGAGGAAGTCGAGTCGGCGGCCGACATCGTCAAGCGCTTCGCCACCGGTGCCATGTCGCTGGGCTCCATCTCCACCGAGGCCCATGCCACGCTGGCCGTCGCCATGAACCGCATCGGCGGCAAGAGCAACACGGGTGAGGGCGGCGAAGACCCGGCCCGCTACCGCAACGAGCTCAAGGGCATCAAGATCACCGGCGGCAGCAAGGTCGGCGACGTGCTCGGCCACAAGATCATGGAGGCCGACTACGAGCTCAAGGAAGGCGACAGCCTGCGCTCCAAGATCAAGCAGGTGGCCTCGGGCCGCTTCGGTGTCACGACCGAGTACCTGGTCAGCGCCGACCAGATCCAGATCAAGATGGCCCAGGGCGCCAAGCCCGGCGAAGGCGGCCAGCTGCCCGGCGGCAAGGTGTCCGAGTACATCGGCATGCTGCGCCACTCGGTGCCGGGCGTCGGCCTCATCAGCCCGCCGCCCCACCACGACATCTACTCGATCGAGGACCTGGCCCAGCTCATCCACGACCTGAAGAACGTCAACCCCAAGGCGGATGTGTCGGTCAAGCTGGTGTCGGAAGTTGGCGTCGGTACCGTCGCCACGGGCGTGGCCAAGTGCAAGGCCGACCACATCGTCATCGCCGGCCACGACGGCGGCACCGGCGCTTCGCCCTGGAGCTCCATCAAGCACTGCGGCACGCCGTGGGAGCTGGGCCTGGCCGAAGCCCAGCAGACCCTGGTGCTGAACCGCCTGCGCGGCCGCGTGCGCGTGCAGGCCGACGGCCAGATGAAGACCGGCCGCGACGTCGTCATTGGCGCGCTGCTGGGCGCCGACGAGTTCGGCTTCGCCACCGCGCCGCTGGTGGCCGAGGGCTGCATCATGATGCGCAAATGCCACCTCAACACCTGCCCGGTGGGCGTGGCCACGCAAGACCCGGTGCTGCGCAAGAAGTTCACCGGCCGCCCCGAGCACGTCGTCAACTACTTCTTCTTCGTCGCCGAGGAAGCGCGCCAGATCATCGCCCAGCTCGGCGTGCGCAAGTTCGACGAGCTGATCGGTCGCTCGGACTGGCTGGACACCAAGAAGGCCATCTCGCACTGGAAGGCCAAGGGCCTGGACTTCGCCCGCATCTTCCACCGTCCCAACGTCCCGGCCGACGTCGCGCGCATCCACAACGATGTGCAGGACCATGGCCTGGAGCGCGCGCTGGACGTCAAGCTGATCGAGAAGTGCCTGCCCGCCTTCGAGAAGGGCGAGAAGGTGCAGTTCATGCAGGAAGTGACCAACGTGCGCCGCTCCGTCGGTGCGCGCCTGTCCGGCGAGCTGATCCGCCGCAAGCCCGAGGGCCTGCCCGACCACACCATCTTCATCCAGATGGAAGGCACCGGCGGCCAGAGCTTCGGCGCCTTCCTGGCCCAGGGCATCAGCTTCTACCTGATCGGTGACGCCAACGACTACACCGGCAAGGGCATGTCCGGCGGCCGCGTCGTCGTGCGCCCCAGCATCGACTTCCGCGGTGACGCGACCAAGAACATCATCGTCGGCAACACCGCGCTGTACGGTGCGACGCGCGGCGAGGCCTTCTTCCGCGGCGTGGCGGGCGAGCGTTTCGCGGTGCGCCTGTCGGGTGCCACCGCCGTCGTCGAAGGCACGGGCGACCATGGCTGCGAGTACATGACCGGCGGCACCGTCGCCGTGCTGGGCAAGACCGGCCGCAACTTCGCCGCCGGCATGAGCGGTGGCATCGCCTATGTCTATGACGAGGACGGCCATTTCGCCAAGCGCTGCAACACCAGCATGGTGTCGCTGGAGAAGCTGATGACCTCGGCCGAGCAGGAAGCCGGCGTCGACAAGGCCATCTGGCACCGCACCAAGGGTGTCGACGGCGTGGACCGTGAGGCCCAGACCGACGAGGCCATCCTGAAGAAGCTGCTGGAGGACCACCACCGCTGGACCGGCAGCCAGCGCGCCCGCGACATCCTCGACCACTGGGCCGAGTCGCGCGCCAAGTTCGTCAAGGTGTTCCCGAACGAATACCGCCGGGCCCTGGGCGAGATCAACGCCGCCAAGGAAGCCGCACAAACCATCGCTCAGGCCAAGGCGCCTGAAGCCGTCACCGCCAAGGCCTGAGGAGAGGGAGCATGGGAAAAGTCACCGGCTTCATGGAGTACGAGCGCCTCGAGGAGGGCTACGAGCCCGTCGTCGCTCGCGTCAAGAACTACAAGGAATTCGTCATCGCGCTGAACGTTGACCAGGCCAAGCAGCAGGGCGCCCGCTGCATGGACTGCGGCACACCGTTCTGCAACAGCGGCTGCCCGGTCAACAACGTCATTCCCGACTTCAACGACCTGGTCTACAAGGGCCGCGCGGAAGACTGGAAGAACGCCATTCACGTGCTGCACAGCACCAACAACTTCCCCGAGTTCACCGGCCGCATTTGCCCCGCGCCCTGCGAGGCGGCCTGCACGCTGAACGTCAATGACGACGCGGTGGGCATCAAGTCCATCGAGCACGCCATCATCGACCGCGCCTGGGCCGAGGGCTGGGTGCACGCCCAGCCGCCCAAGGTCAAGACGGGCAAGAAGGTCGCCGTCGTCGGTGCCGGCCCGGCGGGCCTCGCCGCCGCCCAGCAGCTGGCGCGCGTCGGCCACAGCGTGACCGTCTTCGAGAAGAACGACCGCGTCGGCGGCCTGCTGCGCTACGGCATCCCGGACTTCAAGATGGAGAAGTCCCAGATCGACCGCCGCGTCGAGCAGATGAAGGCCGAGGGCGTGGAGTTCCGCACCGGCGTGATGGTCGCGACCCTGCCCGAAGGCAGCAAGGTCACCAACTGGGCCAAGGAAACCATCTCAGCCGACGAGCTGAAGAGCCAGTTCGACGCCATCGTGCTGACCGGCGGCGCCGAACAGTCTCGCGACCTGCCGGTGCCCGGCCGCGACCTGGCCGGCGTGCATTTCGCGATGGAGTTCCTGCCCCAGCAGAACAAGGTCAACGCCGGCGACAAGCTCAAGGGCCAGATCACGGCGGCCGGCAAGCACGTCATCGTCATCGGCGGCGGCGATACCGGTTCCGACTGCGTGGGAACAAGCAACCGCCATGGCGCCAAGAGCGTGACCCAGTTCGAGCTGCTGCCCCAGCCGCCCGAAGTGGAAGACCGCCCGATGACCTGGCCCTACTGGCCGATCAAGCTGCGCACCTCGTCCAGCCATGAAGAGGGCTGCGAGCGCGAGTTCGCCATCGCCACCAAGGAGTTCATCGGCGAGAAGGGCAAGCTGACCGGCGTCAAGACCGTGCGCCTGCAATGGCAGGGCGGCAAGATGACCGAGGTCGAGGGCAGCGAGCAGGTCCTGAAGGCCGACATCGCATTCCTGGCCATGGGCTTCGTGTCGCCGGTCGCCACCATCCTCGAGGCCTTCGGCGTCGACAAGGATGCGCGCGGCAACGGCAAGGCCTCGACCGAAGGCGCCAGCGCCTACAAGACCAATGTCGACAAGGTCTTTGCCGCCGGCGACATGCGTCGTGGGCAGAGCCTGGTGGTCTGGGCCATCCGCGAGGGCCGCCAGGCCGCCCGCGCGGTGGATGAATACCTGATGGGTTCGACGACGCTGCCGCGCTGAGCCAGCCGCCTCACCCCTGCAACGCGACCTCCGGGTCGCGTTTTTCATGGTGCCGTAGCAATTGCTTACCGGGGCCTGCCGTTCGTCGCGGCGGCGCGAACGCCCGTCGAGAAGCGGTGCCGCGGTGCGCAGTTTTGCACGACATTCACGCCGCCGCTGCCGCAGAATGCCCCGAAACGACCCCTTGACGGCCCATCTGGCGAGCGCAAAACGCTTCGTCTTCGCACCACAGGAAAGCCCATGTCCCAATTCGCGCCTCCTCCGGCCCAACGTGGCTTCACGCTGATCGAACTCATGATCGCCGTGGCCATCGTGGGCATCCTGGCCGCGGTGGCCGTGCCGCAATACAAGGACTATGTGCGCCGCGGCAGCCTGCCCGAAAGCTTCTCGCAGATGGCGGACTACCGCATCAAGATGGAGCAGTACTACCAGGACAACCGCAACTACGGGACCACGTCCTGCGCCGATGGTGGCGCTGCCCCGAGCTGGAACAACTTCGTTCCCAGCGGCGCCAAGAACTTCACCTATGCCTGCGCCACGACCGGGCAGGCCTACACCATCACCGCCACCGGCAAGACGGGCACGGTGTCGGTGGGGCATGTGTACACCCTCAACCAGTCCAACGGGCAGGCCACGACCACCTTCAAGGGCGTGTCCGTGAGCGGCAAGAACTGCTGGCTGGCCAAGGGCACCGAGTGCTGAGATGGACATGAAGCGGCCGGCCCTGCGGGGTGTCACATTGATCGAGCTGGTGGTGGTGGTCGCCCTGCTGGCCATGCTGCTCATGGCCGTGATTCCCAGCGCCAGCGCCTGGATACGCAACACCCAGATCCGCAACGTGGCCACGTCCATGCAGACCGGCCTGCAGCGCGCCCGGGCCGAGGCCATGCGGCGCAACACCAATGTGCGCTTCTCGCTCGTGAGCCTGAGCAACTCGGCGGTGATGGACAACAGCTGCGCGGTTGTCGAGGGCGGTCTGTCGTGGGTGGTCAGCCTGGACGACCCGGCCGGCAAATGCGCGACGGCGGTCAGCGACACGACGACGCCCCGCATCCTGGACAAGCAGGCCACCGGCACGGGCAGCAGCACGACTCAGGTCATTGTGGCCGGCAACGACGCCGCCAATGGCGACGCCGCGGTCGTCATCTTCGACGGCTTCGGCCGCGTCGTGGTCACCCCCGGCGCCCCCCCCATGGCCACCATCGACGTCGACAACATCGTCTCGGGCAATGACTTCCGGGCCTTGCGTGTCGTCATCGGGACGGGCGGCACCGTCCGGATGTGTGAACCCAAGATCACCGCCAGCAGTGATCCACGCAAGTGCTGACCCGCTGCACCCTGGAGTTCAAGGCATGAAAGCAAGCTCGAAACTCAAGCCCGGCCGCGGCCGGCACACCGGCTTTGCGATGCTCGAAGCCCTGGTCGCGCTGCTGATCTGCGCGATGGGCGTGCTCGGCGTCGTGGGGCTGCAAGGCGCCATGACGCGTGCCCAGACCTCCGCCACCTTCCGGGCCGAGGCGGCCTTCCTCGCGCAGCAACTGCTCAGCGAGATGTGGACCGACCGCGCCAACCTCGCCACGTACGCCACGGCCAGCTGCGGCGCACGCTGTGCCGACTGGCGGGCGCGTGTGGCGGCGCGACTTCCGAGCGGCCAGTCCACCGTGACCGTGACGAACACCGGGGTCGTGTCCATCGAGATCCGCTGGACGGCGGCCGGTGAATCGCAGAATCGATTCACCATGGCCTCGTCCATCAACTGAAGGCCGCTGCCGTGATGCTCCTGCATTCCAAGCTGACCCCCCACCGCACCGCGCTTGGCCGGGCGGCCGTGCGTGGCGTGACGCTCATCGAACTGATGATCGGGCTGCTGCTGGGCCTGGTCGTCGTGCTGGTCACCGCCCAGGTGCTGTCTTTCGCCGAAGGGCAGAAGCGCGTGACGACCGGTGGCGCCGACGCCCAGGTCAACGGTTCCCTCGGGCTGTACACCCTGCAGCGCGAGATCCAGATGTCCGGCTACGGCCTCATCAACGATCTGTCCGCGCTGGGCTGCCCGATCTCCGCCAACCATGCCACCGCCGGCCCCGCCAACTGGACGCTGGTGCCCGTGGTGATTGCCGCCGGCGCCAATGGCGCCCCCGACACCGTCACGGTCATGTATTCCGGTCGCAGCTATTCCGTGCCGGCCCTGGTGAGCGTCGACCACCCGATCACCGCGGATCGATTCACGCTGCGGTCGGCAGTGGGCGTCTCCGCGAACGACATCGTGATCGCCGTGCCCGCCAGCTACACCGCCACCAACTGGTGCGGCGCCTACCAGGTGACGGCGCTGGCCAACAGCAACCAGGCCGTGCATGGCGTCGCGTCGCCCTGGAACAGCGGTGCCCAGGTGGCACCGGCGGCGGGCTATTTCGCGGGCGACCGGCTGATCAATGCGGGTCAACTGGTGCGGCGCACCTTCGCGCTGGACGCCAACTACAGCCTGGTGCAGCGGACCCTGGACCTGAGCACGGGTGCGATGGTGTCGCAGGAGTTGTTCCCGCAGATCGTCACCCTGCGCGCCCTGTACGGCAAGGACACCGACGCCGACAACGTCGTGGACACCTACGACAACGTGACGCCCACCACCAACGCCGGCTGGCGGCAGGTGCAGGCCGTGCGCATTGCCATCGTCGCGCGCAGCAGCAGCTATCAGAAGGACGAAGTGACCGTGACCACGCCGAAGTGGGACGTCGGCAATGTGGCCACCGTCACCGGTGCGACCGCCTGCGGCAGCAGCAAGTGCCTGGACCTGACGGTCAGCGGCGTGCCGGACTGGAAGCATTACCGCTACTCGGTGTTCGAGGTGACGGCACCCCTGCGCAACGTGATCTGGGGACGATGAAATGATGAACTGCCACGCAACAACGCCGACCCGCTGGCAGCGCGGGGTTTCGCTGATCTTTGCGCTGATTGCCCTCGTGGTCATCTCCCTGGCGGCGGTGGCGCTGGTGCGATCGGTGGACACCACCTCGCTGGTCATCGGCAACCTCGGCTTCAAGCAGGACGCGACGTCGGCAGCCAGCCAGGCCGCCGAGTCGGCCGTCGCCTACCTGAACGCCAATGTCGGCGTCACCCTGCAGACCGACCAGTCCGCCTCCGGCTACTACGCCAGCAGCCGCGACTCGCTGGACGTGACGGGCCAGGGCTCCACCAGCAACACGCGGGCGGTGGTGGACTGGACCGGTTCCGGCAACTGCGCGCTCTACCCGGCGTCCAGTTTCGGCACCTGCGTGGCCCCGTCCGCCGAGATCAGCCTCAACGGCGGCGCGAACAAGGCGCGCTATGTCATCACGCGGCTGTGTTCGGCCGAAGGCGCGCCGTCGGCGGTCGACTGCGCAGTGCCGACCGGCTCGGCGCTCACGGGCGGCGGCAACAAGGGCGTGCAGGACTACAAGGCCGGCAAGGCGCAGGCCC
This sequence comes from Roseateles sp. FW305-36, assembly GCF_058787015.1. Classification (NCBI taxonomy): domain Bacteria; kingdom Pseudomonadati; phylum Pseudomonadota; class Betaproteobacteria; order Burkholderiales; family Sphaerotilaceae; genus Roseateles; species Roseateles sp. FW305-36. Next base: position 219,187 of record NZ_JBYSZK010000004.1, on the reverse strand, counting down.
TCGTCACGAATTCCCAGTATTACCGCATCGTCGTGCGCAGCACCAGCGCGCGCGGCACGGTCTCGTTCACAGAAACCATGGTCCAGCTGTAAGCCAAGCAGGAGATCAAGCATGAAAACGACCTCTTTTTTCCCTGGGTTGCGGCGCTTGGTTGCGGGCTTGCCCTTGCTGCTGGCCGCGGTGACGGCCAGCGCAGGCACGGCCGACCTGGCCGACCGCCCGCTGAGCAGCATGGCCAATGGCACGCTGGTGCGTTCCAACCTGATGTTCGTGCTCGACGACTCGGGTTCGATGGGCGACAACTTCTTGCCCGACACCGCGCCCACCAGCAACGTGTGCTTCGGGTGGGTCGGGTCCAACCTGATCTTCTTCGACCCCAACCGCAACTATCCGCCGCCGTTGAATCCCGATGGCACGTCGAAGCCGGATTCCAGCTTCACGGCCGCACCCGGCGACGGCTACCGGAGCGGCTCGGGCACCACCGACCTGAGCAACGACAACCCGGAAACGCCCAGTGTCGTCGGGGCCACCGTCGGCGTGCCCACCACGTCGGTCACCTCCGCGGTTTGCGGCGCCAAGGATAGCGGGGCCTGCGCCATCCCCGCCAGCACCTCCAACGCGAACTACGACAGCGCCAGCAACACGACGACCACCGTCGATACGGTCTACGCGCGCATCAGCGCGCCCGGCAAGACCTGCAAGAACGGCGTGGCGAACAGCTGTTCCATTCAGACCACCGTCACCACGACCAAGACCCAGGGCGACTACGGCCCCTTCCTGTGGGCGACGCCCAAGGCCGGCAAGGACGGCAGCAGCTGCGCGGGCGCCGATTTCGACGTCGTGCGCGCCCAGAACGCGACCGCCGCGCAGAAGCAGAACTACGCCAACTGGTTCACCTACTACCGCACCCGCATGCTGGCCATCCGGGCCGGTGCCGGCTTTGCCTTCGCACGCATCGACGCCTCGCGCTTCCGCGTCGGCTTCTCCAAGATCAGCGAGTACAACAATGGCGGCGCGGACGGAACGGGCTTCCTCAACATCCGCGACTTCGACGGCGGCACGCAGAAGACCGACTTCTTCACCCGCCTTTACGGCACGTCCGGCAGCAGCACCACGCCGCTGCGACCGGCGCTGGCGCGGGCGGGCCGCTACTTTGCGAACAAGCTGAGCGGGCAGACGGACCCGATGCAGTACGCCTGCCAGCGCAACTACACCATTCTCGCGACCGACGGCTACTGGAACGAGAGCAGCATCAAGCACCTGGACCTGAACGGCAACGTGGGTGTCGGCAACGTCGATGCTGGCGCGTCGGTGGCGCGGCCGATGCGCGACGAGGCCAACGGCGGTGTCGGCTACGCTGACACGCTGGCCGACGTGGCCCAGTACTACTACACGACCGACCTCCGCACCACGGCCCTGGGCAATTGCACGGGCTCGGTGGCCAACCAGGACGTCTGCGCCAACATCGTGCCGGTCGACACCAAGGACAACAACTCGGCCCAGCACATGACCACGTTCACGATGGGTCTGGGTCTGAGCGGGACCTTGACCTACGACAAGAACTACGAAACCCAGCGCAGCGGCGACTTCTACGACATCAAGCAGGGCACCAAGGTCTGGCCCCAGCCGATATCCAACACGGTGACGGCCGTCGATGACCTCTGGCACGCCGCCGTGAACGGCCGGGGCACCTATTACAGCGCCGGCAACTCGTCGGAAATGGCTGCCAGCCTGGTGGATGCGCTGACCCGCATCGACGCGGCCACCGGCAGTTCGGCCGCGGCGGCCACCAGCTCGCTGACGCCGTCGGCGGGCGATGACTGGCTGTTCATTCCGCTGTACACCACCAAGACCTGGGACGGCACCGTCAACGCGTTCAAGATCGACACCGGCACCGGCGCCATCATCAACCCCGGCACGCCGATCTGGTCGGCCTCGGATCGCATCAAGACCCAGGCCACGCGCACCATCCTGTTCAACAACGGCAGCAACACCCTCGTGAGTTTCACCGAGGCCAACCTGACCACGGCCGGCAAGGTGGCCAGCTTCCAGAACCTGTGCACCGTGGGCGCGGAGAAGCTGAGCCAGTGCACGACGATGGACCCGACCGCCAAGACCAAGGCGACGGCCGCCAATCTCATCGACTATCTGCGTGGCACCACCACCTACGAGCAGTCCGCCAATGCCGATGCCGACAAGGTCTTCCGCACCCGCACGGGGCCGATGGGCGACATCGTCAATGGCGCCCCCGTCTACGTGAAGAAGTCGCCCATGAGCCTGGCCGACGCGGGCTACAGCGCCTTCGTCACGAGCACGGCGAGCCGCCAGGGCGTGCTCTACGTCGGCGCCAACGACGGCATGCTGCATGCCCTCAAGGTCGCGAACGACCCGAACGACGCCACCGGCGGTACGGAACTGTGGGCCTATGTGCCTTCCATGGTCATGTCCAACATGTACCTGCTGGCCGACGCCGCCTATGAATCCAAGCACCGTTTCTTCGTCGACGGCGCGCCGGTCGTGGGCGACGTGTATGACGGCACGAACTGGCGCACCATCCTGGTGGGCGGCCTGGGCAAGGGCGGCAAGGGCTACTACGCCCTCGACATCACCGACCCGGCTTCCCCCAAGGCCCTGTGGGAGTTCTCCACCGACTCCGACCTGGGCTACAGCTATGGCAATCCCATCATCACCAAGAACAAGGCCGGCCGCTGGGTCGTCATGTTCACCTCGGGCTACAACAACGCCTCGGGCGTCGGCTATCTGTACGTGGTGAATGCCGTGACGGGCGCGCTGGTGGACGCCAGCAGCAAGATCGCGACGGTGGGCGGCACCCCCGGCACGCCCAGCAACCTGGGCAAGATCAACGCCTGGGTGGATGACGACACGCTTGCCGTCGCGTCGCGCGTCTATGGCGGCGACATGCTCGGCAATGTCTGGCGCTTCGACTTCGATGACAACTACGGCCTGCCCGGCAAGGAAAGCATGCTGCTGGGCCAGACCGGCAGCAACCAGCCCATCACGACCAAGCCCGTGCTGACCGAGGTCATCTATGGCAACTACAAATACCCGATCGTCTCGGTGGCCACGGGGCGCTACCTGGGTACCACGGACGTCGGCGACACGTCGCTGCAGTCCATCTACACCTTCAAGGATGACCTGACCGTGACCGGCCTGGGAGCCCTGCGCAGCAATGCCGGCATGGTCCAGCAGACGCTGAAGCCCGACCGCAGCGGCTTGGTGGCCGGCGCCACGATCAACTGGGGCACGCAAAAGGGCTGGTACGTCGATCTCAGCCTCACCGCCGGTGAGCGGGTCAACGTCGACTTCGACCAGCAGCTCAACCAGCTCATCGTCGCCAGCAACATCCCGCAGCCGACCGTCTGCTCGCCGGGCGGCACGTCCTGGCTCTACTACCTGGACGTCGGCTCCGGCAAGCCGCTGCTGACCTATTCCAGCACGACGCTGGTGGCGGGTATCACGACCATCGTCAGCTCCACCGGCAAGCTGCTGACCCTGGTGCAGCAGGTCGACGGCAAGAACATCTCCCGCGCAGGTGCAGACCCGGTCAATGTGCCCCCCGGCACCCTGCGGCGCACCTCATGGCGCGAGCTGATGAACTGAGGCGTGCACGTGTGATCCGTCCGGCCCGGGCGCCTTGGTGGTGCCTGGCCGGGGCGGCGCTGGCACACCTCGCGCTGCTCGCCTCCGGGGCGCAGGCGCTGGACGACTGGAAGCGCGAGCTGCTGCAGGCCAGGCCCGCCGACGCGCCGGCGGCGCTGAAGGTCCGGGTCGTGGCCGAGCCCGCCGCCGTGACGGCGGTACCGGTCGAAGAGCCGCCGTCGCTGGCGGATGCCAACTCCGTTCCGGCTCCGGCGCCGGTGCCACCCGAGCCTGCGCTTGCCCCTTCGCCGCCACCCCAGGTGCCGGTCGTCGAGCCGCCCGTCTATGTGCCGCGGGCGCTGCTCAGCGTGGGGCCGGTGGCGCGCACACCGGTGCTGCTGCAGTGGCCGCCCAATTGGCCCGTGCGGCGGTCCTACACGGCCATCCTGAGGCTCTACCTGGATGAGCAGGGCAAGGTCGAGCGGGTCGAGCCCGACGGCGATGCCGCGTTGCCCGAAGCGCTGTTCGAGACGGCGCGGCAAGCCTTCATGGCGACCGACTTCAGCCCCGGGCAGCTGAATGGCCAGGCGGTCCGCTCCTGGGTCCGCATCGAGGTGAACTTCGAGTCCGGGAAGGCCGGCCCTCCCCCCTGAAGACCGGGCGCGCGGGAAGGCTTGGTGTTTCCCCTATCATGGCGCCCTTTCTCCCGCCCGGCTTTGGCCTGATCGCGTGAATTCCTCGGCATCTGCTCCCCTGATTGAATTGCGCAACGTCAGCGTTGGCTACGGCGACCGCGTGATCCTGGACGGCGTCAACCTGAAGCTGCAGCGCGGCAAGGTGCTGGCGCTGATCGGCACCTCGGGCGGCGGCAAGACCACCGTGCTGCGCCTGCTCGGCCGCCAGCTGCGCCCCATGCATGGCCAGGTCTTGTTCGACGGCCGGGATCTGGCGCCGCTGAGCCTGGACGCCCTATACGCCGTGCGCCGGCGCATGGGCATGCTGTTCCAGTTCGGCGCCCTGTTCACCGATCTCAGCGTCTTCGAGAACGTCGCTTTCCCGCTGCGCGAGCACACCGACCTGCCCGAGGCCATGATCCGCGACCTGGTGCTGATGAAGCTCAATGCCGTCGGCCTGCGCGGCGCGCGCGACCTGCTGCCCAGCGAGATCTCGGGCGGCATGGCGCGGCGCGTGGCCCTGGCCCGTGCCATTGCGCTGGACCCCGACCTGGTCCTGTACGACGAGCCCTTCGCCGGCCTGGACCCGATTTCCCTCGGCGTGGCCGCCCGGCTGATCCGCGACCTGAACGACGCGCTGGGCCTGACCAGCATCATCGTCTCGCACGACCTGCACGAGACCTTCGAGATCGCCGACGAGGTGGCCATGGTGGCCAACGGCCGCGTCGTGGCCCAGGGCACGCCGGACGAGCTGCGCCACAGCGACGACCCGCTGGTGCGCCAGTTCGTGGGTGCCCAGGCCGACGGCCCGGTGCGCTTCCATCAGCCGGCCCAGCCGGTGGCCGAGGATTTCGGGGTGACGCGATGATGAGCCTGGCCGCCCATGTGGGACTCGGCGTGCGCCGGCTGCTTGCCGACTGGGGCGCTGCCGCCCGGTTGTTCTGGGCGCTGCTGGCCAATTCGCCGCGGGCCCTGATGCGTTTCGTGCTGGTGCGCGAACAGCTTTTCTATCTGGGCAACCGCTCGCTGCTGATCATTGGCGTGTCGGGCCTCTTTGTCGGCTCCGTGCTGGCCCTGCAGGGCGACTACGCATTGCAGCGCTATGGCTCCCGTGAGGCGGTCGGCCTGCTGACCGCGCTCAGCCTGGTGCGCGAGCTGGGGCCGGTCGTCACGGCGCTGCTGTTCGCCGGTCGCGCCGGCACGTCGCTGACCGCCGAAATCGGCCTGATGAAGGCCGGCGAGCAGCTCACCGCCATGGAGATGATGGCCGTCGATCCGGTGCAGCGCGTGCTGGCGCCGCGCTTCTGGGGGGGGCTGATCGCGATGCCCTTGCTGGCCGCGGTCTTCTCGGCGCTTGGCATCATGGGCGGATGGCTGGTCGACGTGCCATTGCTGGGCATCGATGCCGGCGCTTTCTGGTCGCAGATGCAGGGCGGCGTCGACGTGTTCAAGGATGTCGGCAACGGCGTCGTCAAGAGCCTGGTGTTCGGCGTGACGGTGACCTTCATCGCGCTGCTGCAAGGATATGGTTGCCGGCCGACGCCGGAGGGCGTGTCGGCCGCGACCACGCGCACTGTCGTGGTGTCGTCGCTGGCCGTGCTGGCGCTGGACTTCATGTTGACCGCCATGATGTTTTCGATTTAGGGAGAAGGAAGGATGCAATCCTCTCGTTATGACGCCTGGGTGGGCTTGTTCGTGCTGATCGGTGGCGCGGCCCTGTTGTTCCTGGCGCTGAAGGCCGGCAATCTGCTGAGCCTGAATTTCGATGCCACCTACCAGGTGTCGGCGCGTTTCGACAATATCGGTGGCCTCAAGCCCAATGCGGCGGTCAAGAGCGCCGGCGTCGTGGTCGGTCGCGTCGAGTCCATCAACTTCGACGACAAGACCTTCCAGGCCAAGGTGCTGATCAATCTGTACAAGGCCACGCAGTTCCCCAAGGACAGCTCGGCCAAGATCCTGACCTCCGGCCTGCTCGGGGAGCAGTACATTGGCCTGGAGCCCGGCGCCGACGAGAAGAACCTCACCGGCGGCGACGTCATCAAGCAGACCCAGAGCGCCGTCGTGCTGGAAAACCTCATCGGCCAGTTCATCAACAGCAAGGCTTCCGACATGGGCAGCGCCCCGGCCCAGCCGGCGGCCTCGGGGAGCAAGCCGTGATGCGGGCCCTGTTCCGTTTCGTGGCCCTGCTGACGCTGGCGCTGGGCCTGGCGGGCTGCCAGACGGTCAAGGGCGTCGGTTCGCGCATCGAGCGGGCCGTCGACAAGGTCATGGGTTCCAAGGGACAGAAGCTCGACCCGTGGGAGTCGTGGAACCGCAAGGTCTTCGCCTTCAACGAGAAGCTGGACGAGAACGTCCTCAAGCCGGTGGCCACGGCCTATTCCGAGCTCGTGCCTTCGCCCATCCGTACCGGCATCGACAACTTCTTCGGCAACATCGGCGACGCCTGGTCGGCGGTCAACCTCTTCCTGCAAGGTCGTTTCAAGGCCGGTGTCGAGCAGGGCATGCGCTTTGCCGTCAACTCCACCCTCGGCCTCGCGGGCGTGCTGGACGTGGCGACCGAAGCGGGCCTGGAGAAGAACAGCCAGGACTTCGGCAAGACCCTGGGCAAATGGGGCATGGGCACGGGCGCCTACATCGTCTGGCCGCTGTTCGGCCCGTCGTCGGTGCGCGATTCGCTGGCCCTGCCGGTGGACTGGCAGGCGTCGCCGGCCGTGGTCTTCGACGACGGCCGCAAGAAGGTGGTCATCACGGCGCTGAACCTGGTCAACACGCGGGCCAACTTCCTGCGCGCCGGCGAGATGCTGGAAGGCATCGCGCTGGACAAATACACCTTTTACCGCGATGCCTATCTGCAAAGGCGCGGCAGCTTCGATGATGACGACGAGATCGAGGTGCTGGTGCCGGGCAGCGGCGCTTCGGCGCCGGCGCCTTCCGTGTCGGCTGCTGCGGCTTCGGCACCCGAGGCCGCGGCCTCCGAGCCCAGCGTGAAACGGCCCGCCGAGCCGGCCTCGGCGGCGGCGCGCTGAGCGCGTGCCAATGGTTACCAGCCGATAGCCAACCAAACCCCGGACTGGCGCGTTGAGCGCCCGTCCCGTTCTGTGAAAGCGACACCATGACCCTGCTGACTTCCCTGCGCCGCCTGCTCGCCGTGGCCACCCTTGGCCTCGTTGGCGTGCACGCCGCCCATGCGGCCGATGCCGGCGCACCCGACCAGCTGATCCGCCAGCTGTCCCTGGAAACCATCGAGGCCGTCAAGGCCGACAAGGACATCCAGGGCGGCAACGTCAGCAAGGTCATTGCCCTGGTGGATGCCAAGGTGATGCCCCATGTCAACTTCCAGCGCATGACCGCCTCTGCGGTCGGCCGCTTCTGGCGCCAGGCCACGCCCGAGCAGCAAGGCAAGCTGCAGGCCGAGTTCAAGACCCTGCTGGTGCGCACCTATGCCGGCGCCCTGACCCAGGTGAAGGACCAGACCATCGGCCTGAAGCCGCTGCGCGCCCAGCCGACCGACACCGAGGTCGTCGTCAAGACCGAGATCCGCGGCAAGGGTGACGCCATCCAGCTCGACTACCGCCTGGAGAAGGCCGGGGCCGAATGGAAGATCTACGACGTCAATGTGCTGGGCATCTGGCTGGCGGACCAGTACCGCAACAGCTTTGCCCAGGAGATCGGCGCCAATGGCATCGACGGCCTGATCAAGAGCCTGGCCGACAAGAACGCCAAGGCCAGCGCGCCGGCCGCCAAGAGCTGATCTTGAGCGGGTTGAAGCTGCCCCCGCGGCTGCGCATGGAGGGTGCCCGTGGCGCCTGGGCGCAGATGTCGCCGGCCCTGCGCGCCGAAGCCGCGCAGGTGCTCGCTGCCGCCGGCCGCGAGGTGCGGCTGTCCGCCGCCGGCCTGACGGATTTCGATTCATCGGCACTTAGCCTGCTGCTGTCCGCGGCTCGCCAGTGCAGCGAGCAGGGCGCCACCCTCAAGCTCGACGACGCGCCGGAGAAGCTGCGCGAACTGGCCCGCGTTTACGGCGTGTCCGAATTGTTCTGGGGACCAAGTCCAGCCGCACAGGCCTGATCCAGAAAAGACAAAGCCCGCCTGAACAGCGGGCTTTGTTCCCTCCGGCGGCGTCAGCGGGCGGGGGTCAGCCTGCGTAGCGCTTGGCGCGCAGGTTCTTCTTGATCTCCTGCAGCATCGGCCGCAGCTGCTGGCCCAGCTTGAGCGCCACGCCCGTGGTCAGGATGTCCACCGCGATCAAGTGCAACAGCCGCGACACCATGGGGCTGTAGCGGTCGAAGTCCTCGGGGTGGTCCACCGCCAGCAGGATCTGGCTCGGCCCCAGGGCCAGCTGCGCCAAAGGCGAGGCGCTGGCCGTGATGATGATGATGGTCGCGCCCTTCTTGCGTGCGATCTCGGCCGCGTCCAGCAGGTCGCGGCTGCGGCCCGAATTGCTGATGATGACGGCGCAGTCGCCCGGCTGCAGCATGGTGGCGCTCATCAGCTGCACATGGCCGTCGCTGGTGGCGACGGTGTTCACGCCGAGGCGGAAGAACTTGTGCTGGGCGTCCTGGGCGACGATGCCGGAGTTGCCGACGCCATAGAACTCGATGCGCTTGTTGTGGCGGGCCGAATCGGCGAGCGCCTCGATGGCGCGTTCGAAGGCATGGCTGGCCGCGTCGTTGCGGTAGTGCAGCAGGGCGGCGACGGCGTTGTCGACGACCTTGACGATGATGTCGCCCGGCTTGTCGTCCTCGTCCACCGCGCGGTGCACGAAGGGGACACCCTCGTTGACGCTGCCGGCCAGCTTCAGCTTGAAGTCGGCCAGGCCGTCATAGCCGACGCTGCGGCAGAAACGCACCACGGTCGGCTTGGACACGTGCGACCGGTCGGCCAGCTCGCTGACCGGCAGGCTGGCAAAGCTGCGCGCGTCGGCCAGCAACAGCTTGGCGACCCGCTGTTCTGCCGGAGGGAGGGCGGGCAGGGCCGCCTTGACGCGCTCGAGGATGCTCATTGTTCTTCAGCCCATGAGAAGCCGTCTCTGGCGACCAGCGCGCTCGCGGCGGCCGGGCCCCAGGAACCGGCGGAATAGGGGCGCGGACCGCTGGTGTCGGCCGTCCAGGCGTCGAGGATGGGCTCGACCCAGCGCCAGGCCTGTTCCTGCTCGTCGCTGCGCACGAACAGGTTGAGGCGGCCAGCAATCGCGTCCAGCAGCAGGCGCTCGTAGGCGCCGACGCGCTGCGTCGCAAAGGCCTTGTCGAAGTCCAGGTCCAGCGACACCGGCGTCAGCTGCTCGCCGGCGCCTGCACCCTTCTGGGCCAGCAGTTGCAGCTCCAGGCCGTCCTCGGGCTGTAGCTTGATGACGAGTCGGTTGGGTTGGCTGCCGCCGGCGAAGATCTTGTGCGGTACCGGCCGGAAGTTGACGACGATCTGGGCGTCGCGCTCGGCCAGACGCTTGCCGGTGCGCAGGTAGAAGGGCACGCCGGCCCAGCGCCAGTTGTTGATCTCGGTGCGCAGGGCGACGAAGGTTTCGCAGGCGCTGTCGGGCGGCACCTTGACCTCTTCCAGATAGCCCGGCACCGCCTTGCCTTCGATGCTGCCGGCGCGGTACTGGCCGCGCACGACGTCGCGGGCCACGCTGTCGGGCGTGAAGGGCTTGAGCGACCGCAGCACCTTGAGCTTTTCGTCGCGGATGGCATCGGCGTCGTTGCTGCTCGGCGGCTCCATGGCGATCATGGTCAGCAGCTGCAGCGCATGGTTCTGGATCATGTCGCGCAGCGCGCCGGTGCCGTCGTAGAAGGCGCCACGCGTGCCCACGCCCAGGCGCTCGGCCAGCGTGATCTGGATGTTGGCGATGCTCTCGCGGCGCCACAGCGGCTCGAACAGTGCGTTGCCGAAGCGCAGGGCCATCAGGTTCTGCACCGAGGGCTTGCCGAGGTAGTGGTCGATGCGGAAGGCCTGGCTTTCGGCGAAGACGCCGCGTACCGCGCGGTTGATCTCCTGCGCGCTGGCCAGGTCGTGGCCCAGCGGCTTTTCCAGCACCACGCGCACCTTGCCGTGGTTCAGGCCGACGGCGCCGAGCTGCTGGCAGATGCCGGTGAACAGGTGCGGGCTGGTGGCGAGATACAGCACGACGGTGTCGGCATTGCGAGCGTCCAGCCAGTCCTTGAGCCCTTGGTAGTGCTCGGGCTGTGACAGGTCCATGCGGCGGTAGTGGATCAGCGAGCCGAACTTCTCGAACTCTTCGTCCGTCGGGCGCTTGGCGCCGTCCACTTCGCGGAAGCGCTCCTTCAGCCACTCCCTGTAACGCTCGTCGGTCTGGTCGTCACGCGCGACGGCGAGAATGCGACCGCCTTCGGGCAATTTGCCATGGCGGAAGGCCTGGAACAGCGCGGGCATCAGCTTGCGCCACGTCAGGTCGCCGGTACCGCCAAAGAACACGAGATCGAAAGACATCTGCGGGGTCTCCAGGCCAGCGCCGCACAGGGGCGCTAACCGTTGTGTAACTAAGTTTCGTGAAATACTATGCAGCAGTTTCTTCGCCGGGTCAATCCGGCATGCCAGTCATGAACCAGCTCGACCAGCTCAAAGCCCTCACCACCGTCGTCGCCGACACCGGCAACTTCCTGCAGCTCGCCCAGTTCGCCCCGCGCGACGCGACGACCAATCCTTCACTGATCCTGAAGGCCGTGCAGTCGCCGGATTACGCGCCGCTGCTGAAGGAAACGGTCGAGGCCCACCGTGGCCAGCCGCTGGACGAGATCGTCGACCACGTGCTGGTGCGCTTCGGTCTCGAGATCCTGAAGGTCGTGCCGGGCCGCGTGTCGACCGAAGTCGATGCCCGCCTGAGCTTCGACAAGGCTGCATCGCTGGCTCGTGCGCGCCGCATCATCAGCCTGTACGAGGCCGCCGGCATCAAGCGCGAGCGCGTGCTGATCAAGCTGGCCTCGACGTGGGAAGGCATCCAGGCCGCCGCCGAACTGGAGCGCGAAGGCATCCACTGCAACCTGACCCTGCTGTTCGCGTTCGCGCAAGCGGTGGCCTGCGGCGAGGCCAAGGTGCAGCTGATCTCGCCTTTCGTGGGCCGCATCTACGACTGGTACAAGAAGTCGGCCGGCGCGAGCTGGGATGAAGCCGCGCAGGCTGGCGTCAATGACCCGGGCGTGAAGTCGGTGAGCCAGATCTACGCCTACTTCAAGCAGCACGGCATCAAGACCGAGGTCATGGGCGCGAGCTTCCGCAACATCGGCCAGATCCAGGCCCTGGCCGGTTGCGACCTGCTGACCATCAGTCCCGATCTGCTGGCCCAGTTGCAGGCCACCGAGGCCAAGCTGGAGCGGGCTCTCGATCCGGCCAAGTCGGCGGTCATTCCCGCCATCCATCTCGACGAAGCCGCCTTCCGCTTCGCCCTGAACGAGGACGCGATGGCGACCGAGAAGCTGGCCGAAGGCATTCGCCTGTTCGCCGTCGACGCCGGCAAGCTCGACAAGCTCATCCAGGCCGCCTGATCATGACGACACGCTGCGACCTCTCTCCCGTCTGGGCCGAACTGCAGGCCCATTACGCCGCGAGTGGTCGCGGCTTCGACATCCGCGATGCCTTCAAGGCCGACGCGGGCCGCTTCGATGCGCTGTCCTTCGAGGCGCCCGAGGTCTTTGCCGACCTCTCCAAGAACCGCATCGATGTGCCCACGCTGGCCTTGCTGGTCAAGCTGGCACGCGACTGCGGGCTGGAGGAGCGTCGGGACGCGTTGCTGCGCGGCGACCCGGTCAACCACACCGAGGGACGCGCGGTGCTGCACACGGCGCTGCGCGCGCCGGCTGGCAGCGATACGCCCTTCAACGCCGAAGTGCAGGCCTCGCTGGATGTGATGCTGGCTTTCGCCGAAAGCGTACGCCGAGGCGAGCGCGGCCAGATCACCGACGTCGTGCACATCGGCATCGGTGGCAGCGACCTCGGCCCGGCCATGGTCGTGCAGGCGCTGGAGGCCTTCCGCGCGCCCGGCATCAAGCTGCATTTCGTCTCCAACGTCGACGGCCATGACCTGGCGCCGGTGCTGCGCGGCCTTGACGCCCGACACACGCTGTTCGTCATCGCGTCCAAGACGTTCACAACGCAGGAAACGCTGGCCAACGCCCAGGCCGCGAAGGCCTGGTTCCTCGCCAATGGCGGCACGAATGTGGCGCGCCACTTCGTCGCCACCAGCAGCAACACCGCGGCCGCAGCAGCCTTCGGCATCGACACGGCCTTCGGTTTCTGGGACTGGGTGGGTGGCCGCTATTCGCTGTGGTCGGTCATCGGGCTGCCGATCGCCATCGCCGTGGGAGCCGACAATCTCCGCGCGATGCTGGCCGGTGCGCACGCGATGGACCGGCACTTCGAGACGGCGTCGATGGAGCGCAACTTGCCGGTGTTGCTCGGTTTGATCGACATCTGGTATCGGAACTTCCATGGCTTCACGAGCCGCAGCGTCGCGCCCTACCACCAGGGCCTGCGCCGCCTGCCGGCCTATCTGCAGCAGCTCGAGATGGAGAGCAATGGCAAGGGCGTGGACTTGGACGGCAATGCGCTGTCGCTGGGCACCTCGCCCGTCGTCTGGGGCGAGGCCGGCACCAACGGCCAGCACGCCTACTTCCAGATGCTGCACCAGGGCACGGACGTCATCCCGGTCGAGTTCATCGCCGTGAAGCGCCCCAACCATGGCGCCTCGGGCGAACTGGCCGAGAAGCTCGCCGACCAGCACCGCAAGCTGCTGGCCAACTGCCTGGCGCAGAGCCAGGCCCTGATGCAGGGCAAGACGGCCGCCGAGGCGCTGACCGAGAAGGCGCCCACCGCCTCGGCCACGCTCGACCGCGATGTGCTGGCCCGCCATCGCAGTTTCCCCGGCAACCGGCCCAGCACGACGCTGGTGCTGGACGCACTGACGCCGCGTTCGCTGGGCGCGTTGATCGCCCTCTACGAGCATCGTGTCTTCGTGACCGGCGCGCTGTGGGGCATCAACAGCTTCGACCAATGGGGCGTGGAGCTGGGCAAGGCCCTGTGCAACCAGCTGCTGCCGCGCCTGGACTCCGGCGACACGTCGGGCCTGGACGGCTCGACGGCTGGCCTGCTGAAGCGCCTGGTGGCGGCATGAAGATCGTCTTCGACTTCGGCGGCGTGGTGTTCCGCTGGCATCCGGCCAGCTTCCTCGCGCGCATGTGGCCGCATCGCATCGAGACGCTGGAGCAGGGCGCGGCCGCGGCGGCGACCTTCTTCCAGAACTACGGCGGCGACTGGGGCCTGTTCGACCAGGGACTGATCGGTGCCGACGAGGTGGTGCGCCGCATCTCGGCGCGCACCGGCTGGCCGCGCAGCGACGTCGCGGCGGTCGTGCGAGGCGTGCCGGATGAGCTGATGCTGATCCCGGCCACGGCGGTGCTGATCCGCGACCTGCGCGCCGCGGGGCACACCCTGCACTTCCTGTCCAACATGCCCGAGCCCTACGCGGCCCATCTGGCCAAGGCGCATCCGCTCGCCGAGTGGTTCGAGTCGGGCGTGTTCTCCAGCCATGTGAAGCAGATCAAGCCCAGCGCCGAGATCTTCGCCATCGCCGAGCGGCGCTTCGGCGTGCCGCCTCAGGAGCTGCTGTTCCTGGACGACCATCCGGCCAATGTCGACGCCGCGCTGTCGCGCGACTGGCAGGCCTTTTTGTTCACCGACACCGCCAGCGCGCGGCGTGAGCTGGTGTCGCGAAGGCTGCTCAGCGCCTGATCAATGAATCAGCGGCTCGCCGTCCGGCCCGAATTCATCGGGATCCTGGGGCGGCGTGGCCGGCACGCGGAAGGACTCGCTGGCCCAGGCGCCGAGGTCGATCTGCCGGCAGCGTTCGCTGCAGAAGGGCCGCCATTTGTTGCTGGGCGCGAACACGCTGTCGCCCCCACATTGCGGGCAGCGCACCAGGCGCTCGCCCTGATCGTTCGTCTTCATGAGTGCTTCACTGGCTCGTCACTGGCACAAGGCGAGCTCGAAGCCGCTGTCTTCGGCGGCCAGCTTGAGCCGGCCCTCCTCGTCCTGGCGCATCAGGCGAATGGAGACCATCAGCCGGTGGCCGGAGATCTCGGGAATCAGCCCCAGGCTGGGGTCGATGCGCATGCGCAGCAGCTGGTAGACGCGGCCGGCGGGCAGGCTTTGCTGGAACTGGCCGGCCGTGGCCGCCACCTTGTGCGGCGTGCCGGAGTCGCGCAGCAGGCCAAGCAGCACCTGCAGGGCCTCGGCCAGCGGCATCAGCGTCTGGGCCCAGGTCATCAGGTCCTTTCGGCGGCGCACCGGCAGCAGTTGCTGCCAGTTGTAGTAGGCCGGCAGGTCGAATTCACACGTGCCGCCGGGAATGCTGATGCGGCTGCGGATGCTCATCAGCCACTCGTTGCCGGTGAGGGCCGCGCCGGCCTTGCCGGCCAGTGCGTTCAGGCGACCGAAGGCGCCGTCGATGCGGGCGACCACCTCGTCCAGGCGCGCTTCGTCGACACCGGGGCTGCCGCGGTAGCTGACGAACTGGGCCTTGTGCTTCTCGAGCTCCTTCAGCAGGTCGCTCTTGAGGTCGGCGCGCGAGGCGACGTCCATGATCTCGAACAGCGTGACCAGGGCGAAGTGATGGTCCAGCGCGGGTTCGCGCGACATCAACGTACCGAGACGGTCGAACAGATGTTCGAGGCGAAGCATCGTGCGGATGCTTTCGTTGAACGGGTACTCGTACAGGACCAAGGGGGCCTCGGGATGGACTGCTATCAGGGCCGGGCGATTGTTCCACAGCCCCAGCGCGCGGCCAGGTCGACAACCTCGTTTCTGAGCGCAACAAGGGGCAGGCCGTCGTTCAGCAGCACCACGTCAGCGGCGGCGCGTCGGGCCTCGCGCGTGGCCTGGGCGGCGAGGGCGCCCGCGACGCGTTCCTGAGTCCAGCCCGGGCGTTGCAGCACGCGCTCGATCTGGGTCTCCGTCGAGCAGTCGACGACGATCACGCGCGCCAGGCGCGGCCGCCAGCGCCCGGACTCGACGAGCAGGGGCACGTCGAAGACGATGAGGGCTGCCTTGGCGGCGTCGGCCTGGGCGAGGGCTTCGGCGGTGATCAGCGGGTGCAGGATGGCCTCGAGGCGGCGCTTGGCACTCGTGTCGGAGAAGGCGAGGGCGCGCATGCGGTCGCGGTCCAGGGCGCCGTCCGCGCTGACGAAGTCGGCGCCGAACTGCTGGCGAACAGCCGGCATGGCAGCGCCGCCGACTGCGGTCAGCGCGCGGGAGATGGCGTCCGTGTCGACGATGGCCGCACCGGCCTCGCGCAGAAAGCCTGAGACGGTGCTCTTGCCGCTGCCGATGCCGCCGGTCAGGCCGACCCTCATCGCGCCTGCGTCAGGCCCAGCCGAGCCAGCCCATCACCGTGCTCTGGCCTGCGAACAGCACGACCAGGCCGCCGCCGGCCAGGAAGGGGCCGAAGGGCACGTAGCGGCCTTCGCGCAGGCCGGCGTTCATCTTCATGATGATGCCGATGACGGCGCCGATGGCCGAGGCGCCGAGCACGATGGGCAGGATCATCTGCCAGCCCAGCCAGGCGCCCAGCGCGGCCAGCAGCTTGAAGTCGCCGTAGCCCATGCCCTCCTTCTTGGTGAGGAGCTTGAACACCCAATAGACCGACCACAGCGACAGATAACCGGCCAGCGCGCCGACCAGGGCCTTGTCCAGCGGAATCGTCCAGCCCATCAGCGCGGCGGCGAGGCCGGCCCACAGCAGGGGCTGGTTGATGGCGTCTGGCAGCAGGGTGGTGTCCCAGTCGATCATGGCCAGCGCGATCAGGGCCGCGACGAAGCCGCACCACAGCAGCGTCGTCGGTTGGGCACCGAAGCGCCAGGAGAGGGCCGCGAAGGCGATGCCGGTGACCAGCTCGATGAGGGGATAGCGCTTGGAGATCGGCGCCTTGCAGTTGGCGCATTTGCCGCCCAGGCGCAGCCAGCCGATGACGGGCAGGTTTTCGTGCCAGCGCAATTGATGGCCGCAGTGCGGGCAGCGCGAGCGCGGCGCCGCGAGGGTGAAGGGCGGCAGGGCCTCGATTTTCGTGCCGTAGGCGTCGACCGCCTTGGCCAGCTTTTCCGCTTCGGCCGCGGGCACGCCGGCGACGCGCGCCATGACCGGCGCATCGGTCAGCTGCGCGGCCGACTCATGCAGCCACTGCCGCTCCAGCATCGCCGGCAGGCGATAGATGACGACGTTCAGGAAGCTGCCGATGCACAGACCGAAGATGCCGAGGGCCCAGGGCGACAGCAGCTGGCTGTAGTCCACCGTCATCAGACCACCTGGCCGAGCTTGAAGATCGGCAGGTACATGGACACGACGATGCCACCGATGATGGTGCCCAGGATGACGATGATGAAGGGCTCCATCAGGCTGGACAGGGCCTTGACCGCTTCGTCCACCTCGTCTTCATAGAACTCGGCCGCCTTGGCCAGCATATGGTCCAGGGAACCGGATTCCTCGCCGATGGCGGCCATCTGCAGCACCATGGTCGGGAAGATGGCCGTCGTCTGCATCGACGTGGTCAGCGCCGAGCCGGTGGAGACGTCGCGCTGGATCTGCTCGGTCGCTTCCTGGAACACGGCATTGCCGGAGGCGCCGCCGACGGAGTCCAGGGCCTCGACCAGCGGCACGCCGGCCGCGAACATGGTCGACAGCGTGCGGGTCCAGCGTGCGATGGCGGACTTGTACATGAGATCGCCGAACACCGGCACCTTCAGCAGCAACCGGTCCATGCGCTTTTGCATGGGCACGGAGCGCTTCCAGGTCTGCAGGAAGAAATAGATGCCGCCGCCGATGCTGCCGAAGATAAGCCACCAGTAGGAGACGAAGAACTTCGACATCGCGATGATGAAGAGCGTCGGCGCGGGCAGGTCGGCGCCGAAGGACTTGAAGACGTCCTCGAAGGCCGGCACGACGAAGATCATGATGACGGCGACGACGACGAAGGCCACCACCATGACGGCGATGGGGTAGGTCAGCGCCGACTTGATCTTGTTCTTGATGGCGACCGTTTTTTCCTGGTAGACCGCCAGACGGTCCAGCAGGGCTTCCAGGATACCGCCGGCCTCGCCCGCCTCGACGAGGTTGCAATACAGGGCGTCGAAGTACATCGGGTGCTTGCGGAAGGCCGACGACAGGCTGGTACCCGTTTCCACGTCCTGGCGGATGTCGTTCAGCAGTCGCGTGAGACGCGGATTGGTGGCGCCGCGGGCGACGATGTCGAAGGCCTGCAGCAGCGGCACGCCGGCGCGCATCATCGTCGCCAATTGACGCGTGAAGACGGCGATGTCCTTCTGCTTGATCGCGCTGCCACCGCTGGCGCGGCGCTTCTTGACCTTGCTGACCAGGATGCCCTGGCGGCGCAGGGTCGCGCTGACCATGGCCTCGCCGCCGGCGCGCAACTCGCCCCGGACGATCTTGCCGTTGCGGTCCTTGCCCTCCCACTCAAAGACGAAGTCCTTGACGCCTTTTGCTGCAGCAGCGGTGGCAGTGGCCATGCGTTTCCCTCGAGTCTGTTTATTCGTTGGTGGCCGACAGGACTTCTTCCAGCGTCGTCACGCCGATGCGCACCTTCACCAGACCGAACTGGCGCAGGTCCCGCACGCCGTCCTTCTTGGCCTGCTCGGCGATGTCCATCGCCGTTCCCTCAGCCAGGATGATGCGTTGGATTGCCTCGGTGATCGGCATGACTTGGTAAACGCCAACACGGCCGCGGTAACCATTTGTGCAACTGCTGCAGCCCACGGCACGGTAGGGCTTCCAGCTGCCGTCGAAGTCGTCTTCGGCGAAGCCCGCCTTCAGCAGTGCGTCGCGCGGGTAGTCGGCCGGCGCCTTGCAGTTCTCGCAGAGGCGCCGCACCAGGCGCTGGGCGGTGATGAGCAGCACGCTGGACGCGATGTTGAACGGCGCCACACCCATGTTGAGCAGGCGGGTCAGCGTCTTGGGGGCGTCATTGGTGTGCAGCGTCGACATGACCATATGGCCCGTCTGCGCGGCCTTGATGGCGATGTCGGCCGTTTCCAGGTCGCGGATCTCGCCGACCATGATGATGTCGGGATCCTGGCGCAGGAAGGACTTCAGTGCGGCCGAGAAGTTCAGGCCCGCCTTGTCGTTGACGTTGACCTGGTTGATGCCGGGCAGGTTGATTTCAGCCGGGTCCTCGACGGTCGAGATGTTGACGCCCGGCTGGTTCAGGATGTTCAGGCAGGTGTAGAGCGACACCGTCTTGCCGGAACCCGTCGGGCCGGTCACCAGCACCATGCCGTAAGGGCGATAGATGCAGGCGAGCAGGCGTTCCTTCTCGATCTTCTCGTAGCCCAGGGCATCGATGCCCAGCTTGGCCGACGACGAATCCAGGATACGGATGACGATCTTTTCGCCGAACAGCGTGGGCAGGGTGCTGACGCGGAAGTCGATGGACTTGGCACCGAACTTCAGCTTCATGCGCCCGTCTTGCGGAATGCGCTTCTCGGCGATGTCCAGCCGCGAGATCACCTTGATGCGCGAGGCCAGCTTGTCCTTGATGGCGATGGGCGGCTGCGTGATCTCGCGCAATTCGCCGTCGACGCGGAAGCGCACACGGTAGTGATATTCGTAGGGCTCGAAGTGCAGGTCGGACGCGCGCAGATTGATGGCGTCGACCAGCATCTTCTGCAGGAAGCGCACGACGGGCGCGTCCTCGACGTCGGCCAGCTCGGCCGCCTCCTGCTGCGGCGTCGCGTCTTCCTCGGCGATGTCGAAGTCGAAGTCGCCGCCGGCGATGCTCTCCAGCGACTCTGTCGCCGTCGCACCGCTGCTGGTCAGCATCTTGGCGAGCTTGTCGTGCTCGACGATGACCCATTCCGGCTGCAGCTGGGTGGCGAACTTGATGCGCTCGATGACCTCGAGATCGGTGGGATCGGCGCCGCCCACGAAAAGACGATTGCCGCGCCGCGACAAGGCGACGACCTGGTATTGCTGCGCCAGCTTGCCGTCGATGACGTTCTGCGGCATGCGCTGCGGATCCATCGCGGACAGATCCAGCAAGGGCAGGGCGAGGGCGCTCGACAGGGTGTGCGCGAGGTCGACCGGAGAGACCTGTCCGCTCGCGATGACCGCGTTGACGAAGCTGGTCTTCTTTTCCCTCGACAGCCGGACGAGATCTTCGGCAGCCTTGGCCTGGAGCTTGCCGGCATGCACCAGCATGCGCGCAACCCCCGAAAGGGAAGACTGAAGCGGCTCAGCGAGCGGGGTTTCCACAGGTGGTTGCGTCGACGACGGAAGGAGCGAAGTCCACCGATTGTGCCAGCCGCCGGCCAGCCTAGAAGCAAACGATTTCCAGGGATAACGTCAGGATTTCAGGCCGTTTGGTACGGCAACCAGGCCATTTGAAGCTTTGGCCAGCTTTGGCCGTTTGCACCGCCCTCATCCCGAGGGCGTGACTCTGAAGACTTGGTCGGGGTGAGAGGATTCGAACCTCCGGCCTCTACGTCCCGAACGTAGCGCTCTACCAGGCTAAGCTACACCCCGATTTGTCTTCCGTTGAACGTCTCGCTACGAGTGGCGCTCAACCGACTGAATTGCGAATTCTAGCAGAGATTCGGTCCACTTGTTCGGAGGCAGATGGCTGAGGCAGTCGGCGGCCTGCCGCGCCTCGGTTCGGGCAGCCTCCCGGGTCGATTCCAGGGCGCCGGTCGAGCGCACGATGGCGACGATCTCCTGCAGCTTTTCCTGCTCGCCTTCCTCGATGGCATGGCGCAGCAGGGCGCGCTGATCGGGCATGGCGCGCTCCATGGCGATCAGCAGCGGCAAGGTCGTCTTGCCTTCACGCAGGTCGTCGCCGATGTTCTTGCCCAGCTCGAGGGCATCGCCCTCGTAGTCCAGCACGTCGTCGATGAGCTGGAAGGCCGTGCCCAGCGCGCGGCCGTAGGCGGCGCAGGCCTCCTCGACTTCCGACGAGGCGTTGGCGAGCACGGCACCCAGGCGTGCGCTGGCTTCGAAGAGCTTGGCCGTCTTGAAGCGGATCACGCGCAGATAGCTCTCCACCGTGATGTCCGGGTCATGCATGTTCATCAACTGCAGGACCTCGCCCTCGGCGATGACGTTGGTCGCCTCGGCCAGCACCTCCAGCACGCGCATGCGGTCGACCGAGACCATCATCTGGAAGGCGCGCGAGTAGAGGAAGTCGCCGACCAGCACGCTGGCGGCGTTGCCGAACAGCGCGTTGGCCGTCGGCTTGCCGCGGCGCAGCGACGACTCGTCGACGACATCGTCGTGCAGCAGCGTCGCCGTGTGGATGAACTCGACGACGGCCGCCAACTCGAAGCGCGCCGGCTTGTCGAAGCCCAGCGCATTGGCGAACAGCAGCACGAGCTTGGGCCGCATGCGCTTGCCGCCGGCATGCACGATGTAGTGGGCGATCTGGTCGATCAGCGCGACGTCTGAGGAGAGGCGCTGGGCGATGACGGCGTCGACCTGGGCCATTTCGGCGGCCAGCCGGGCGAGAACCTCGGCAACTTGGGATGGGGGCGAGGCAGTCTCGACGCGCACTCTGGACTCTCAGGCAAGGGATGGCTCATTATAGAAACGGCTCCCACCCGCCCCGACCGAGGCTGGGGCCTGCGGCTTGTCGTGGGGCTTGCAAGCGTCGGCTCAAGGGGGCGATTGCCTTCGCGCCAAACCTCAGGGTATACTCGCGGGCTCTTTGCAATTCGTGCGTCCTGGGTGTTGAGCTCAGTGTGCGTTTGCCGAGAGACCAAAACCGACAAAAAGGCCCGACGAGGGCGGCGGCGCGGAGCGAAAGCTGAGCGTCAAGCCGCTGGAGCCGGGTGAATGCACCCCCAAGGTGCGGAAGGATGAATATGTACGCGGTCATCAAAACCGGCGGCAAGCAATACAAGGTTGCTGCTGGCGAAAAGATCAAGGTCGAGCTGCTCGACGCGGAAGTTGGCGCTGAGGTCACCCTCGACCAGGTGCTGGCAGTTGGCAGCGGTGACGGCCTGACGGTCGGCGCTCCGCTGGTCGCCGGCGCTACGGTCAGCGCCAAGGTCGTCAGCCACGGCAAGCACGACAAGGTTCGCATCTTCAAGATGCGCCGTCGCAAGCACTACAAGAAGAGCCAGGGCCATCGCCAGAACTTCACCGAGCTGGAAATCAGCGCGGTCAACGGCTGATCCCATCTTCTTTCGCTAATTTCTAGGAGCTAAACATGGCACAGAAAAAGGGCGGCGGTTCTACACGGAACGGCCGCGACTCCAAGCCCAAGATGCTGGGCGTCAAGGCTTACGGCGGTGAACTGATCTCCGCGGGTTCGATCATCGTTCGCCAGCGCGGCACGAAGTTCCACCCCGGCGTCAACGTCGGTATCGGCAAGGACCACACGCTGTTCGCGCTGGTCGACGGCCACGTGAGCTTCACCACCAAGGGCGCCAACAGCCGTTCGACGGTTGTCGTGACCCCGCTGGCCGCCTAAGGTCGGCAGTTCGGGCGACAACATCGCCCGACACTCCAAGCCCCGGCTCGCCGGGGCTTTGTCATTTCTGAAGTCTGCTGCGCCACACGACGGCACGCCAGATCCAACCCAGCCATTACGATGGCCAATCCGCCATGAAATTCGTTGACGAAGCCACCATCGATGTCGCCGCCGGTAACGGTGGCGCAGGCTGCGCGAGCTTTCGCCGCGAGAAGTTCATCCCCTTCGGCGGACCGGATGGCGGCGATGGCGGCAAGGGCGGCAGCGTCTGGGCCGAGGCCGATCGCAATCTCAACACGCTGATCGACTACCGCTACGCGCGCCGCCACGAGGCGCGCAACGGTGAAGCCGGCCGGGGCTCCGATTGTTTCGGTGCCGCTGCTGACGACATCGTGCTGCGCATGCCGGTCGGCACCATCATCACCGACCTCGAGACCGAAGCCGTCATCGGCGAACTGCTCGAGCCGGGCGAGCGCATCCTGCTCTGCAAGGGTGGCGACGGCGGCTTCGGCAATCTGCATTTCAAGACCTCGACCAACCGGGCGCCGCGCCAGAAGACGCCGGGCTGGCCGGGCGAGATCAAGAAGGTGCGCCTGGAGCTGCGCGTGCTGGCCGATGTCGGCCTGCTGGGCCAGCCCAACGCCGGCAAGTCGACGCTGATCACGGCGGTGTCCAACGCCAAGCCCAAGATCGCCGACTACCCCTTCACGACCCTGCACCCCAATCTGGGCGTCGTGCGCGTCGCGCCGGAAAAGAGCTTCGTCGTCGCCGACATCCCCGGCTTGATCGAAGGCGCCGCTGAGGGGGCGGGTCTCGGCCACCAGTTCCTGCGCCATCTGCAGCGCACCCGCCTGCTGCTGCATGTCGTCGACCTGGCTCCCTTCGACCCCGAGGTCGATCCGGTCAAGGAAGCCAAGGCCATCGTGGCCGAGCTGAAGAAGTACGACCCCGAGCTGCACGCCAAGCCGCGCTGGCTGGTGCTGAACAAGCTGGACATGGTGCCCGAGGAAGAACGCGCCGCGCGCGTGAAGGACTTCATCAAGCGCTACAAGTGGAAGGGGCCGGTCTTCGAGATCTCGGCCCTGACCCGCCAGGGCTGCCAGCCGCTGATCCACGCCATCTACGACCACGTCGCCGCCGAGCAGCGCGTGATCGAAGAGCGCGATATCCGTTTCGACTCGCCTGAGTCCCCCAACGCCACAGAATGACCCTGCTCTCCAGCGCGCGCCGCATCGTTGTCAAAGTCGGTTCCAGCCTCGTCACCAACGAGGGCCGCGGCGTTGATGCCGAAGCGATCGCGAACTGGAGCCGTCAGCTGGCGACGCTGGCGGGCGAAGGACGCGAGCTGGTCATGGTGTCCAGCGGTGCCATCGCCGAGGGCATGAAGCGCCTCGGTTGGGCAACGCGCCCCAAAGAGTTGCATGAGCTGCAGGCCGCGGCGGCTGTCGGCCAGATGGGGCTGGCCCAGATGTACGAGAGCCAGCTCAGCGCCCACGGCCTGCACAGCGCCCAGGTGCTGCTGACCCATGCCGACCTGGCCGACCGCGAGCGTTATCTGAATGCCCGCTCGACACTGCTGACGCTGATGGCGCATCGTGTGCTGCCCGTCATCAACGAGAACGACACCGTCGTCAACGACGAGATCAAGTTTGGCGACAACGACACCCTGGGTGCCCTGGTGGCCAATCTCGTCGAGGCCGATGCCCTCGTCATCCTGACCGACCAGCGTGGCCTGTACTCGGCCGACCCGCGCAAGGACCCCAACGCCCGCTTCATCGACACGGCCCAGGCCGGCGACCCGGAGCTGGAGCGCATGGCGGGCGGTGCTGGTTCCAGCATCGGCCGCGGCGGCATGCTGACCAAGATCCTGGCCGCCAAGCGCGCGGCCGGCAGTGGTGCCGGCACCGTCATTGCCTGGGGGCGCGAGCCCGACGTGCTGCTGCGCCTGGCGCGTGGCGAGTCCATCGGCACGGCCCTGCTGGCGGCCACGCCCAAGCTGGCGGCGCGCAAGCAGTGGATGGTCGATCACCTGCAGCTGCGCGGCTCGGTCAAGGTCGATGCCGGCGCGGTCGTCAAGCTGCGCGACGAGGGCAAGAGCCTGCTGCCCATCGGTGTCGTCGAAGTGCAGGGCGGCTTCCATCGCGGCGACGTCATCGCCGTGCAGACGGCCGAAGGCGTCGAGCTGGCGCGCGGCCTGGCCAACTATTCGGCGTCGGAAGCACGGCTGATTGCTCGCAAGCCGTCGTCGGAGTTCGAGGCACTGCTCGGCTATGCCGCCGAACCCGAACTCATCCACCGGGACAATCTCGTCCTCCGGTGAGGACGAGATTGCGGCGAAGCCACAACTTGGTACTTGGTTGAGTCAGCTCGGCGGCTCGCCATCCGGCGGCGTCACCGCCGCCTCCAGTGGCACCGGCCCGCTACCGGTATCCAGTGGCATGGGCCCGCTGTTGCGCTCGCGATGCGCCGGCCGCATGCCAGCCCGCAGATAGCGGTTGTGATGGTTGATGCGCGGCAGATAGCGCGCCAGTTCAGTCAGCGCCATTTCATAGACGCCGCGCTTGAACTCGATGACGGCCTCCAGCGGCACCCAGTACTCGTTCCAGCGCCAGGCGTCGAACTCGGGGTGGTCGGTGGCGCGCAGATTCATGTCGCAGTCGCGGCCCACCATCTGCAGCAGAAACCAGATCTGTTTCTGGCCGCGGTAATGGCCGCGCGCGTCGCGCCGGATGAAGTGCTCGGGCACCTCGTAGCGCAGCCAGTCGCGGGTCCTCGCGATGATGCGCACATGCTCTGGTGTGAGCCCCACCTCTTCGTGGAGCTCTCGGAACATCGCCTGCTCAGGCGTTTCACCGTGCTTGATGCCCCCTTGCGGGAACTGCCACGAGTGCGTCCGGATGCGTTTGCCCCAGAAAACCTCGTTGCGCTGGTTGAGCAGGATGATGCCGACGTTGGGGCGGAAGCCTTCACGGTCGAGCATAATCAACCTCAAATCTCTAGTTGGTTCGATTATTGCATCGGGCCGCGATTGCGCCAGCGCCCTCGCTAACCCGAAGATTTGCCCCTGTTTTGCTGTGACTTCGGCCGGGTTTTCACCCGGCCTTCGCATTTAGTACCGCCCATGAAAGCCTCCCAGTTCTTCATCTCGACCCTCAAGGAAGCGCCCGCCGACGCGGAGATCGTCAGCCACAAGTTGATGATGCGCGCCGGCATGATCAAGCGCCTGGGCGCCGGCATTTACAACTACATGCCGATGGGTCTTCGCGTCATCCGCAAGGTCGAGAAGATCATTCGCGAGGAGATGGACGCGGCCGGCGCGGTGGAGTGCCTGATGCCCGTCATCCAGCCCGCCGAGCTGTGGCAGGAGACCGGCCGCTTCGACAAGATGGGCCCCGAACTGCTGCGCGTGAAGGACCGCCACAACCGCGACTTCATCGTCCAGCCGACGAGCGAGGAAGTCATCACCGACATCGCCCGCCAGGAGCTGCGTTCCTACCGCCAGCTGCCGAAAAATTTCTATCACATCCAGACCAAGTTCCGTGACGAGCGCCGTCCGCGCTTCGGCCTGATGCGCGGCCGCGAGTTCACGATGAAGGACGCCTATTCCTTCGACCGTGACGTCGAGGCCGCCGGCCGCAGTTACGACAATATGTACGCGGCCTACGGTCGGATCTTCGAGCGCTTCGGTCTGGAGTACCGCGCCGTGGCGGCCGACACCGGCGCCATCGGCGGCGACCGCTCCCACGAGTTCCAGGTCATTGCCGAGACCGGCGAAGACGCCATCGTCTACTGCCCCACCAGCGATTACGCCGCCAACATGGAGCTGGCCGAGGCCGTGGCTCTGCTGCCCGCGCGCGGCGACGCGCTGCAGACCCTGGCCAAGACACCCACGCCCGGCAAGGCCACCTGCGCCGAGGTCGCGCTGCTGCTGAACCTGCCGCTGGCCCAGACCGTCAAGTCGCTGGTGCTGGCCACCGACGAACTGGACAAGGACGGCAACATCACCAAGACCCAGGTCTGGCTGCTGCTGGTGCGCGGCGACCATGAGCTCAACGAGGTCAAGACCGGCAAGGTCGAAGGCCTGAAGAACGGCTTCCGCTTCGCCACCGTCGGCGAGATCGAGGACCACTTCGGCTGCAAGCCGGGCTACCTCGGCCCCATCGGCTTGAAGAAGCCCGTCAAGGTCATCGCCGACCGCACCGTCGCCGTCATGAGCGACTTCATCTGCGGCGCCAACGAGGCCGACTTCCACCTGACCGGCGTGAACTGGGGCCGTGACCTGCCCGAGCCCGATCTCGTTGCCGACATCCGCAACGTCGTCGCCGGCGATCCGTCGCCCGATGGCAAGGGCCTGCTCGCCATCCAGCGCGGCATCGAGGTCGGCCATGTCTTCTATCTCGGCACCAAGTATTCGGCCGCGATGAACGCGACCTTCCTGGACGAGAACGGCAAGCCCAGGCTGATGGAAATGGGCTGCTACGGCATCGGCGTGACCCGCATCCTGGGCGCCGCCATCGAGCAGAGCCACGATGCCCGCGGCATCATCTGGCCGGACAGCATCGCGCCGTTCACCGTCGTCGTCTGCCCCATCGGTGCCGACCGCAGCGCCGAGGTCAAGGCCGCCGCCGACAAGCTCTACGAAGAACTCAAGGCCCTGGGCGTGGACGTGCTGCTGGACGACCGTGGCGAGCGCCCCGGCGCGATGTTCGCCGACTGGGAGCTGATCGGTGTGCCGCATCGCGTCGTGCTGGGCGACCGCGGCCTGAAGGAAGGCCAGGTCGAATACCAGGGCCGCCGCGACGAGGCCGCGACCAAGCTCGGCGTCAACGACCTGGTTGGCCATCTGAAGGGCCTGCTCAAGCTTTGAAGCGCCGGCTTCTCCTGTCCAGCCTGCTTGCCGCGCCGCTGGCAGCGCGGGCGGGCGCGCAGGTCGAGGAGCCGCTGGCGGATTCGATGCGCTCGGCCCTGAGCGCCTCCATCGCCCAGAGTGCCCCACCGCGTCCGAAGTTCGAGGCCAACCAGATCGACGAGCGCATGGCCTATCTGCGCTGGCTGGGTGCCATGAGCGAGCGGCTGAAGAAGCGCCTGAGCGAGACGCAGATCCGCATCGAGTTCCTCGAGACGGTCTGGTACGAAGCCAAGCGCGCCGGCCTTGAGCCCAGTCTGGTGCTGGGCCTGGTGCAGGTCGAGAGCGGCTTTCGCAAATACGTCATCAGCATCGCCGGCGCGCGCGGCTATATGCAGGTCATGCCCTTCTGGACCCAGCTGATCGGTGACGGCGACGCCGCGCGCCTCTTCCACATGCAGAGCAATCTGCGCTTCGGCTGCGTCATCCTGCGGCACTACCTGGATCGCGAGAAGGGCGACATGTACCTCGCCCTGGGCCGCTACAACGGCAGCCGCGGTCGGCCGGAGTATCCGAACGCGGTGTTCGCCGCGCGGCGCCAGTGGCTGCTGCCCGGCGAGAAGTGAAGGGCCGGTAAAGGCCTCAGGGTTGACCCGGCGTGGCTTGTGGCTGGGGCCTGTCGGGGCGTTAGGCTCGATGGTTTCGTCCACAAGACAAGCCTGCTCATGCCCGCTGCAAAACCTGCCGTCAGACGCTTCGCGCCTCTCCTGCTGTCGACCCTGCTGGCCACCAGCCTCAGCTGGGGCCAACAGCCCGCGGACAACCCGCTGTTCAAGCCCAGCCCGCTGCCGCTGCAGTACCCGCAGTTCGACAAGGTCAAGGACGAGCATTTCGGTCCGGCCCTGGACAAGGGCATGGCCGAGCAACTGGCCGAGGTCCAGGCTATCGCCGACAACGCCGCCGCGCCGACCTTCGCCAACACCATCATCGCGATGGAGCGCAGTGGCCGCCTGCTGCGCCGCACCAGCACGCTGCTGTACAGCCTGATCGGTGCCGACGCCAATCCCGCGCGCCAGCAACTGCAGACCGATTACGCCGCCAAGCTGGCCGCCCACCGCGACGCCATCCAGCTCAACCCCAAGCTGTTCGCCCGCATCGAGACCCTGTACGCCGCGCGTGACAAGGCCGCGCCCAATGCCGAAGCCAAGCGCCTCATCGAGCGCTATCGCCGCGACATGGTGCGTGCCGGCGCCTTGCTGAACGAGGAGCAGAAGGCCCGCATGAAGGCCCTCAACGCCGAGCTGGCGACGCTGGGCGCAAGCTTCAACAAGGCCGTGCTGGCCGAGGTCAACGACTCGGCCATCGTCGTCGACAGCGCCGAGGAACTGGCCGGCCTGACACCAGCCCAGATCGCCGCTGCTGCCGAGGTCGCCAAGAAGCGCGGCCTGGAAGGCAAATACGTCCTGACGCTGCTCAACACCACCATCCAGCCGCAGGAGACCAATCTTCAGAACCGTGCCGTGCGCGAGCGCCTGCACCGTGCGTCGGTCGCGCGCGGCAGCCGCGGCAATGCCAACGACACCACGGGCATCATTGCCCGCGTGATCGCGCTGCGCCAGGAGCGCGCGGCCCTGCTGGGCTATGCGACGCCGGCTGCCTTCGTGCTGGAGGAGGAGACCGCCAAGACGGCCGATGCCGTCAACGCCATGCTCGGCAAGCTGGGCCCCGCCGCCGTCGCCTCGGCCAAGCAGGAAGCGGCCGAGCTGCAAAATCTCATCGACGCCGACCAGTCGGCCAGGCAGCAGACCAGCTTCGACCTGCAACCCTGGGACTGGAGCTACTACTCGGAGAAGCTGCGCGCCGCCAAGTACGGCTTCGACGAGAGCCAGCTCAAGCCCTATCTGGAGCTGACCAGCGTGCTGGAGAAGGGCGTCTTCTTCGCCGCCCACCAGCTCTACGGCATCAGCTTCAAGCGCCGCACCGACCTGCCGGTCTACCGCGACGACGTGCGCACCTACGACGTCTTCGACACCAACGGCAAGCAGCTGGCCATCTTCATCGCCGACCTCTATGCCCGCCCGAGCAAACGCGGCGGTGCGTGGATGAACGCCTACGTCAACCAGAACCCGCTGGAAGGCACTTCGCCCGTCGTCGCCAACCACCTCAACATCCCCAAGCCGCCGGCCGGCGAGCCGACGCTGCTGACCTGGGACGAGGTCAACACCCTCTTCCACGAATTCGGCCATGCCCTGCACGGCATGTTCAACAAGGGCCGCTACCCCAGCCTGGGCCGCGTGCCGCGCGACTTCGTCGAGTACCCCTCGCAGGTCAACGAGGTCTGGGCCGACTGGCCGAGCGTGCTCGCCAACTACGCCAAGCACTACCAGACCGGCGAGCCCATGCCGCGCGAGCTGCTGGACAAGGTGTCGCGCGCCAAGCGCTTCAACCAGGGCTACATGACCCTGTCTTACCTGAGCGCGGCCATCGTCGACCAGCGCCTGCACCAGCTCAAGGCCGGCGAAGTTCCGGCGGCCGACGGCGTCATGGCCTTCGAGGCCAAGGTGCTGAAGGACGAGGGCATCGACTTCGGCCCGGTGCCGCCGCGCTACCGCCTGCCTTACTTCAGCCACATCATGGGCGGCTACTCGGCCGGCTACTACGCCTACATCTGGAGCGAGGTGCTGGACGCGGACACCGTGGAATGGCTGAAGTCCAACGGCGGCCTCAAGCGTGCCAACGGCGATGCGCTGCGCGCCAAGCTGCTGTCGCGTGGCGGCAGTGAGGACGCGATGGTGCTGTTCCGCAACCTCGTCGGCCATGAACCCGACATCAAGCCGCTGCTGGAACGTCGCGGCCTGGTGGTGCAGAAGCCTTGATGGGGCACCGGGCTCGTCAGGCGCTGGCCGCCAGCGAGCCCGGATAGGTCAGCGAGCTCGATGTCGACGAGATGGAGAACACCACGCTGGTGCTGCTGCTCTGCTGCATCAGCGAGGTGTAGAGCGACATCACGCCGCCGGCCGAGCGGGCCAGCTTGGCGGCCTGGGAGATGGCGGCGTTCTGCTGGATGGTCGTCGACAGCTTCATCGCCTCTTTCGCCTGGTCGGCGATGCGGTTGGCAAAGCTGGGCTGGCTGGTGTCGGCCTTCAGGAAGGCCTTCATCGCCGCCTTGTCGTCGTCGGAGCCGTTGAAGGCCACGCTGCCGTCGCTGTTCACCGAGATGTCGACGGCACCGCTGAGGTGGACGCCGGCCTTGTCCAGGGCAGCGCGCAGGTCGGTGCCCAGTTTCTTCTGGGCGGCGTCGAGCTGATGGTTGGCTGCCGACGACTTCGCCGTGCCGGCCGCGCGCTGCAGCGCGGCCTGAGCCGCCTGCGAAGTGATCGAGTTGTCTTTGGTGCGCGCGTTGGCGGCCGTCTTGCTGTTGGCCGTCGAGTTGTCGAGGCCCGGCGTCGACAGATAGTTGAGCAGCGAGGCATTGAGACCCGTCACCACGGCGTTCCCCTGAGAGTCGGTTCCAGCCGACATCTTCCCGGTGGGCTGGCCATCTCAAGGGCCGTGCAAGGCCCGATTCACCCGGCAGTTCGCCCTTAGAGGCCGGTCCAAGCCTTGGGCTGGGCCTGGGCCACGCCGGCCAGCTCCAGCACCCTTTCCACCGTCTCATTGACCATCTCTTCAATGGTCTTGGGGTGGTGATAGAAGGCTGGCAGCGGCGGGAAGCAGATGCCGCCCATCTCGGTCACCGCCACCATATTGCGCAGATGCGCCAGGTTGAAGGGCGTTTCGCGCACCATCAGGATGAGGCGGCGGCGCTCCTTCAGCGTCACGTCGGCGGCGCGGGTCAGCAGGTTGTCACCCAGGCCGTGGGCAATCGCGGCCAGGGACTTCATCGAGCAGGGCGCCACGACCATCGCGGCCGTGGCGAAGCTGCCGCTGGCGATGCAGGCGCCGATGTCGCCGGGCGCATAGGCGTGGCTCGCTTCGGCTTCCAGGGCCGAGCGGTCCAGGCCGAGCTCGTGGTGGGCATTGAGGATGCCGGCGGGCGTCGCGATCAGATGGGTCTCGATGCCCAGCTCACGCGAGCGGCGCAACAGGCGCAGCGCATAGGCCGCGCCCGTGGCGCCCGTCAGCCCGACGACAAGGCGGGTCACGCCGTAGCCAGGGCTTGTTGGAGCTCACCCGACTCGTACATCTCCATCATGATGTCCGAGCCGCCGACGAATTCGCCGCCGATGTAGAGCTGGGGAATGGTGGGCCAGTTGGCGTAGTCCTTGATGCCCTGGCGCACTTCCTCGTCTTCCAGCACGTTGAAGGTCTTCAGGTCGGTCACGCCGGCGGCCTTCAGGATCTGGATGGCGCGGCCGGAGAAGCCGCACATCGGGAACTGGGCCGTGCCCTTCATGAAGAGCACGACTCGGTTGGACTTGACCAGGTCGTCGATGCGTTGCTGAACGTCGCTCATTGCAGTTCTCTGAAAAGGCAAAACCGCAATTATCCCGGACGGATCCCGTCCGTTATCAGTAGCTGTAAGCCAGGCCCAGTTGCAGCAGGGGCTTGAAGCGCAGGTCGCGCATGGCGTCCTCGAAGCCCTGGGCGCTGCTGCGGCCAAAGCGCAGGCCGCCGTAGGTGCCCGACATCAGGCCGAAGTCGGCACTGAAGGCCAGTCCGCCCCGGTTCACGCGGCCCGTGTAGCCGATGCCGACATAGGAAAGATTGGCGTTGTCGACCGAATAGGCGTCCGGCCCGCTCAGCGACAGGCTGCGCCGGCCGGCGGTGATGGAACCGCTGCCCAAGGCCAGGCCGCCGCTGCTTTGGGACATGGACAGGGGACCCATCAGCACGCCGCCGGTGGCGCGCAGGCCGCCGCGCAGGCTGGAGAAGCCGGAACTGGTGAGGTAGTAGTCGCCCAGCAGGTTGGCGCTGAGAACGCGGGAGCCGCCGAGGTGAGGCAGTTGGGCCTCGCTGCCGCCGTCGACGCTGCTGAGCTGCAATCGGGCCTGCCAACGCGGATTGGCATCGCTGTCAGCCCACGCTGAAGCGGCACCAAAAAGGGCAGCGAGGCTCAGAACTGCGGCGCTGGCAAGGCGGGCCATGATCGTCTCCTGCGCGGTGCATCGGCTGGCACCGGGATTTGATACTACGCCCGCGGCTCAGTTACGGGAATCAAGAACTGGCAGCAATACATCACACATTTCGGGGTGGTTTCAGCCCGTTGCATCCCAGCGGCCACCACTGGCGCGGGCCCGATCGGCCAGGTCGCGCCTCAAGGTGGCCTGGGAAAACCCTTGCGCCTGCAAGCGCGAAGCCACGGCCTCGGCCTGGTCCCAGCCATGCTCCATCAGCAGCCAGCCGCCGGCGTTCAGATGTTGCGGCGCAGCATCAATCAGGGTCTGCAGATCGGCCAGGCCGTCGCCGCCGGGCGTCAGCGCCGTGAGGGGCTCGTGGCGCAGGGCCGGCAGATGCGGGTCGTCGCCGGCGATATAGGGCGGGTTGCTGACGACGAGGTCGAAGCGCTGGCCGGCCAGCGGCTCGAACCAGCTGCCCCAACGCCAGTCGACCTCCAGCGCAAGCCTCTCGCCGTTCGACCGGGCGACGGCCAGGGCGTCAGCGCTGAAGTCGACGGCCGTGACCCGGGCGCGCGGGCAGGCGGCCTTGATGGCCAGGGCGATGGCGCCGCTGCCGGTGCCGAGGTCGACGACGGTTGGCTCACCAGGCAGGGCGGCCAGCAGCTCCAGCGCCCAGTCGACCAGGGTCTCGGTGTCGGAACGCGGGATCAGCGTGGCTGGCGTGACCTGCAGCAGCAGGCCGTGGAAGGGCTGCCAGCCGGTCAGGTGGGCCAGCGGCTCGCCAGCGGCCAGGCGGCGCAGGGCGGCATCGGCAGCGGGCACCAGCGCATCGCCGTGGGTGACGAGCCAGGTGCGGCTCTGGCCGGTCAGATGGCCGATCAGCGTCTGCGCGTCACCGCGCTCGATGCCGAGCTGGCGCGCCAGGGCCAGCGCTTCATCAACCGTCATGTGCGCCCGGCTTCCAGCTCGGCCAGCTGTTCGGCGGCCTGGGCGGCCAGCAGGCCCTGGATGACGTCGCTCAGGTCGCCGTCCATGATCTGGCCCAGCTTGTAGAGCGTCAGGTTGATGCGGTGGTCGGTCAGCCGCCCCTGGGGGAAGTTGTAGGTGCGGATGCGGTCGCTGCGGTCGCCGGTGCCGATGAGCCCTTTGCGCGTGGCGGCCTCCTTGGCGGCGCGTTCGCTGCGCTCCTTTTCCTGGATGCGGGCCTGCAGCACCTGCAACGCCTTGGCCTTGTTGCTGTGCTGGCTGCGGCCGTCCTGGCATTCGGCCACGATGCCGGTGGGCAGGTGGACGACGCGCACGGCGGAGTCGGTCTTGTTGATGTGCTGGCCGCCGGCGCCGCTGGCGCGGAAGGTGTCGATGCGCAAATCGGCCGGGTTCAGCGTGATGGCCTCGGCCTCGGCCTCGTCGGGCTCGGGCATCACGGCGACGGTGCAGGCGCTGGTGTGGATGCGGCCCTGGGTTTCGGTGGCCGGCACGCGCTGCACGCGGTGTCCGCCGGACTCGAACTTCAGCCGGCCATACACGCCGTCGCCCTCCACGCGCACGACCAGCTCCTTGTAGCCACCCAGGTCCGACACGTTCTCCGACAGGATCTCGGTGCGCCAGCCCTGGGCTTCGGCGAAGCGCAGATACATGCGCGCCAGGTCGCCGGCGAACAGGGCCGACTCATCGCCGCCGGTGCCGGCGCGGATTTCCAGGAAGGCGTTGCGCTCGTCGTCGGGGTCCTTGGGGATCAGCGCGAGTTGCAGCTCCTGGTCGAGTGCGGTCAGTGCTGCCTCGTTGGTGGCGATCTCCTCGCGCGCCATCTCGGCCATCTCGGGGTCGTCCAGCATCTCGCGCGCGGCGGCGAGGTCGGCCTCGTGAGTCTGGTAGCGACGGTAGCGCTCGACGAGGCCGGAGACCTCGGCCTGCTCCTTGGTCACCGAGCGATAGCGCTTCATGTCGGCGGCAATGCTGCCGTCGGCGAGGAGGGCGTCGAGCTCGGCGAGGCGGTAGCCGAGGCGGTCGAACTGCTGGCGCAGGGAGTCTTTCATGGCGGGAAACGGGAAGGGCAGTCAGGGGCGGCGCGAGGACTTGATCCTGGAGCACCGGGCGGCGGCAGGTGAGCGCCGCTAAGACTGCTTGCCGCGCAGGAAGAGGCGCGACACCGTCTGGGCCAGTTGCAAGCGCTGCTCGCCGTCGCTGCTGTTCAGCTCGGCCAGCGTGCCGTGCAGCAGCTTCTGGGTGAGGCCCCTGGAAAGGGCGTCCAGCACCTCGTCCACGTCGGCGCCCTTGGCCAGCAGCTTGCGGGCGCGGGCGATTTCCAGCGCGCGCCAGTCGTCGGCCTGGGCATGCAGGGCCTGGATCAGCGGCACGGTGTGGCGCTGGTCCAGCCAGTGCATGAAGCTCTGCACGCCGGTCTCGACGATGGCCTCGGCCTGGGCCACGGCGGCCTGGCGCTTCTCGCCGGCCGTCTGTACCTGGGCGGCGAGCTCGTCGACGGTGTAGAGGTAGACGTCGTCCAGCTGGGCGACCTCGGGCTCGATGTCGCGCGGCACGGCCAGGTCGACCATGAACATCGGGCGGTGCTTGCGCTTTTTCAGCGCCCGCTCGACGGCGCCCAAGCCGATCAGGGGCAGGCTGGAGGCGGTGCAGGAGACGACGATGTCGAACTCATGCAGGCGCTCGGGCAGGTCGGCCAGGCGCATGGCCTCGGCGCCGAAATGTGTCGCGAGCTTTTCGCCGCGCTCGAGAGTCCGGTTGGCGACGGCCATCTGGCGCGGTGTCTTGGCCGCGAAGTGAGTCGCGGTCAGCTCGATCATCTCGCCGGCGCCCACGAACAGCACACGGGTCTTGGCCAGGTCTTCGAAGAGCTGGCCGGCCAGGCGCACCGCGGCGGCGGCCATGCTGATGGAGTGGGCGCCGATCTCGGTGGAGCTGCGCACTTCCTTGGCGACCGAGAAGCTGCGCTGGAAGAGCTGGTGCAGGGTCGTGCCCAGGGCGCCGGCGTTCTCGGCCTCGCGCACGGCCTGCTTCATCTGGCCGAGGATCTGCGGCTCGCCCAGCACCATGGAGTCCAGCCCGGCCGCGACGCGGAAGGCATGGCGGGCGGCATCGCTGCCCTGCATCACATAGGCGTGCTCGCGCAGGGCGCCGGCCTGCACGCCGCCGGTGTCGGCCAGCCAGGCGATGGCGGGCTGCACCAGGGCCGACGGCGCGGCCACATAGACCTCGGTGCGGTTGCAGGTGGACAGTATGGCGGCCTCGGGCGTGCCGGACAGCTTCTGGCGCAGGCCGGTCAGCGACGGCGCCAGTTGTTCGAGAGTGAACGCAAACCGCCCGCGCAGATCGAGCGGGGCGGTGTTGTGGTTCAGGCCGAGAGCAAAGACCGACATGGAAGCTGAATTGTAGGATTCGCGGCTTTTCCGCCCCTGACGCCGGTCAAGTCCGAATGAGCCCTCTCGACGCCTTCTGGCATATCACCAACCTGTTTGCGCCCGCCTGGGGGCTGGCGGCGCTGCTGGCGCTGGCGATCAAGGGGCTGTGGCGGCGTGAGGCGAAGTCTTTGGGCTGGCGAAAGCTGTGGGCCTGGGGAGCGGCGGGTGGCACGGTGGCCACCATCGCGACTTTGATTCTGCTGGGTCGCGACGGCCGCATGGCCGGCTACGCCTTGCTGGTGCTCGGCGTGGCCCTGCCACCCTGGTATTTGCTCAGCTTCAGGCGCTGAGCACCTCCTCAGTCGTGACGACCTCGCCGCGCAGGGAATGCGCGAAGGCCGTCGTGATGCGCACATCGACGAGCTGGTTCATCAAGCGCGGCGAACCCGCGAAGTTGACGATGCGGTTGCACTCGGTGCGCCCCATCAGCTCGGAGGCGTCCTTGCGGGCGTTGCCGGTGACCAGCACCTTCTCGACCTTGCCCACCATGCCCTGCGAAATGCCGATGGCATGCGCCTCGATGGCGGCCTGCAGCTCCTGCAGGCGCTTGACCTTGACCTCGTAGGGCGTCGTGTCCTCCAGCGCCGCGGCCGGCGTGCCGGGACGGGGGCTGAAGATGAAGCTGAAAGACGCGTCGAAGCCGACGTCCTGTACCAGCTTCATCAGCTTGGCGTGGTCTTCGTCGGTCTCGCCGGGGAAGCCGACGATGAAGTCGCTGGCCAGGCGCAGGTCGGGGCGGATGGCGCGCAGCTTGCGCACGATGCTCTTGAACTCCAGCGCCGTGTAGCCGCGCTTCATGGCCATCAGGATGCGGTCGCTGCCATGCTGCACCGGCAGGTGCAGGTGGTTCACCAGCTGCGGGATCTTGCCGTAGGCCTCGATGAGGCGGGGGCTGAACTCGTTGGGGTGGCTGGTGGTGAAACGCAGGCGCTGGATGCCGGGGATCTCGGCGGCGTATTCCAGCAGCAGGGCCAGGTCGGCGTACTCCGCCGTGTCGCCCATCTTGCCGCGGTAGGCATTGACGTTCTGGCCCAGCAGGTTGATCTCCATGACGCCCTGGTCGGCCAGGCCGGCGATCTCTGTCAGCACGTCGTCGAAGGGCCGCGAGACCTCTTCGCCGCGGGTGTAGGGCACCACGCAGTAGCTGCAGTACTTGGAGCAGCCTTCCATGATGGAGACGAAGGCCGAGGCGCCCTCGACCTTGGCCGGCGGCAGGTGGTCGAACTTCTCGATCTCGGGAAAGGAGATGTCGACCTGCGGGCGGCGCTGCTCGCGGCGGGCTTCCAGCATCTGCGGCAGGCGGTGCAGGGTCTGCGGGCCGAAGACGACGTCCACATAGGGCGCACGCTCGATGATGGCCGCGCCTTCCTGCGAGGCCACGCAGCCGCCGACGCCGATCATGACGCCCTTGGCCTTGAGATGCTTGACGCGACCGAGGTCGCTGAAGACCTTCTCCTGCGCCTTCTCGCGCACCGAGCAGGTGTTGAACAGGATGAGGTCGGCCTGCTCGGGGTCGTCGGTGGGCGTGTAGCCCTTGGCGGCGCCCAGCACGTCGGCCATCTTGTCCGAGTCGTACTCGTTCATCTGGCAGCCGAAGGTCTTGATGTAGACCTTCTTTTGGGGCGCCTCGCTCATGGCTTGACCCACGTCTGGTTGCCGGGAATGAACTGCCAGCTCGCGGCCTCGGCCGGCGTCGTCGGCCAGGTCTTGTTGGCGAGCTCGGCCGGGTTCAGCACCCAGACGTCCATGATCAGGCCGCTGGACTCCACGGTGTAGTGGACGATGAGCTTCTGGCCCGTCAGGCCGGCCGGTTGCACGAGCAAGTTGGTGTCACCCTTGATGCGGCTGCCGGGCGCCAGGCGTGCGTACTTGCCGTTCAACAGCACGTCGGGGTACTGCGTGATGACGAACTCGCCGCGCAATGCGGTGGCCGGGAAGAAGCGATGGGTTTGCGCCTGGGCGACCAGGCAGGTGGCGGCGAGCGCCAGCGGGAGAACACAGCGGTACATGGCATGTCCAGTGGCTGCGTAAGCAGTCGCCGCGGCGGCTGCAAAGCGGGTCTGAAAAGACAAACGGCCCGAGCAGTGTGCTCGGGCCGTTCGGATTTTGGTGGCGCTTCAGGGACTCGAACCCCGGACCTGTGGATTATGATTCCATCGCTCTAACCAACTGAGCTAAAGCGCCTGAGCCCGCCATTCTAAGCGAAGTTTTTTGGCGCTGGCAAGCAGCTGCGAAAAATCAGAGCGAAGGGTTGCGCAGATAGCCCTGCAGGGGCTGGCCCGGCAACTGCCCGAGCCCGCGGGCGACCTGGGTGGCGTTGAACACCGCACCGGCCTCGTTGGTGTGGGTGCGGGCATCCGAGAAATAGGTTTCGACGCGCTCGGGACCCACGGCGCGGTAGGCCTCGGTGATGAGCAGGGTCAGGTCGATGAACCGGGCGCCGTTGGCGCGTGCGACCTGTTCGCCCCAGGCGGCGTAGTTCTCGAAGTCGCGCGGCTGGCCCGCCTGCCAGCGGTCCTTGTGCGGAACAGGCGACAGGATGACGACGCTCGCTCCCTTGGCCTTGGCATCGCTGATGTAGCGGGCCAGATACCAGCCGAAGCTCTGCACCATCTCCTTCGTGCCGTCGGGCTTGGTGTCTTCCACGGCCTCGGGGCCGGTGCCCGGCACCGAGCCGCGGTTCTTGCCGGCCGGGTCGCCGATGCGGGCGCCGTCGTTGTGGCCGAACTGGACCAGCAGGGTGTCGCCGGGCTTCAACTGCTCGAGCACGGCAGCCCAGCGGCCCTCGGTGAAGAAGGTGCGGCTGCTGCGGCCACCGATGGCGTTGTTGACGACGTTGATGCGCTGGGTGTCGAAGAAGGCGCTGAGGCGCTCGCCCCAGCCCCAGGCGCCGTTCTGGCCGCCGCTGCGCACGGTGGAATCGCCGATCAGCACCAGGCTGGGCAGCCTGGGGTCGCGCGGCGCTTCGACCTTGACCTTGCGGGCGTCGACCACCGGCCGGTCATCGCTGCCGTCGGGCGCGAAGCGGCGCAGATAGAAGGCGTCGGGCAGGACCTTGTTCTGGATCAGGCCGGCGATGACGAACTGGGCGTTGACGGCCGCGCCCAGCCAGTTGGTGTGCACGGTCTCCTGCGGCATGTCGGCAGGGAAGAGCTTTTCGACAGTCTCCCTGCCCAGGGCCTCGTAACGCTGCGCACCCCATTCGTTGAGATCGATGAAGGCCACGCCTTCCTGCTTCGCCACTTCGGCCGCCCAGGCGGCGTAGTTGCCGCCGGCCCGCGTCACCTTCACGCCGTCGGCCTCCCAGCGCTTGCGGATCACCGGCGAGCAGATGACGGGCGTGGCCCCCAGCGCGCGGATCTCGGCGACATAGCCGCGCAGATAGGCGCCGTAAGTGGCGACCGTCTCGGGCTTGCCCGTCAGCAGGTTGTTGATCTCTTCCGTCTCGGGCCCCGTGCCGCGCAGCACGCCGCGGGCGCGGCTGTTGTCATTGACCGGGCTGGCGTCGTTGTGGCCGAACTGCATCAGCACCCAGTCGCCTCGTCTGATGAAGGCCTTGCTGCGATCCCAATGGCCGCTGGTCCGGTAGGTGCGGCTGCTCAGGCCGCCGACGGCGCGGTTGACGAGGTTGACCTTGCCCGCGTCGAGGTAGGCGGCGATGGGGTTGCCCCAGCCCCACTGGCCTTCGGCACCCTTGCCCTGGCCGTCGTCGTGGCCGTTGCGCACCGTCGAGTCGCCGATGAGGATGATCGACGGCAGGTCGGCGCGGGCCGGTGCGGGCAACTGGACCTGGGCCTTGGCCGGGTCGGTGCTGGCGGTGAACTGCTGGGCGTTGGCGGCGGGCAGGGCCAGCAGCGAGAGCAGGGCGATGAAGGTGCGGATCATGGGGCGGATCATGGGGCGGATGCTAGGAGGCCGCGGCCCGGCGCGCGAGTCGTGACGGCGCAAGTTCTTGAGCGATTGGAGGCCAGCAACATCCAGCAAA
The DNA here is from genome assembly GCF_058787015.1 of Roseateles sp. FW305-36. Taxonomy (NCBI): domain Bacteria; kingdom Pseudomonadati; phylum Pseudomonadota; class Betaproteobacteria; order Burkholderiales; family Sphaerotilaceae; genus Roseateles; species Roseateles sp. FW305-36. Next base: position 180,127 of record NZ_JBYSZK010000004.1, on the reverse strand, counting down.
GGTCGCAGTCCTAGAGTCGCCTCACCCTGACCCGAGCTCTCACCATGTCGCTTCGCAAGACCTCCCTGCTGTTGGCCCTGCTGCTGGTTCTCGCGCCCGCCTGGGCCCAGATCGGCCAGCGCTTTCCCTCCGAAAAGCGCGTCGTCAATGACCCCGTCACCGGCACGCCGCTGACCTTCCTGACGACCCAGCCGCGCGGCGACTCCAAGATCTATCCCAGCCACCCGCAATGGACGTCCGACGGCCAATGGCTGGTATTCCGCTCCAATCGCGTCAAGGGCGAAGCCATCGCCGTCAACGAGGCCAGCGGCGAGATGGTGCAGGTCACCGAGGGCGGCTACGAGGGCATGCTCAATCTCGCGCAATCGGGCGGCAACAAGCTCTACTTCCTGCGCAAGGATCCCGCGGGCGCGGCCAAGGTCATGCAGGCCATCGAGGTTGACCTGGATCGCGTCTTTGCCGACAGCAAGGCCGGCGCCATGAAGCCGGCGGGCAGCTACCAGCGCGTCATCGCCACGCTGCCGGCCGAACTGGAGGCCTTCGGCGACAACGCGCTCGATGCCGATGGTCAGTGGTTCTACTTCCGCATCCAGGGCAAGGCCTATGCGGGCGCCAGGCTGCCCGCCGGCACCAAGATCGAAGCGCCCTTCGGCCCGCGCGGCATGGGTGCGGGACCGCATGCCATCGGCAAGATCAACGTGAAGACGGGCGAGATCCAGCATGTCGTCTCCGTGCCTTTCCAGATCGGCCACATCCAGGCCAATCTCTGGAACCCGGGCGAGCTGGTGTTCAGCTGGGAGACGGGCGGCAAGTCGCCGCAGCGCACCTGGACGGTCAAGGGCGACGGCAGCGGCCTGCGCCCCCTCTACCCCGAGGCGCCCTATGAGTGGGTCACGCACGAAGCCGTCATCGGCAAGGACGAGGTGGCCCTGGCCATCATGGGCCACCGCGCCATTCCCGGCGTCGAGGACCCCCTGCGCGCCGCGGGCACCGATGTGGGCGGCGCCAACCCGGGCCAGGACGCCGCCTGGGGCGACGCCGGCACGCGTGAAAAGCCCACCGGCCTGGCCATCGTCAATCTGCGCACCCGCGAAGTGAACCTGGTCGGCCAGACGCCATCGGGCAGCGGCCTGTGGCATGTGCATGGCTCGCCGGACGGTCGCTTCGCGGTCGGCGACGACTTCAGCCGCAGCCTCTACCTGATCGACCGCCGGACGCGCGAAATGATGCTGCTGACCACCGGCCACAAGACCACGGCGCGCGACCATGTGCACCCGACCTTCAGCCCTGACGGCAGGAAGATCGAAATCCAGTCCGCCATGCTGGCCGCCGACGGGCGCGAGATGAATATCTGCGTCGTGCCGGTGCCCAAGGCTTGGCTGGAGCGCCGGCCTTGAGATTTCTCCGGCGGCTGACTTCAATATTGACGAAGTCGGAAAATATTCAAATCTGAATATCCTGAATTCTGCATAAAACCCGCCTTGAGCGGGTTTTATTGCATGGGGATATTCGATGCGGTTTCGGGCTGACGCTCAAGCTGCCGGGCATGCCTTGGCTCTCGCGACCTGCCGGCCGGCAGCTTCGATGGGCATTGATGCGCACGGGGTTCGCCGGACGCTCCCGGATAATCAGAAATTTGATCGGAACCTGCGTCTTTCCAGGGTTTACGCGGGGGCGAACCGCTCACGCTCTTGATTCTTTGCTGCTGTGTGAACACGCGGCAAAACCAGCGCCCTAGACTGTCTCCGGGGCATTAAAGAGGGTCGTTTTGAGCCCTTTCCCGGTCGATATTCTGGAGACAGACAAAATGCTGAAGAAGATTCACGGCGCCGCACCGGTTTCGCGTTGGACTCCGCTGGCGCTCGCCATCTCGGCCGCCCTGGCCGGCCAGGCCCAGGCCCAGCAGCCCGCGGCGCCGGCCGAAGCTGCCTCCGCGCCCGCCGCCGACAAAGCCAAGGCCCAGCAGCTCGACACCGTCACCGTCACCGGCATCCGCCGCTCCATCCAGAGCGCCATCGACCGCAAGCGCAACGGCTCGACGGTCAGCGACAGCATCGTTGCGGAAGACATCGACCAGTTCCCCGACAAGAACGTCGGCGAGGCGTTGTCGCGCATCACCGGCGTGCAGCTGTCGCGCCAGTTCGGCGAGGGCTCGCAGGTCTCCATCCGCGGCGTCGAGCCCGACCTGAACCGCGTCGAGATCAACGGCATGTCGGTGCTCGGCACCAACGGCGGCGCCGGCCGCGGCGCTGAACTGCGCGAGCTGGCGTCCGAGTTGATCGCTTCCATCGACGTCATCAAGGGATCCACCGCCGACCTGACCGAAGGCGGCATCGGCGGCACCGTGCGCATCACCACGCGCAAGCCGCTGGACTTCACCAAGACCACCGTCGCCGGCACGTTGGCGGCCGAGCAGGGCAGCCTGCGCGGGGGGCTGCAGCCGCGCGGCACGCTGCTGCTGGCCGACAAGTTCCTGGACGGCAAGCTGGGCCTGATGGCCAACCTCGTCTACGACAAGATCTACACGCGCGGCGACTTCTCGCGCAACACCTCCTGGGCCTTTCTGCGCGACTGGGACTTCTCGGCCGAAAAGACCGTCACCAGCCTGAACGCCAACGCCGCGGCCGTGACGACCTCGGCGGGTTGCGCCGCGCTGACCAACACCACCGACCGCAACGCCTGCCTGTCCCAGTGGTTCGACTATTCGCCGCGCATCTCGCGCTATGGCATCTGGACCCGCGACCACAAGCGCAGCTCGGCCGAGCTGACGGCGCAGTACCAGTTCACCAAGGAGCTGGACGCCTACGTGAGCTACCAGGCCAACAAGCAGGCGCAGCGGCTCAACGACATGAACTACGGCACCGACTTCTCGGCGGTGACGCGGCTGGCCTCGGCGGGCAATGCCCCGGTCTACCGCGCTGACGCCACGGTGCAGACGGCCGGCACCTGCGTGGCCGCGCCGACAGCCACCACGCCCGCCGGCATGGTGGTGGAGAACCACCACGTCACGCAGTTCACCGCGGGCAACTGCCTGAACGTGGCGGGTCAGGGCGGCCAGGGCGCGTTCAGCACCTCGGCGCGAGACTTCGCGCTGGACATCGACTCCAAGTACACCACCGCCGGCTTCAAGTTCAAGAACAGCAGCTGGCGCATCGAAGGCCTGCTCGGCGACTCCAAGTCCGACTACAAGAGCGAGAGCAACAACATCGTGCTGACGCAGAACGCGCCCGGCCTGGTCGTCAAGCTCGACGGCAGCCGCCTGCCGCAGTTCACCTTCCCGTCGGCCTACAGCCCCGACAACGCCTCGTCCTATGTCCAGGCGCAGATGCAGTACCGCCCGTCGGCCACCAAGAACACCGAACGCCAGGCCAAGCTGGACCTCCAGTACAACTTCGACCACCCCTTCTTCCAGAGCCTGTGGTTCGGCGGCCAGGCGCGCGAGTCCAGCTCGCGCCAGTACAACGGCGGCGGCTATCTGGTGCAGAACAACGGCAGCCTGACCGCCACCGACGAAGCGGTGGACGTCAATGCCCGCACCGCCAACGTCAACCAGACCTTCATCTGGGACCCGCTCTACACCGGCACGGCGCAACGTCCCAACGACGCGCAGACCTATATCAACAGCGGCTTCAAGACGGCCTACGTGACCGGCGCGCGCATGCAGGAGATCGTCAACGCGATCCGCACCAAGTCGCCCGGCACCTTCCTGGGCGGCTATGGCGACGTCTCCGGCGTGCCCGCGAACTGGACGGCGCCGAGCTATGCGGCCACGGTGGCGTCGGGCATCTTCGATACCAGCGACTTCACCCAGAAATACCTCTACAACACGCCCGGCAACGACGGCAAGACCTATCCGCAGATTCCGGCCTTCGACATCACCGAGAAGGTCAAGGCCGGCTATGTGCGGCTGGACTGGGGCACCGAGATCTTCGGCCTGCCGCTGGATGGCAACGTTGGCGTGCGCTACACCCGCACCGACGTGACCTCGACCGGCATCCGCACCGACCGCACCTGCAACCCGGCCACCGTGTCGAGCTGCTCGGTGCTCGTCAACAGCAACACCGTGGTGTCGCTCAGCAACAGCTACAACGACGTGCTGCCCAGCCTCAACGGCACGCTGCAGCTGATCAACGGCCAGCTGCTGGTCCGCGCGGGCGCGGCCAAGGTGATGGCGCGTCCGGCGATCGACCTGCTGGCCCCCAACGTCACCTGCACGACCGGCAGCGGCGACCCGGCGCGCGGCGGTGACGGCACCGACGACTGCACGGCCGGCAACCCCGACCTCAAGCCCTACCGCGCCACCAAGTACGACCTGAGCCTGGAGTACTACCCCAGCCGTGACACCCAGGTCAGCCTGGCCACCTTCCGCACCAACATCGGCACCTATGTCCGCAAGGGCATCGTGAACCGCGGCGTCGACTTCTACGGCGACGGCCGCCTGTTCGACGTGACCCAGGCCATCAACGGTGAGGGCGCCAAGACCCAGGGCATCGAGCTGGCCGGCCGCACGGCGCTGTCCTTCCTGCCCGGCTGGCTGGGCAACTTCGGCGTCGATGCCAACTACACCCGCATGGCCTTCAGCTACGCCAAGGGCAACGAGCTGATCAGCCCGCTGGACAACTCCATCCTGCCCTATCCGGGTCTGTCGAAGAACTCCTACAACCTGGGCCTGTGGTACGACGACGGCAACTTCAACGCCCGCCTGGCCTACGCCTACCGCGACAAGTACTACACCGGTCTCAACGACGTGTCCGGCAATCCGAACTTCGCCGACAAGACCGGCTATCTGGACGCCAAGATCCAGTGGAAGGCCACCAAGAACTTCACGCTGGCCCTGGAAGCCAAGAACCTGACCAACCAGGCCGAGCTGACCTATGCCGGCGACCTGGGCCGCCCCAACGAGCTGGCCTGGTCGGGCCGCCGCTACTACGTCACCCTGGGCTACAAGCTCTGAGCCGAATCGAACTCCCGGGCCGGCATGGCCTCTGTGTTGCGCCCTGAGCGCGCCGGCCCCCGCTCCCGCTGGGGCCGTTTTTTTTAGAGCATCACCATGAGTCTTTCACGCTGCCTTCTTGCCTGTTGCCTGCTGCTGGCGGGCTTGGCTCAGGCACAGCCCAGGCAGATGGAAAGGCTGGACCGCGGCGTCGTCGCGCTGTCGACCTCGTCCGGTGTCTTCGTCAGCTGGCGGCTGCTGGGCACCGAGCCGGCCGAGGTGCGCTTCAACGTCTACCGCGACGGCAAGCGCATCAACCGCGAGCCGCAGGCGTTGACCAATCTGGTCGATGCGCAAGGCCGTGCCGACAGCCTCTACACGGTGCACGCTGTTGTCGATGGCAAGGAACAGCCGGCGTCGCAAGCCGTGGCGCCGTGGAGCCAGCCCTATCTGCGCGTGCCGCTGCAAAAGCCCGAAGGCGGCGTGACGCCCGACGGCGTGGCCTACAGCTACGAGGCCAACGACGGCTCGGCCGCCGACCTCGACGGCGACGGCCAGTACGAGTTGATCGTCAAGTGGCAGCCGACCAATGCCCACGACAACTCGCACAAGGGCTACACCGGCCCCACGCTGCTCGACGCCTACAAGCTCGACGGCACGCGGCTGTGGCGCATCGACCTGGGGCGGAACATCCGCGCCGGCGCCCACTACACCAGCTTCCTCGCCTATGACTTCGACGGCGACGGCAAGGCCGAGGTGATGATGAAGACCGCCGACGGCACGGTCGACGGTGTCGGCAAGATGATCGGCGACGCCAAGGCGGACTACCGCAACGAGGCCGGCTATGTGCTGGCCGGGCCGGAGTTCCTGACCGTCTTCAACGGCCTGACCGGTGCAGCCATGGCCACGGTGCCCTACACGCCGCCGCGCGGCGAGGTGACGGCCTGGGGCGATGGTTATGGCAATCGCGTCGACCGCTTCCTGGCCGGCGTGGCCTACCTCGACGGCCAGCGGCCCAGCGCCGTGTTCTCGCGCGGCTACTACACCCGCGCCGTGCTGGCGGCCTGGGACTGGCGCGACGGCAAGCTGACCCAGCGTTGGGTCTTCGACAGCGACGCCGACGCATCAGCCAAGCCGGCCGCAGGGCAGGGCGCCCACTGGTTCTCGGTCGCCGACGTCGACGGCGATGGCCGTGACGACATCATCTACGGCGCTGCGACCATCGCCAGCACCGGCAAGCTGCTCTACAGCACCGGTCTTTGTCACGGCGACGCCCTGCACGTCGGCGCCTTCGACCCGGCGCGCGAGGGCCAGCAGGTCTTCATGGTGCATGAGACGCCGCGCTGCTACGGCCAGCATGGCCTGGAGATGCACGACGCCGCCACCGGCAAGGTCTTGTGGAGCATGTCCGGAAAGAACAACGATGTGGGTCGTGGCGTCTGCTTCGACATCGATCCCGCCTGGCCCGGCGCCGAATGCTGGGGCTCGGTCGGCGGCCTGATGAGCGCGGGCGGCAAGCTCATCAGCGAGCAGCATCCGAATCGCTACAACTTCGCCATCTGGTGGGACGGCGACCTGCTGCGTGAGTCGCTGGACCAGGTCTCCATCGACAAGTGGAACCCGGCCAGGTTCAAGTTCGAGAACCTGCTCAACGGCAAGGCCTTCGGCGCCGCGTCCAACAATGGCACCAAGGGCACGCCGGTGCTGTCGGCCGATCTCTTCGGCGACTGGCGGGAGGAGGTCGTCTGGCGCAACGAGGACAGCACGGCCCTGCTGATCTTCTCGACGGCGATCCCCACCGAGCACCGCCTGGTGACGCTGATGCACGATCCGCAGTACCGCGTGCAGGTGGCCAACCAGAACGCTGGCTACAACCAGCCGCCGCACACCAGTTTTCATCTCGGCCACGGCATGAAGCCGCCGCGCTACCTGCCCATCACGACGCCATGAAATTCCTTGCGCTGTTGTTGATGGCGTTGCTGACAGGCTGCGTCAGCGTCGAACCGGCAGCGCGGCCCCTCTACCGCGACCCGGTGTGGGACGGTGCGGCCGATGTCTCCCTGGTCTTCAACCGCGGCCTGAAGCGCTGGGAGATGTTCTATACCAACCGGCGCGCCACGCTGCGGCTGGACGACCCCAAGGACGTCAGCTGGGTGCATGCCACGCCCATTGGCATCGCAACGACGGGCGACGGCAACCGCTGGCGCGTGTCGGGCGAGGCGAAGTTCCCGGCCGAATGCACCGGCGCCACGCTGTGGGCGCCCGAGATCCTCGACGCCGACGGCGTCTATCACCTGTGGCTGACCGTCGTGCCCGGCGTGCACAAGAGCTGGACCGGCGAGCGCCGCATCGAGCACCTGACCAGCACCGACCTGCGCACCTGGACCTGCGCCGGCCGCGTCGAACTGGGCTCCAGCAAGGTCATCGACGCCTCCGTCACCCGTCTGCAGAACGGCGGCTGGCGGCTTTGGTACAAGGACGAGGTCGGCGGCAGCAAGCTCAAGTTCGCCGACAGCGCCGACTTGCAGGCCTGGACGCCGCGCGGCGCGGTGAGTCCCTTGCCGGCCGAAGGTCCCAAGGTCTTCCGCTTTGCAAATCAATGGTGGCTGGTGGCCGACCTGTGGAAGGGCCTGCTGGTGCTGCGCTCCGACGATGCCGAGCATTGGCAGGAGCAGCCCGCCCGCCTGCTCGCTGACATCGGCACGGCGCCCACCGACCGCGCCCGCGGCCAGCATCCCGACGTCCAGGTCATCGACGGTCGCGCCTTCATCTTCTACTTCGTGCATCAGGGCGGCGAGCCGGAGGCCAAGGCCGATGACCGCTGGCATCAACGCACCGTCATCCAGGTGGCCGAGCTGAAGCTGCAGGACGGTTGGCTGACCGTCGATCGCCGCGCGCCGCCGCCGGACCTGCGCCGCGTCTTCGGAGCCCGTTGATGCGCGCGTTGCTGCTGGCCCTGCTGTCGAGCCTGGCCGGCACGGTACAGGCAGGGTTCTCGGTCGACACGCGGGCCACATCCGACAGCGTTCCGCTCGACGGCGCCGTCATCGTCGCCGCGCCGGGCGCCGACCCGCTCGAAGCCTTCGTCGCCCGGGACCTCGCCGACGACTTCAAGCGGCTGGGCCTGCGGGTCGGTCGCCAGGGCGCCGTGCAGATCTGGATCGGCACCGCCGGCCACCACCCCGCCATCGATGCAGCGGGCCTGGACCTCGGCCGGCTCCGGGGCTGCTGGGAATGCTTTCATATCGAGCTGCTGCGCAACCCCGCGCCGGGCGTGAAGGCGGCCCTGGTCATCGCCGGTGCCGACCGCCGCGGCACGGCCTATGGCGTCTACACCCTGAGCCAGGCCCTGGGCGTCTCGCCCTGGCATTGGTGGGCCGATGTCGCGCCCCTCAAACGCGGCCCGCTGCACCTTCGCCTCGATGCGCCGCTGCTCGACGGCCCGGCCGTGAAGTACCGCGGCCTTTTCATCAACGACGAGGACTGGGGCCTCTTCCCCTGGGCCTCGCGCAGCTTCGAACCCGAGGCGGCGACGATAGGCCCGCGCACCTACGAGCAGGTATTCCGCCTGCTGCTGCGCCTGAAGGCCAACACGCTGTGGCCGGCCATGCACCAGGTCTCCGGCGCCTTCAATGCCAACCCGCGCAATGCCGAACTGGCGCAGCGCTACGGCATCGTCATGGGCTCGTCCCACGCCGAGCCGCTGCTGCGCAACAACGTCGCCGAGTGGCAGGCGCCGCCGGAGCAATACAACTACGCCACCCACCCGCAGCAGCTGCGCGACTACTGGGCCGAGCGGCTGAAGGCGAACGGGCGTTTCGACAACCTCTACACCCTGGGCATGCGCGGCATCCACGACTCCGGCATGCAGGGCGGCGGCACGCCGGCCCAGAAGCAGGCGCTGCTGAACGGCGTGCTGAAGGACCAGCGCGAACTGCTGGCCCGGCATGTGGGCGACCCGGCCACGCTGCCCCAGGTCTTCGTGCCTTACAAGGAAGTGCTGCCGCTGCTGCCCGGCCTGGACTTGCCCGAGGACGTGACCCTGGTCTGGCCCGACGACAACTTCGGCTACATCCGCCAGTTCCCGGATGCCGCCCAGGCGAAGCGTTCCGGCGGCTCGGGCGTCTACTACCACCTGAGCTATCTCGGCGCGCCGCTGTCCTATCTGTGGCTGAGCACGACGCCGCCGGCACTGGTCGCCGAGGAGATGGGCCGCGCCTTCGATGCCGGCGCGCAGCGTCTGTGGATGGTCAATGCCGGCGACATCAAGCCGCACGAAATCAATCTCAGCCATTGGTTCGACCTGGCCTGGAACCCGACAGCCGTCCGTGCGCAGGGTCAGCAGGCGTATCTGCGCGACCTCGCCCGGCGCCTGTTCGGCATCCCCGAACTTGCCGACCTCTGGGACGGCTACTACCGCCTCAACTTCGAGCGCCGCCCCGAGCATCTGCAATACCAGCTGCCCGGCGAGAAGCCGCGCCGCAGCGGCCTGGCGCCGGCCCTGGTGAACGAGCGCCTGGCCCGCTTCGCGCAACTGCTGAGCCGGCTCGACGCGCAGCGCCCGCGCATCGCGCCCGCTCAGCGCGACGGTTTCTTCCAGCTCGTCGAATATCCACTGCGCGCCTCGGCCCTGGCCAATGAGCGCTTCTTCGCGCTGGAGCGCTATGCCGCGGTGATGGAGGGCGACCCGGCCGGCGCGCGTGCTTTCGCCGCTCAGGCGGTGCGTGCCGACAAGCGCCTCAAGGCCCTGACCGCCCGCTACAACGCCGGCCGCTGGGTCGGCATGCTGGCCGAGGAACCGGCCGATGGCCTGTGGCCGCGTTATCGCCAACTGGCGCCGCTGCTGCCGGCCGCAGGCCTGGGTGGCTCCGCGCCCGACGCCTTGCGCGAGCTGGCCATCGCCGCCTCCGATCTGGCCCCGGTGCCGCCCTTGGAGGCGCTGCCACTGCTCAACGTGACGGCTTCCGACGGCTGGCGCCGCATCCCCGAACTGGGCTGGACGGCGCTGCGGCCCGGTGCCTCGCTGGAACTTCAGGCGGCTGTGCCCGACGGCGCCAGTTGCCTTCACGTCCACGTGCTGCCCGCCTACCCGCTGCAGGCTGGCGAAGCCTGGCAGGCCGAGCTGAGCGTCGACGGTCGCACGCAGGCGCTGCGATGGCCGCGGGGCACGCAGGACGCCGCCTGGGCCCAGGGCGTGCTGGCCAACCGCCTCACCGCGACACTCGATCTGCGCGAACGACCCGTCGGGCCCCTGCGCCTGACGGCCCAGCAACGCGACCTGACGTTTGTGGGTGCCGAACTGCAAGCCGGCGCCTGCGCCCCGGAGACCCAGAGATGAAGCTCATGCCCCTCGCGCTTGCCGCCTTGCTTGCCGCCTCGGCCTGCCAGGCCCAGAACCCCCTGGCCCTCGGCAAGGACCTGCGCACGGCCGACCCTTCCGGCCATGTCTGGCCCGACGGCAGGATGTGGCTCTACACCTCGCACGACGAGGAATGCCAGGAGGACTTCCACATGAAGGACTGGCATGCCTTCTCGTCCAGCGACCTGGTGCACTGGACGGGTCATGGCGCTGTGCTGTCGGTCAAGGACCTGAAGTGGGCCGACGACTACGCCTGGGCGCCCGACGCGGCCTACAAGAACGGCAAGTACTACCTCGTCTTCCCCGCCGGCAATGGCGTCAAGGACAGGCAGCACCCGGAGCGCAGCACCAAGTGGATGGGCATAGGCATCGCCGAGAGCGACTCGCCCGCCGGCCCCTTCAAGGACATGATCGGCGCCCCGCTATGGCGCAAGCCCTATGCCAATGATCCCGCCCTCTTCATCGACGACGACGGCCGAGCCTATCTCTACAGCCGGACCTCGGGCGTCAACTACCTGGTGGCGGAGATGGCCGATGACATGCGCAGCCTCAAGGGCGAGCTGCAGAAGATGGACATGGGGGGTTATGAGCCGCCGATGGAAGGGCCATGGGTGTTCAAGCGCAACGGCCTCTACTACTTCACGATGCCCGAGCACAACCGCATCCTGACCTACTACACCGCCACCGCGCCCAGGGGTCCCTGGACCTACCGCGGCGTCATCATGGAAGCCGAGGGCGGGAACAACCACCATTCCATCGTCCAGTACCAGGGGCGCTGGATCCTCTTCTATCACCGCTGGCTGGACGTGCCCGGCGCCGCTTGCGCGAAGCAGCAGCGCCATGTCGCGGCGGAGTATCTGCACTTCAACGACGACGGCAGCATCCGCAAGGTGGAGAGGACGACGCGGGGCGTGGCGGACTTTGCCGCGCGTGCAGACATGCGCTGAGAAGCTTCAGGCGCCGTGCTCGCCGTGCCCTGCGACTTCGCGCCACACCGCCATGGTCCTGGCCGTCCGGCTGGGCGGCTTGGGCAGGCGCCCGGGCATCAGCAGGTCCAGGGCCTGGACGGTGCGGGTGAGGAAGGGCAGGGAGAACACCAAAGGCATGCTCATCAGCCTGAGGGCCGCGGGCGTTCCGGCCTGGAACTGAAGCAGCTGATGGACGGAGTAAGGCAGGGTCTGCACCTGCTGCGAGAGCTGCAGGGTGACCGACTTGTGCCAGTCGGCATTGACGCCGCTCATGGCGCAGCGCTCGCGCCGGGTCAGGTGGAAATCCGGCGGGTCGCTGCGCCGCAGGCGAAGCCGCAGTTCCGCCTGCGGCACCGCCGGCAGCGCAGCCAGGTACTCATGCGTTTCCAGCGCCAGCTGCAGCCGCGCCGCATCGGCCCGGATGCCGGTGATGGCCGGGTCCGTCGAACCGATGCCGCCCAGGATCTTGAGGCGGCGCGTGGCGTCATGCAGTTCCCAGAGCCGGATGCGAAACCCCCGCTCCGAGTCCGTCACCGCATGACCCGCGATGTACTCGAAGGCGTCATGGGCCTCGATGGCGCAGCGCGCCAGGGCGGACAGGGAAGGAAGGTCCCACAGCTCGTGCGGCGGCTGCTGGGTCGGCTCGGGCGCCAGCCGGCGCAAGGCGATGCAGTGGGACAGCAGCTTGACGAAGATCTGTTCGCCGTAGCGCTGATGCGGCGCGGCGGGCGTCAATCCCGCGAGGGCCGCCGCAACCGCCTTGCCGTGCTCCAGCACGGCGTCGAACTCGCGCAGCTTGGCTCGGTAGTCGCCCCAGGTATTGATCGCTTCCAGCATGCTTGACTCATGACCTCCAGAACCGGCAAGGGTAGGCGAAGTTTCAGCCGGCCAGTTTCACGCTGATCCAGCGGGCCGCCAGAGCCGGCCATTGATCGTGTGTTCCGCACGGGCTGCGCAGCGCAAAACCATGCTCGGCTTGCGGGAAGACATGGGCCTCGACATCCAGCCCATGCAGCTGGGCAGCGGCGATGAGATTCATGGCATGAGCAATGGGCACGATGGGATCGTGAAGGGCATAGACCAGGAAGACCGGGCAGCGCGACAGGCCATGCGGCTCGCTGGCGATGCCTATGGGCCAGGCGTCGTAGAAGGCCTGCTTCTCGGCCGGGGCGAAGTCGGGCTTGGCCGCCGGGACCTTGTGGTCACGGTGGTTGGCGTTGATGGGAGCGTAGGCGATGACGGCGCCGGCGCAATCGCCCTGGCAGGCCATCACGCCGGCCAGATGGCCGCCGGAAGACAGGCCCACATGCAGCAGCGGCAGCGGCGGCAGCGTGGCGAGATGGTCGAGGGCCAGCAGGCCGTCCTGCAGCGCGATGTCGAAAGGCTGGCCGTCCTGGCCGGGCAGGCGGTGCACCAGCACATAGGCGTCCAGCCCCAGCGTGTTGAGCCAGCGCGCGACCTCGACGCCTTCCTTGTCGTGCATCAGCTGCAGATAGCCGCCCCCCGCGTAGACCAGGGCCCGGCCGCGGGCCGGCAGGGACGAGGGATAGGCGTGCAGCTCGGCGCGGGTGGGTCGGCGGCAGATGCGGTCGGGTGATTCGCCGTCGAAGACATTGGGCGCGCCGGCCGACAAGGCGATGACCGTCATGGCTGGCCCTCGCGCAGCGGCCGCCCGAAGTCGGGCATGCCGTCGGCCGTGAAGCGCAGCGGCTGCACGCGCGTGGCGCGGCCGCTGTCCTTCAGCGGGTCGCCGACGATGTCGCGGTAGTTGCGGGCGTGGAAGACATTCAGCACCGTGCCATCGGGCTCGGTCACGAAGCTGTTGTGTCCGGGACCGTAGATGCCGTTCTCGGGGCTGCTGACGAACACCGGCCCCGGCGACTTGCGCCAGGACGTGGCGTCGAGCAGGTCGGCGTTCTCGTCGGCCCACAGCAGGCCCAGGCAGTACTCGGCGCCGGTGCCGGCCGCCGAGTAGCTGATGAAGATGCGGCCGCCATGGACGAGCACGGCGGGCGCCTCGTTGACGATATGGCGCACCTGCTCCCAGGCGTACTCGGGGCGGCTCAGCAGCACCTGCGGGCCCTCCAGCGTCGTCGGGCTGGCCATGCGCTGCAGATAGATGTTGGTGCTGTGGTTCCTTGTCGCCGGGTCGGTCTGGGCCCAGGCCAGATAGCGCTTGCCGCGGTGCTCGAAGACGGTGGCGTCCAGTGTGAAGCTCTCCCACGCCGTCTTGATCTGGCCGCGCTCCGTCCACTCGCCCTGCAAAGGATCGGCCGCGGCGTTCTCCAGCACCCAGAGGCGGATCTTCCACGGCTCCCTGGCCTCGCTGGCGCTGAAGTAGATGAACCAGCGGCCGTCGAGGAAATGCAGCTCTGGCGCCCAGATATTGCGGCTCATCGGGCCGCCGTCGTGCCTGCGCCAGACGATCCTGGGTTCGGCCGTCGCCAGGCCGGCGACGCTGCGGGCGCGGCGCAGCTCCAGCCGGTCGTACTCGGGCACGGTGGCCATCAGGTAGTACCAGCCGTCGCTGTGGCGCAGCACCTGAGGGTCGGCGCGCTGCGGGATCAGCGGGTTGGGCCAGGTCTGGGCCGAGGCGGGCAGGGCTGGCGCCAGCAGCGCGGCGGCCAGCAGCTGGCGGCGGGTGAGACGGGATGCGGGCATGGCTCAGGGCAGCTTGTAGAACTCGGCTTCGACGATGGATAGCACACTGCGTCCGAGGCGGGCGGTGCCGGTGTCGACGATCTTCTGGTTGGCGACTTCGGTGTCGGCGGTCGCTGTGCCGCCCTGGGCATCGCCGGTCAGCTCGATGCTGACCAGCTGGCCGCGCTGCGGCCGCAGCGGCAGCGTCACATAGCCCAGGCTGCGCTCGGTCAGGCCACGCCAGACGGCGATGCCATCGACGCGGATGACCAGCGGATATTGGCGCTCGCGCCAGCCGCCGAGCTTGAGCGTGATCTCCCTCAGCGTCGTGGCCTCGGCCAGGTGGAAGCGGATGCCGCTTTTGCCGGGCTCGCTGGTCCAGGCCGTCGACTCGTCGTCGTCGATGGCATGGGCCGGCGTGCCGCTGTCGGCTTCCACGGCAGACACGGCAACGGCGATGCGGCTGACGGTGAAGGACGGCGTCGCAGGCGTCGGGCCGCGCGTGGATGGCGGGGCGAGGCCATCGGCGGGGAAGCGCGTGCTCAAGCCCCCGCTGACCTTCACGGGCTGCGAGCGCAGCTCCAGCGTCGCCGGGGCCAGGCCCGGGGCTTCGGCGCGCAGCGTGATGAGGCCGGCCTCGGTCGTGCTGCGCACCAGCACGCGGTTCACGCCGCCCTCCACCGGCAGCTCGCGCGCCAGCACGAAGTTGTTCGGTCCCTGCGCGATGCCACCGCGCCACTCGGCGGGCCCGTCGAGGCTGAACCTGACGCTGTCCAGCGCCAGCGGTTGACGCCGGCCCTTGGCATCGACGACCTCGACCTGCACCAGGGCCAGGTCGGCGCCATCGGCCTGCAGGCCCAGGGGATGCGTCTGCGCCGTCAGCTTCAGCGCCGCCGGCGCGCCCGCCGTCACGCGCAGGTCCTCGCAGACCTGGCGGCCCTCCTTGTCCAGACCCACGGCGCGCAGTTCACCGGGCTCGAACTTCACGCCGTCGAAGCGGAAGACGAAGGGCTCGCTGGCGGCGCTCGCACCGAGGGGCCGGCCATTCAGCATCAGCAGCACGCGAGCGGCACTGGAGATGACGGTGACGGTCTTGACCGTACCGGCAGGGTAGTTCCAGTGGCCCACCAGGTGGGCGCGGGGCTTCTCGACATCGACCCAGCCGTCCCACATCACCTGGTGGGCGAAGAAGCCGTCCTTGGGAATGCGCATGGCATCCACCTCGCCGCTGCGGCGGTAGTTCTCGGCGCCGCGGTGGTGGGTGTTGCTGTCGCTGAAGATGATGTTGACGCCGCCGGCCGACACCCGCGTGCCCGTGCCCGGCCGCTCGCGCCAGTAGTCCACCCAGCGACGCACGTCCTCCAGCGCCTGGCTGTCCTGGTTGCGGTTGTAGGCAGCGGCGCTCTGGCCCTTGTGCTCGGGGCCGTCTCCGTCGCGGTGCAAGGGCGGCGAGAGTTCGTCCCAGAATTTGCGGGCGGCTTCGTCGCGCGAGTACTCCATGGCCCACATGGGGCGGCGCGCGCTCTTGTTGACGTAGAGCATCTCGCCGCCGTACTCGGCCACGTCCTGCAGGGCACTGGACAGCATTTCGCGGCTGCCGGCCGCACGGCCGCCATGCGGGTCGAAGCGGTCGCGCAGGGCTTTCACCTCGGCCATGTGCTCGGCGCTGACGCCGCGGTTGCCCGACTCGATCATCAGCACCGAGGGGTTGTTGCGGAAGTAGATGAGGGCGTCGCGCATGGCTTCCATGCGCTGCTCCCAGCGCCGGCCGTTCACGTCGGCTTCGGAGTCGCCCGCCGGCATGGCCTGCATCAGGCCGAGGCGGTCCAGAGATTCGACGTCCTGCTTCCACGGCGCCGTATGCATCCAGCGCACGAAGTTGGCGTTGCTGGCCAGCATCTGGCCGTTGCTGTAGTCGCTCAGCCAGGCCGGCACCGACAGGCCAATGGCCGGCCACTCGTTGCTGGTGCGCTGGGCATATCCCTTGAGCTGGATGACGCGGCCGTTGAGCATGACCATGCCGTTGGCGAAGGCGGTCTGTCGAAAGCCCGTTCGGGTGATGACGGTGTCGACGGGCTTGCCGTCGACGCTCAGTGTGGTCTCGACGTCGTAGAGTGCTCCGTAGCCCCAGCTCCACAATTGCAGGCCGTCGACGGCTGCCTGGGCGCTGACGGTGGTGGTGGCGCCGGCCGACAGGGTCTGTGCCGGCGCCTTGAAGCTGGCGACGAGCTTGCCTTTTCGATCGCGCAGAGCGACGTCGAAACCGAAGCGGCGCGGCTTGTCGTGCTCGTTGCGCACCTGCGCTTCGGCGGCGATGGTCGCCCGCCCGGCCTTGATGTCGAAGTCAGCCGCGTAGACATAGACGCCGGTCGTGCCGAGGTTGGCGTACAGCGGCAGGGTCTGGTAGAGCCTGTCGGTGATGTGCAGCTTCAGGTTCTTGGGCAGGCCGCCGTAGTTGGCGTTGAAGTTCTTGTCGGCCCACTGGTAGCGCTGGTGGGTGGCCTGCTCGCGGTAGTCCCAGCGGTTGTCGGTGCGCACGGCGATGAGGTTGTCGCCGGGCTTGGCGACCTGGCTCAGGTCGAAGCCGAAGGCCGTCACGCCGTTCTCGTGCAGGCCGATGCGCTGGCCGTTGACCCAGACCTCGGCGGCCTGGCGGGCGCCTTCGAACTCGATGAAGACCTTGCGGCCGGCGACGTCCCTGGGCAGGGTGAAGCGCTTGCGGTACCAGGCGATGCCGGTGCTGTGGTCGACGATGTCCTTGGCGAAGGCGTCGTCCTCGTTCCAGGCGCGAGGCAGGGTGACGGGCTTCCAGGCGCTGTCGTCGAAGGCCGTGGCTTCGGCGCCGGGGGCGTCGCCGACGTGCAGGCGCCAGCCGGGATTGAAGTTGTAGACCTCGCGGGCCGCATGGGCCGACAACGCCGCCGCTGCCAAGGCCAGGGCGGCCAGCCATCGCTTCATTTCGCCTGCGCCTGGTAATGCTCGGCCAGCACGTCGAAGGCCAGCTTGCGCTGCCCCGTCTCGGAGATCAGGCCCTTGCGGTTCCAGCCGTTCTGGTAGACCGGATGCTCGCGGCGCGGCGAGCGGAAGTCCTTCAGGATCCAGGGCGACATGCCGCGCAGCGTTGGCACCTTGGCGGCCATGGCCAGGGTCGCGCGGTAGTAGTCGGCCTGGTAGTCCTCGCTGAACTTGGGACGCAACGTCGGGTCGCGGAAGCCGGCGAAGGCGTCGGCGCCGAACTCGGAGAACAGCAGGGGCTTGTCGGCCGGCACGTCCCAGCGCAGGCGGCGCACGGTGTCCAGGTCGTCGTCGCCATACCAGCCGGCATAGGTGTTGACGGCGACGACGTCGAGCTGGGGCAGCAGCGGGTCGGCGATGTGGATGGTGTCGCCCTTGCGCTCGACGAGCAGGGCCGCGGAGACGAGGCGGCTGGCGTCGATGGCGCGCACGGTCTCGGCCAGGGCGGTGTGGAAGCGCGTGCGGGCGTCGGTCACCGGGGTCTCGTTGCCGATGCTCCACAGGATCAGCGCGGCGCGGTTGCGGTCGCGGTAGATGATCTCGGCCTGCATGCGGCGGGCCTTGTCCAGCACGGCCGGCGTCTCCCAGTCGATGCTCCAGTAGACCGGGATCTCGCTCCACACCAGCAGGCCCAGCTCGTCGGCCACGCGCAGCATGGTCTCGTTGTGGGGGTAGTGGGACAGGCGCACATAGTTGCCGTGCAGGCCGTTCTTCACCTCGCCGAGCAGGCGACGCGCGGCGGCCTCGTCGATGCGGCGTGCCGGGTTGGGGGCTATCTCCTCCTCGTGGATGGAGATGCCGCGCAGGGTGACGGGCTGGCCGTTGAGCAGGATCTCGCTGCCGCGCACGGCGATGGTCCGGAAGCCCATGCGGTCGCGCACGCGATCACCACCTGCTTCGAAATCCACGTCGTAGAGCGTCGGCGATTCGGGGGACCAGCGCTTCAGTGCGGCCGGGGCTGGGCCATCGAAGCGCGCTTCGCCATTGGCATTGGTGCGAGCCTGCAGTACGGTCCCCAGCGCGGTGATGCGCAGGCTGACAGTCTGTTGGGCGGCCTGCGGGCCGTTGAGCTGGACGCTGCCCACCAGCCGGCCGGCGTCGGTCAGGCGCAGCGTCGCGTCGTCGATGAAGGTGGCCGGCGTCTGCATCAGCTTGACGGGCCGCGTGATGCCGCCGTACAGGTCCCAATCGGTGATCTCGGCCGGGATGGTCTGGGCATCGTGCCTGGAGTCCACGCCGATGACGAGGCGGTTGCCGGTCTCGCGCAGGGCCTGGGTGACCTCGACCACAAAGGGCGTGAAGCCGCCTTCATGCCGGCCGACCTCCTTGCCGTTGAGGAAGACCATGGCGCGGTAGTTGACGGCCTCGAAGCGCAGAAAGCTGCGCTGCCCCGGCTTGGGTGACGGCGCGTCGAAGCGGCGTTGCAGCCACATCAGTCCGTCGAAATAGCGCAGTTCGGGCGTGGCCGAATTCCAGGCGCCGGGGATGTCCATGGCCGCACCTCGGTCGAGGTCGTATTCGAAGAAGCCGACGCCGCCCTTGGCTTCGGTGCTCGCCACGTCCACGTCGCGGAAGCGTTCCATGCGCGGCTTGGCGGGCCATCCGTTGATGTCGGTGAGGCCCGTGCGGTAGAGGTCCTTGGAATAGGTCCAGCGGCCCGACAGGTCCTGGGCCGCGGCACGCGCCGTCAGCAGCAGGGGTGGGCGAAGCGAGTCGGCGACGGCGACCGAGGCGAGAGCCCAGGCCAGGGCGAGGGTGATCCAGGCGCGCATGGCTTCGCCCCTTCAGTTGAAGTGGAAGAGGGGCGTCAACGGCCACTGGCGCGGCTTGTTGTCGGGCTCGACCTCCATCAGGTCGGCCATGTAGTCCCACCAGCGGCGCATGACAGGCTGGTGGGGCAGGTCGTCGAAGGGGCAATCGGACTTGCGCTTGAGCACGGCGAAGAGGCTGAGCGTGTCCTCGTCCAGGAAGATCCAGTAGTCGTGGATGCCGGCGCCGCGCAGGGCCGCGGCGAGATCGGGCCAGAGCTCGTCGTGGCGGCGCTTGTACTCGGGCACGACACCGGGCTTGAGCTGCATCTTGAAGGCCAGGGTCTCGTCGCTCATCGGGATGTCTCCTTGCTTTTCATCTCTATTGGATGTCCTGCTCGGCCATGGGCAGGGCGGATACGTCGCGGCGTTGCAGTGTCGGCGCCAATCGCCAGTGCGCGTCAGCCAGGCCGGAGAGTTCGCAGCCGCTGCCGACGGCGATGGGCGAACCCAGGTCCAGGCGGCAGCCAGCGTCGAAGCGCCAGTCGCGAATGTCCTGCAGATGCCCGCCGCGACGGGCCTGGATGTCGAGGCCGGTGAAGCGGAAGTCGCGCAGCGGCGCTTCGGCATAGGCGTCGACCTCGAAGGCGACATTGGCCCCGCGGGCCTTGAGGCGCTCGATGCGCACGCCGTTGACCTGCACCCGACCCTGCGCAGGCGGCACCGGCGCGGCCAGGTTCAGCCAGTGGGTGGGCGCCGCGGCGCGTTCGGCGGCGGGGATGTCGGCGCGGCTGAAGGCGGGGTTCCAGTTCATCGTCACGCGCAGGGCGGTGGGCACGTCGTGCAAGGCCAGGTCGCTGACCGTCACGTCCTCGATGAAGCCGCCGCGGCTGGGCGCCGACTTGAACAGCAGGCCCACCGGCACGGGCGCATGCACCTCGATGCGCCGCGCGGTGATGCGGCGAAAGCCGCCAGACGTTTCGCTGCCGAAGGTCAGGCCCGCGGCGCCGTCGCGGACGATGCAGTCGCTGATGCTGATGTCTTCGCAGGGACGGGCGACGCGCAGGCCGTCGGCGTCGCGGCCGGCCTTGAGCACCAGGGCGTCGTCGTTGCCGGCGATGTCGGCGCGGCGGATGGTGATGCGGCGCGAGGAGTCGATGTCGATGCCGTCGGTGGAAGGGCCGCGCGCATCGCCCTCGTTGTTGCGGATGGTGACGCCGTCGACGCTGACCTCTTCCGAATAACAGAGGTGCAGCGTCCAGAAGCCCGAGCGGCGCAGCAGCAGGCCTTCGCCGATGTTGACGCGGGCCGACTCGTAGACCTGGATCAGGCGCGGGCGCTGGGCGTCGTAGTCCGATGCCCAGCGCAGGCCACGTGGCTCGTAGAGGGCGCGCAGGGCCCAGTAGCTGTCCCAGAAGACCTGGCCGTCGCCGTCGATGCAACCCTCGCCGACCAGGCTGACGTCATGCTCGCCGTAGATGTTGACCAGGGCCGCCGGCCAGCGCATCTCAATGCCGGAGACGCGCGTGGGCAGCAGCGGGTAGTCGGCGAGGTTGCGCGAGCCCAGCAGCGTGGCGCCGCGGTCCAGCCGCAGCGTCATGCCGCTTTTCAGGAAGACGGCGCCGGTGAGGTAGGCGCCGGGTGTCAGGCGCAGGGTGGTGCGCTCGAGCGCCGCGGCGTCGATGGCGGCCTGCAGCGCCCGCGTGTCGAGCGTGATGCCGTCGCCGCGTGCGCCGAAGGCCTGGGCATCCACCTCAGACGATGCCGGAGCCGCTGGCACCTGCCTTCGGCGGGCGTTGGGCTGCAACGCTTTCGCGATAGCCGCTGGCGCGATAAGCCGCGACCGGGTCGACCGCGCCGCCGGAGCGCAGGCGGGCCATGGCCAGGATGGGACTGACGTCGGTGCGGAAGGCCTTCTTCAGTGCCTGGGCCGATTGCAGCGCATCGTTGGCTTCCTGGAAGCCGGCCAGGGCGGCGCGGTCCACGAGGGCAGCCTGCACGAAGGCGCGCTGCACTTCGACGGCGCTGCTCATCAGGCTCTCGATGGGGTCGGTCACGTTGTGCGACTGGTCCAGCATATAAGCCGGCTTGAACGCGCCGTCGCGCAGCGTGGCGTCGGCCAGCTCGTTGAAGACGAGGAAGAGCTGGAAGGGGTCGATGGAGCCCGAGTCCAGGTCGTCGTCGCCGTACTTGCTGTCGTTGAAATGGAAGCCGCCGAGCTTGCCGAACTGGGCCAGGCGGGCCACGATCATCTCGATGTTGGTGTTGGGCGCGTTGTGGCCCAGGTCCACCAGGCACTTGGCCTTGTCGCCGAGCGCCTGCGCGGCGGCGAAGCTGGTGCCCCAGTCGGCGATGACGGTGCAGTAGAAGGCCGGCTCGAACAGCTTGTGCTCGATATACATCAGCCAGTCGTCGGGCAGGGCGGCATAGATGCCCTTGGCACTGTCGAGGTAACGCTCCAGCGCGCCGCGCAGATTGTGCTGGCCGGGGAAGTTGGCGCCGTCGCCGACCCAGACCGTCAGGCCCTTGGAGCCCAGCGTCTTGCCCAGCTCGATGCAGTCGATGTTGTGGGCCACGGCCTGCTCGCGGGCAGCGGCGCTTTGCGAGGTCAGGCTGCCGTATTTGTAGCTGTGGGCCTGGCCGGCCTGGTCCTGGAAGGTGTTGGAGTTCACCGCGTCGAAGGACAGGCCGAGGCTGTCGGCCTGTTGGCGCAATGCCTTGGGGTCAGCCGGCTTGTCCCAGGGGAAGTGCAGGGACACGGTGGGCGTGGCGCGCGTCAGCTGGTGGATGACGGCGCAGTCTTCCAGCTTCTCGGTCACGTCGCGCGGCTCGCCCTTGCCAGGGAAGCGGGCGAAGCGCGTGCCGCCGGTGCCCACGCCCCAGCTGGGCAGGGCCACGGCAAAGGTCTGGGCCTTGGCGGTCAGCGCCTCGATGTCCACGCCGCGGCGCGACAGCATGCCGCCCAGCGCGTCGTAGTCGGCCTGCAGCATGGCGCGCTGGCTGGCGTTGTGCTGTTCGACTTGGGCCTTGTCGATGATTTGCGTCGTCATGTTTGTCTCCTGCGCTGATTGTTAGCGCGTGAAGGCGGCAGCGTTGCCGGCGTCCACGTTCAGCACATTGCCTGTGCTCTTGCCGGACTTGTCGCTGGCCATGAAGTACACGGCTTCCGCAATGTCTTCCGGCAAGACGCTCAGCTTCAGCATGCTGCGCTGGCGATAGAACTCTTCGATGTTGTCGCTGTCTATCTTGTTGGAGGCGGCGCGTTCTTCCTTCCACTTGCCGTCCCAGATGCGCGAGCCGCGGATGACGGCATCGGGGTTGACGACGTTGACGCGCACGCCGATGGCGGCGCCCTCCAGCGCGACGCAGCGGGCCAGGTGGATCTCGGCCGCCTTGGCCGTGCAATAGGCCGAGGCACCGGCCGAGGCGACCAGGCCGTTCTTGCTGGCGACGAAGACCATGCTGCCGCCGATCTTCTGCTGCTTCATCAGGCGGAAGGCGCCGCGGCTGACCAGGAAGTAGCCGGTGACGAGGATGTTCTGGTTGCGGTTCCAGATCTCCAGCGTGGTCTCTTCCAGCGGCGCGGCGGAGGCGATGCCGGCATTCGACACGAGGATGTCCAGGCCGCCGAAGCGCAAGGCCGTGGCGGACAGCAGGCTCTCGACCTCGGCTTCGGACGTGATGTCACCGCGCACGGCGGCAATGTTGTCCTTGCCACCCACCTTCAGCAGGTTCTGCCGGGCTTCCTCCAGCGCCTCGGCGTCGATGTCGGTCAGCATCACGCAGGCACCTTCCTGCAGCAACTGACGCGCCACCGCCTGGCCGATGCCACCGGCGCCGCCGGTGACCAGGGCCACACGGCCGGCCAGGCTCTTGGGTCTAGGCATGCGCTGCAGCTTGGCTTCCTCGAGCAGCCAGTACTCGATGTCGAAGGCCTCCTGCTCGGGCAGGCCGACGTATTTGTCGACACCGTTGGCACCCCGCATCACGTTGATGGCGTTGATATAGAACTCGCCGGCGATGCGGGCCGTGGCCTTGTCCTTGGCGAAGGACAGCATGCCGACGCCCGGGATCAGGTAGATGACGGGGTTGGCATCACGCACGGCCGGGCTGTTGGCGCGCTTGCAGCGCTCGTAATAGGCGGTGTAGTCGGCGCGGTAGGCGTCGAGTGCCGCATCCAGGCCGGCCAGCAGGGCGTCGACGTCGGGTTGGGTCGGGTCGAAGTCCAGCACCAGGGGGCGGATCTTGGTGCGCAGGAAGTGGTCGGGGCAGGAGGTGCCCAGGGCCGCCAGCTTGGGCAAATCGTTGCTGGCGACGAATTCCAGCACCGCGGCGCTGTCGTTGAAGTCGCCCAGCTTGCGCTCACCGGCGCTGATGCGGCCACGCAGGGCGGGCATCAGCCGGGCGGCAAGGGCCGCGCGCTCGTCGGCGGGCAGGGTGAGGGTCTTGACGCCACCGAACACCGGCTGCTTGACGTTCTCGCCCAGCCATTGCTCGGCCAGGCGGATCATCTCCAGCGTGATCTCGTAGCAGCTCTTGGCCGTGTCGCCCCAGGTGAAGAGGCCGTGGCCTTCCAGGATGATGCCCTGGAGCTTGGGCTGGGACGTGGCCAGGGCTTCGAGCTTGAGGCCCAAGTCGTAGCCTGGGCGCTGCCAGGGCAGCCAGCCCAGTTGGCCGCCGAAGATGACCTCGGTCAGCTGCTTGCTGTCGGCGCAGGCGGCGATGGCGATGATGGCGTCGGGGTGCATGTGATCGACATGCGCCTTCGGGATATAGGCGTGCAGGGGGGTATCGATACTCGCGGCACGTGGATTCAAATTGAAGGTGCAGTGCGGCAGGTAATCCACCATTTCGTCTTCATGTTCCAGGCCGCGATAGCGCTTTTTCAGCGCCTGCAGCTTGTCCATATAGAGGGTGGAGAAACCGTCGAGCTTGATGGAGCCCAGGTCGCCGCCCGAGCCCTTGACCCACAGCACCTCGACATCCTCGCCGGTCAAATGGTCGCGCATGGTGACCTTTGCCGAGGTATTGCCGCCGCCGAAATTCGTCACGCGTAGGTCCGAACCCAGCAGATTGGAACGGTAGAGCAGCAGTTCGGGCTCGCTCAACTTGGCCGCCACGGCATCGTCCCATTTGGAAACGATCGGAGTTTGCGCAGGGGTTTGGGAATTTGCAGTCATCAGCTTGCCTGTATTCGGGTCGTCTGTCGTCGCCGTGAGCGCAGATGGCGCTTTCGGAGCCCGCCTTTTGCGGGAGTTCATCGAGGAAACGGAACGCAGTGTGGGCCGAAACCGGGCGCCCTGCGCGGCGTCGGCGCAGTAAATCAAAAGGATGATCGAAAGCGCCGGGCCCCGGGTTGCCACTCACGAAACGCTCACGGGCTTGAGCGTTTGCTGATTGACGCTGTCATGCGGCTGACGTAATCTGCACTTGGAACAGCGTTTCACCCAGGCTTTGATTGCTTCTGAGCGTGAGTGGAGAGGGCTGTGGCGGTCGGGGCCTACGCTCACTGGCCGCACCCGAGGACCCGGCCCGAGCCGGGCCGTGAACTCCAGCGACGCCTGCCCGTCAGAGGCAGTGCGCCATAAATACGAGACAACGGTCGTTGCCGGTTTCTCCGGGGCGCCCGATAAAGGTGATCCGATGATCAATCACAAGCGTCACAAGCGTCTGCTCAAACTGCTGGACGAGCGCGAGCATGCCAGCGTCCAGCAATTGATGGAATGGTTGTCGGCTTCGGCCGCCACCGTGCGTCGGGATATTTCCTGGCTGGCCGCAAAAAACCAGTTGACCCGCACCCGCGGCGGTGCTCAAAGGCTGGAGCAAAAGAAGAAGTCTTACACGCTGTCCAGCGAGACTTTTCAAAGCACCGCGCAACAGAATACTGGCGCCAAGCGCGCCATCGCCCGTTATGCCACTTCGATGTGCAATAACGGCGAAACCATCATCATCAATGGCGGCACCACCACGTTCATGATGGCTGAGTTTCTCGTCGAGAAACAGCTGAAGATTCTGACGAATTCGTTCTTGATGGCCGAGCGCCTGCTCGTCACCAGCGACAACGAAATCATCCTGCCCGGCGGCAAGGTCTACCGCGAGCAGAACGTCATCCTCAGCCCCTTCGAGAACGACGTCGCCCAGCACCATTACGCGGCCAAGATGTTCATGGGCGTCTACGGCCTGTCCATCCTGGGCCTGATGGAGGCCGACCCGCTGCTGATCCAGGCCGAGAAGCGCCTCATCGGCCAGGCCGAGGAACTGGTCGTTCTGGTGGACAGCTCCAAGTTCCAGCGCAAGGCCGGCCTGGTGCTGTGCGGCCTGAACCGCGTCTCCACCGTCATCACCGATACCGGCGCGTCCGACAGCGCCGTGCAGTTGCTCGAGCACTACGGCGTGCGAGTCATCACCGTGGAGCCCGAAGCCGTGGACCCTCGGGTGGTGGAGGCTTCGGCCATGAGTTCGCATGACTACGCGGCCGTGCTGGAGTCGGGCGCTTACCACCGCCATGCGGGACTGAACTCTTGAGCGCTACGGTTGTCCTCGACATCGGCAAGACCAACGCCAAGCTCACCTTGATCGATTCGGCCGGCAGAACGCTGGCCGAGCGGCGCACGCCCAACACCGTGCGCCGCGATGGCCCCTATCCGCATCACGACACCGAGAGGCTGTGGGGCTGGATGCTGGGCGAACTGCGCGCCCTGTCCAAGCTCGCCCACATCCGCGCCATCGTGCCGGTCACGCATGGCGCGACGGCGGCACTGATCGACGAAGCGGGCCTGGTGCTGCCGGTGCCCGACTACGAGCATGTGCCGGGCGACGCGACCGATGCCGCGCGCTATGAGGCGCTGCGCCCGGCCTTCGACGAGAGCGGCTCGCCGCAACTGCCTGCGGGGCTCAACCTCGGCCGGCAGCTCGACTGGTTGCAGGCGCGCTTTCCCACCGAGTTCGCGCGTGCCAGGCATGTGCTGATGTATCCGCAGTACTGGGCCTGGCGCTTCTGCGGCGTCGCGGCCAGTGAGGTCACTTCGCTGGGCTGCCACACCGACCTGTGGCGGCCGCGCGTGGGTCGCTGGTCCAGCCTGGTCGAAAGACTGGGTTGGGAGCAACTGTTCCCGCCTCGGCGTGACGCCTGGGCGCGCCTCGGCAAGCTGCGGCCTGAACTGGCCGCCGACACCGGCCTGCCGGCCGACTGCGAAATCGTCTGTGGCATCCACGACAGCAATGCCTCGTTGCTGCGACATCTGCTGACGCTGCGACAGAGCGGGCCCTGCACCGTGCTGTCCACCGGCACCTGGCTCGTTGCCGCGGCCCTGGGCTCGGCGACGCGGCCGCTGGTCGAGGCCCAGGACATGCTGGCCAACTGCAATGTCTTCGGCGAGGCCGTGCCCTGCATGCGCTTCATGGGCGGGCGCGAGTTCGGCACCATCGCCGGCGCGCAGCCGGCGAGCTTCGGCGTCGCGGAGATCGGGAAGCTGATTGCCCAGCGCAGCCTGGCCTTGCCCTGCTATGCCGAGACCGGTGGCCCCTTCGCGGGTCAGACTGGCCGCATCGCCGGCCCGGCGCCGGCCAGTCCCGCCGAGCAGGCGGCGCTGGCCACTCTCTACGTCGTGCTGATGGCCGATCACTGCCTGAACGCTCTCGGCGCCCAAGGCCGTGTCGTCGTCGAAGGCGCCTTCACGGCCAACCCCTGGTTCGGCCCGCTGCTGGCCGGCCTGGCCGAGGGGCGCGACGTGACCGTGTCCGACGACAGCAGTGGCACGACCTGCGGCGCCTGGCTGCTGGACACCTGGGGCAGCGCGCCCGAAGCCGCTGCCGAGCCCGTCGCCGCGCTGAGCCCCGTGGGATGGCGGGCCTACCGCGACGCCTGGCGAACACAGGCCGGCGCGCACTGAACGACAAGACAGGGAAAGGGCCGGCCTCTCGCGAGACCGGCCCTTTGCTTTGGAGCTGGCTCGATCAGCCGCGGCGGCGGCGCATACCCGCCAAACCAAAGATGGCCAACGAGGCCAGGGCCAGCGAACCCGGTTCGGGAATGGTGAAGGCACGCACGCTGTCGATGGCGGCGGCGCTGTAGCCCGAGGTGTCGCTGGCGCTGTCGAAGGTGTAGACCCTCACCTCGTTGAAGCCGACCGCGTCGCTCAGGCCCAGCACATCGCCGATGCCGGCGGCGCCGAGGGACACCCGGCCGCTGCCCGTCAGCACGCCATTCAGCAGCGTCTGCCACATCACGAAGATGCTGGCATAGCCCGAGTCGACGGCGAACTCGATACCGTTGAGATTCGCGCCGCCGCTGCGGATGGACACATAGGCGTTCATGCCCGCGGTGGCGAAGTAGTTGCCACTGAAGGACTGGCTGTAGCGCTCGCCGGCGCCCAGGTCCACGCAGAACTCACCCGCATAGCCGCAGCCGCCGTTGTCGTTGGCCAGACCGGTGTGGCTGAACAGCAGGCCACCCTCGGACCAGGGGCTGTCCAGATGGGTGTTGGCCTCGAAGTCGGCGGCGTAGCTCAGGTGCTGAGCGGCGGGTGTGGCGCTGCCGATCCCGGTGGTCTGCACGACGCCGGCCATGGCGGGGGCGGCGAGCAGGGCGCCGAGGAGAGAAGCAAGAAGTTTGGTTTTCATGGAGGTGGTGATCTCTGTTGTATTTCGGGCCGAGCGCCGGGGCTGCCATGGGCCAGAGGCCCATGTCCTTCCGTAGGCACAAGCAGTCCGCAGGGACTGCTTGTGTCCGACTCCAGTTCCCTAGCCGGCCCGCCTGGCGATGTGCATGCGGTTCAATGCCGCATGCATCGCCATCCCCTCGGGGGCTGAGGCCGGACACAACACGTCCAGCGGACGTGTTGTGCCTGACGAAGAGCTGCGGCATTGCAGCAGCGCGGTCTGCAAGACCGACCAGACCGCCCGCGTTCAGCGAGGCGGGCTGGGCGAGGGGCTCACGGAACGGCCACGAGGTCGATGGCATCGAAGGAGATGCTGGGGCTGAGGAACTTGGCACCGGCGGTGCCGCTGACCGTGTTGATGGTCAGCACATTGGTGCCGACGACGAGCTGGCTGGCCGGAATGTCGAAGGTGTAGGTGCGGTTCACGCCGCGGTAGGTGCCCACGGTCATGTTGCGCGACACCTTGGGCGGCGCCGCCGGGATGGCCGAGGTCCAGCTGTTGACGGTCACCTGAGGGCGGGCGCCGGCGAAGTCGGCCGAGAGGCCGATGCGCAGCCGCAGCGGTACCGCGTTCTGGCCGCGCTTCAGCGTGAAGCGCACCTGCAGGCCGTTGTTGACGTCCTTCCACTGGTAGGCGGGCCAGCCGGTGGCGGCCGTCGATGTGCCGACGACGTAGGGGCCGACATTCCACGAGGCCATGCGCACATCGCCCGGGTGCATGAAGGTCAGCTTGTCGCCGTTGATGAATTCCTGCGGCGAGCCGTCCCACTGGCCGATGCGCCAGAGGGCCGGCGTGGCAGCCGGGTCGGCGGTGATGGCGATAGGGTTGAGGGCGTAGTTGGCGTTGGCCGTCACCGTGACCTGGGCTGTCTGCACCTCGAGCTCACCCTTGTAGACGGTCATGGTGTAGACGCCGGGCAGCATGCCTTCGGCCGTGAAGTGGCCGTCGACCGGATCGGCGTCGACCCAGTACTGGGCCTTGCTGTTGGCAAAGCCCGCCGTGTAGGGCAGGCCCGTGACGCGACCGGTCAGGCCGGCCACGCTGACCGAGCCGCGGCCCACCGGCGGCACATAGCCGACGAGGTTCAGCGTGCCGTACCAGCTGGTATCTGGCCTCACCGTCGGCAGCGCGCCGTCGGTGAACATCAGGATGTAGGTGTTCAGGATGCCGAGGCGGAAGGCCTCGGTCTGGGCCTCGCCGTAATTGACCATATAGGTCAGCTCGTTGGTCGTGTCGGTGATCTGCTGCAGCAGGCTGCGATAGAAGGGGCCGCCCGAATCGCCCTCGTGGTTGTCGCGCCAGAACCAGAGGCCCACGCCCGGCCCGGTGCCACCGAGGATCTGCCAGTCCTTCAAGCGGCGGTTGGAGTAATGCTTGGAGCGCGACTCGCCGGCGCGCGCATCGGGCGCCGTGAAGCCGAACACGTCGGCCGATTCGATGGCACCGCTGGTGCCGCGCAGGTCTTCGGCCCAGAAGTTCGCGCCGTTGTGGCTGACGAGGCCGCCGGCCGTGGAGGCCGGGCCGCCGCTCGGCAGCTTGGCGATGGGCACGCGCGCGATGAAGCGCACCAGGCCGTGCACATCGGGCTCCTCGGTGAAGTGGGTGCCCATGTGAATATTGGGTTGGCCCTTCTTCACGAGGTAGTAGTGCGTCAGCACGCCGCCCTTGGTGCTGGTGCTGGTCAGCGTGATCTTGATGAAGTCGCTGCCGGTCACGACACCGCCATTGGTGCTGGCGGCCGGCGTGCTAACGCCATTGGCATCGACGAGTTCGGCCTTCACGGTCAGCGCGCTGACGTTGGTGTAGAGCCAGTCCGCGCCAGAGTTCAGCTGCGTGCCCCTGGTCTGGTCGGCGTACTCCACGCCCTTGTAGACCAGGCTGGAGATGTCGCCGGAGGAGGTGGTGCTGGCGCCGTTGTCATAGGCGCGCACCTTGAACACCAGGCCGGCATCGGTGTCGATGAGGTACTGGGGCTTGGCGGCGCTGCCGCTGTCCCAGACGGTGGTGATGCTGAAGGCCGCCATCGCGGGTGCGGATGCCGCGGCGAGCAGGCCTGCGGCCAGCCAGCGTGCCCAGGGCGGGCGCGCGCTTGTCGTCGTATGCATGAAGTCTCCTGGTTAGTGTCTTTGTTCACGGTCGATGACCGGGAGCGGACTCTAGGCAGGGGACTTCAGCGCGTGTACTCAACCCGCTGAGCGTTTGAGCTGTGTTTCAGATGTGCAGTCGAAGCCGCGTTCTGATGAGCGCTAACAAGGTTCTTGCGATACCGGTTGCGGCATCGCGCCTCACTTCATCAAGGCCTGATAGGTCAGGTTGCGCACGCGCAGATGCAGCGTGGAATTGCCCGCGGGCCGCAGCTGGGTCATGAAGAGGATGACCAGTCGCTCCTTGGGATCGACGGTGTACTGCGGAAAATAGGCGCTGCCCCAGCCGAAGGCGCCTTCGCTGCCCAGCTCCTTGAAGCCGCCGCGACGCACGTTCACCCAGAAGCCCAGGCCGAAGCCATCGGCATCGCCGCCGGGTTTCGTTCCGAGATGGTCGGCCGTCATCAGCGCCACGGTGTGCGGCGACAGGATGCGAACGCCGTCCAGCTCGCCCTTGTTGAGCAGCATCTGCAGCAAGCGCGTGTAGTCGCCGGCCGTCGACAGCATGCCGGCGCCGCCGGACAGCAGCTTGCGCGGTCCGTTGACGAAGTCGCTCCTGGCCGGTGTCTCCATCAGCTGGAGTTGGCCGCCCTCCAGGCCATAGACATTGGCCAGGCGACTCAGCTTCTCCGGCGGCAGGAAGAAGCTGGTGTCGGCCATGCGCAGCGGGTCGGCGATGCGCGTCTTGATGAAAACGTCTAACGGCTGGCCCGACACGACCTCGACGAGGCGGCCCAGCACATCGGTCGCATAGCCGTAGATGAAGGCATCGCCCGGTTGGCCCTGAAGCGGCAGGGCCGCGAAGCGGTTCGTCCACTGCTCCAGCGTCTCGTCGTTGCCGACCAGATACCAGTCCGTCAGCCCGGCCTTGGCGTAGGCGGCGGAGGCCGGGCCGGGGCCGTAGCTCATGCCGGCCGTGTGGGTCAGCAGGTCGTGGATGGTCAGCGGACGGCGCGGCTTCTCGGTGCAGCCGCCCGGCAAGGCGACCTGCACGTTGGCGAAGGCCGGCAGATAGCGTGACACCGGGTCCTTGAGCAGGAAGCGGCCTTCCTCGTAGAGCATCATGGCCGCGACGGTGGTCAGGGCCTTGGTCATGGAGGCGATGCGGAAGATGGTGTCCTTCTGCATCGGCTTGGCGTTCTCGACGTCCTGCTGCCCATAGGCCTTGAAGACGACGGGCTTGCCATCGCGCAGCACCACCATGACGCCGCCGGCAAGCTGCCTGGCGCCTATCTGTTCGTCGATCGCCGCATCCAGCCGTTTCAGGCGCTCGGTCGAAAAGCCTGCGACCAGGACCGGCGGCGCGGCGACCGAGATGGGTGCATGGGTCAGCGCGGCGCAGGCGAGCGCCAGGGCCAGGATGGTGTTTTTCATCAGTCGCCGAGGGGCCGTTGGTGGGTGAAGCCGGGGCTGGCTGCGATGTGGAACTGCTCCGGCGCCAACGGCTTGCTCGGCTCGATGATGCCAAGGTCGTCCCGCAGCTGATCAGCCACCGGCACCCGGGCTTGCCTCAGACCCAGGGCCACCGAACGCGCCAACTGCATGGCGCCGTAGTTGTTGTGATGGGTGTTGTCCAGCTTGCCGTTGTTCATCGGGTGGGCGGCCTGCGAGCGCTCGGGGCCGAGGGCCGCGTAGAACTTCTGGCTCATCGCGTTGAGGTCGATGAAGGCCAGCTTCATGTCCTGGGCAACGCTGTGGGCCGCGTCGGCGTATTCGAGCAGGCTGGGCTTGAGCCGGCCTTCGCTGTCGAAGTTGCGCCTCTCCATCGAGGACACGATGACCGGCACGCCGCCGCGCGCCAGGATGCGCTCCGCATGGGTGCGCAGCTCGGCCTTGTAGGTCTCGGCATTGCCGCTGCCGTCCTTCTGCTGCTTCTGGTCGTTGTGGCCGAACTGCATCAGCACCGTGTCGCCGGGCTGCAGGGCCGACAGGATCTTGTCGATGCGCCGGCGTGCCAGCGAGTCGCGGAATGTCTCGCCCGATTCGGCATGGTTGGCCACGGCCACCGTCGGCTTGAACAGGCTGGTGAGCATCTGGCCCCAGCTGGCGTAGGGCTCGCCGCTCTGGTCGGCGACGGTGGAGTCGCCTAGCAGGAAAACCGTGGGCACGGTAACGGGCTCGATGAAGAGGCGGCGCAGCGCCGGGTGGGGGCCGTTGATCTCCAGCGTCAGGCGGCGATCCCAGGCCCAGGCTTCGCTGGCGATCTCGCGCTCCTTGAGCTTGACGCGGCCGGCTTCGACGCCTGGCGCGGCGGCGATGTCGGCGGTGCGCACGTTGACGATGAAGCTGCGGGTCTCGGTGCTGCCGGCGGGCAACTTCACGCTGTCCAGCATCAGGCGGCGCAACTCGGTCTTGATGGTCGTGTCGCTGGCTTCGGCGCCGCCCAGCGTCGCGGTGACGCGGTAGTTGCCTTCGGGCAAGTCGACGGAGAAGAAGCTGGGCTGGCCCGCGGCGTTGGCAGGCGCGCCGGGCTCGAAGCCGTGGCCGCGCTCGCGGCTGTAGACGGTCTCGGCACTCATGTCGAAGCTCAGGGCCTTGTCGGCAGCCCAGGCAGGCGCCGCCAGCAGGCTGGCGATGAGGAGGAGGCGCTTCATGTCAGTCAATGAGCTGGTCGCCGATCAGCGCCAGGTTCTGGATGGCCGCGAGGCCCCATTGCGCCGTGTCGTTGGTACTGATCCAGGGTGCCTCGTCCACCGGGTTCAGCGCCAGCGGACCGGCGATGTGCGTGGTCTTCAGCGTCTTGTGGCCGCGCGGGTCGTCGGCCCAGAACTCGCGCCAGGCGCGCTGGGCCAGGGCCTTGTCCTGCTTCTGCCGGGCGGCATAGGCGGACAGGCGCGAGTGCCCCACGCTCAGCACCGTGCCGCCACCGTGCGGGGCGCCGAGCGCCTTGACCTGCTGCTCGCGCGGCGCGTTGTAGAGCTCGCAGTACTGCAGCCAGGCTGCCTTGAACTCGGGCTCATCGATCAGCTCCACCAGCTCGGCCATCATCTCGACGCCACCGAAGACGGCGCTCAAGTGGCTGGCGCTGAGCTTGTCGCCGCTGACGTTGTGGAAGGCGCCTTCGTTCGGCCCCGTGGGCTCGTAACCGCCGCTGCCGGTGAAGAAGCCATGCGGCATGGCCGCGATGCCCTTCATGCCGCGCAGCAGCTTGTTGCGCCAGCGCACGTCGCCGGTGCGCTCCCATTCGGTCAGCACATTGGCGACGACCGAACCCCAGTCGGTGCCGAAGCCGATGCGCGCCGGCCAGGGGCCCTTGTCGACGCGGCCGGCGATCTTGCGCACGGGGTCGACATCGTCCATCTTGCTGTCGGCGCTGAGCACCTCGCGCATGACGTCGCCGATGCGCTCGTCGGCCGTCAGGTAGTAGTAGAAGCGGCGGTAGGCCGAGGTGGAGATGCGCGCCTGCTTGGCGCTGCAGCCCCAGTGCTGCACGTTGTGCCGCGAACCGAGGCCCTGGAAGCGGCCGGCGTGATAGATGTCGACCTCGCTGGTGTGGCGCACCATGGCCTCGGCGAAACGGAAGATGTCGGCGCGACCGCTGCGCAGCCAGGCGTACCAGAGCCAGAGGTCGGGCGACAGCTCCGAGTTGTCCCAGGCGAAGCCGCCGACGTCGTAGCGCCATTCGTGGCGGTCGCTGTCGTAGGTGTGGCGGATGTCGCCATAGTCCCAGAAGCCGTACCAGTGGCGCTGCTCGACCTCCTTGGCATAGAAGCCGAACAGGAAGTCCAGCTTGTCCTCGATCTTCTGGCGCGCCGGCGTGCTGCGGTCGGGCAG
Organism: Roseateles sp. FW305-36; assembly: GCF_058787015.1. Lineage (NCBI taxonomy): Bacteria > Pseudomonadati > Pseudomonadota > Betaproteobacteria > Burkholderiales > Sphaerotilaceae > Roseateles > Roseateles sp. FW305-36. Next base: position 146,885 of record NZ_JBYSZK010000004.1, on the reverse strand, counting down.
GCTCCACAGCTTGCCGAAGACGCCGGCCTGCAGATAGCGCGACGGATGGGCGGCGAGCTGGGGCGGCGTCTGCACGACCGCGGCCATCTGCACGAGGCGCTCGCGCGTCGGCGTCGCGGTCAGGGCCCACAGCGTGATCTCGCTGCTGCGTGCGATGCCCACCGGCGTGCCGAAGCCCTGCTCGTAGTCCTCGTAGGTCATCTCCAGGCCTTCGAGTTCCTGCTCGTGGGTCTCCATCCCCAGGCCATCGTGATAGAAGCGCAGGTCCATGGCCGGCGCCTCGGGCGAGTGCATCCACAGCGTGACTTCGGCGGCGTCGCCGACGGCGTTGCGGATGTCCAGTTGCGTCGGATGGCGCTGCCAGAAGTCGCGCAGGCCGAAGGCCACGCCGCCGCTCGCGCCGCCGATATAGCCGCTGCCCGGCGCGCGGCGGCCAAAGGCGGCGGGAATCCAGCCATGGCCGGCCTTGGTGCGCTTCTTGATCTGGAAGCCGTCGGCGCTGAGCTGGCTCAAGCTGTAGTCGCCCCAGGCGGGAATGCGGTGGTGCAGATCGCGCACCTGCTTGCCCCATTGCGCCAGCGGCAGTGTGGCGCGGCCGGCGAGCTGGGCCTCGCGCACGGCGGCACCGGGGTCGCGGCGCAGGCCGGTCAGGTTGCGCACGCCCTCGGCCCACAGGCCACCGGCCTCGCCGGCAAAGCGCACATGGCGGTCGTACAGCGCATCGCGCATCGGCACTTCGAAGCGCAGGCCGATGCCACGCAGATAGTCCTTGTGCTCGTCGCCGTCGAAGACAAAGGTGTGCATCACGCGCAGCGACTCGGCCCCGGCGTAGAAGTAGAAGCGCACCGAGAAGGGCAGCCATTCGCGGCCTGCGGCGCTGCGATGCTTGCCGTCGACCTTGACGACCGCGCGCACCGGGCCGGTCTGCTCGACGGTCAGCTTCTCGATGCGGCTGTCGAAGCGGGTCTGGGTGACCGGCCCGTTCTCGGCGTCGGGCTTGTCGTCGGCCTGGGCGATCAGCGTGGCGGCGCGCAGGATCTCGCGGCCATCGCGTTCGATGCGGCTGACGAGCTGGGCGCCACTGCGCGGCAACCGGGCGCGGATGACGCCGGTGTCGACCTCGATGAAGTCGGCGCTTTCCTTGACGCTGACCTTGGCGCTTGCCGCAGCGGCGCCTTTGCCGGGGCGGATGCTGGGCGCCGTGCCAGCGTCGATACCCGCGGGCAGGGCATGAGCCGTCCACTTCAGCGAGCCGTCGGGCCACCAGGCCAGCGGCCAGGTCTGCAGTGGCAGCGCGTTGCCCTTGGCGTCCACGGCGTTGAACTCCTGGCCCTTCTGCTGCTGGCCGCGTGGCCAGGGCAGGCCCAGCGTCGCACCCAGCATCAGCTCCGGGGACGCACCGTCCAGCCAGCGCAGTGCGCCCGTGTCCGTGGACGCGACGACAGGCGCAGGTGCCGGCGCCGCGGTCGCTGCCGTGGCCAGGCCCGTCAGCCCCAGCGGCAGGGACGCGGTCTTGAAGAAATGGCGGCGGCTGAAGTCGGTCATGGGCGGACGTGTTGGACGGGAGGCAGCTCGGACTGCGGAGCAGGGCCGGCGCGGCCCCAGAGGCGGTCGTAGGACCAGCCGGTCAGGTCTTCGACGATCTGGCGATTGGCCTCGCTCTCGGCCTCGGTGGCACCGCTGCGCAGGCGTTCCACCTCGTGCACGAGGACCGCATGCGTGCTGGCGTTGAGGCGGAAGCTCCACGAGGCCAGCATGCCCAGCAGCATCATCAGCAGCGGCCCGCCCACCATCAGCGCGGTGATGGTCTGGATGGCCTCGGGGCTCTGCACGATGACTTCGCCGGGGCGGCTCTTGGGCGAGACATAGCCGCCCAGGTCGATGATCCAGCCGCTGGCGATGATGGCGGCGCTCTGGGCCATCTTGCGCACCAGCGTCATCACGCCGGCGAAGATGCCTTCGCGGCGCTGGCCGGTGACGGCCTCGTCGATGTCGGGCAGGTAGTTGTAGACCGACCAGGGCACGAAGTTCAGCGTGCCGCGGCCCAGACCCGCCAGCACGATGGGCAGGAAGAGCCAGAAGATCAGGCTGAGGGAGAAGCTGGGGCTGGTCGGGTCCAGCGCCGAGAACAGGTTGGCGCCCAGGGCCTTGAAGCCGGCTTCGAAGCCCTCGGGCCGCGCGAGGAAGAAGCCGAGATAGAGCAGCAGCGCCGCGCCGAACAGCGAGATGGCCAGGCGGTAGGCCAGCACGGGGCCGGTGCGGATGACGATCTGGATGGCCACCATGACCGAGATCAGCTGGGCCACATACATGACCGTCATCAGCTGCGAGATCACCAGCGTCGCGCCCATCAGCACCGTCGCCACGAAGATGGGGAAGGCGGTGTTGAAGATGTCCTGCGACAGATAACCGCCGAGATAGATTGACAGGTGCTGGCGGAAGGCGCGGATCTTCAGCGTCGAGAACAGGTCGCCGAACATCTTGACCGGCAGGGCCAGCACGGCCTTCAGCGTCACGCCGCCATAGGTCTGCGACAGGATGGCCTGTTCGCGCGTGCCGTAGGGGCGCTCCCAGGTCGTCAGCACGACGAGGGTCACGACGATGGAGAAGATGACGCCGAAGATGGCCGCCATCCAGAAGAAGGTGTCGGGCGAGTCCTTGCCGCCGAACTGGCTGATCAGCAGCGTGGGCAGGTAGGAGGCCAGGATGGCCGAGCTCTGCGCCACGATCATGCGCGCGCCGGCGAACTTGGCCTTGGCCTTGTAGTCCTTGGTCATTTCGGCCGCCAGCGTCTCCCAGGGGATGAGAAACATCGTGTAGAGCAGCTCGAAGAAGACGAAGGCCAGCAGGTAGTAGCTGAAGCTGTGGCCGGTGCGGAAGATCAGCGCGAAGCTGGGCAGCAGCGGGATGGTGATGAGCAGGAAGAGCTTGCGCCGGCCGATCTTGCGGCCCACCCAGGTGTGGCGCAGGTTGTCGGAGACATAGCCGATCAGCGGGCAGGTGATGGCTTCCAGCAGCCGCGGCAGGCCCAGGATGAGGCCGGCTTCGACGGCGCTCAGGCCGCAGAAAGTGGTGAAGAAATAGAACAGCCAGCCAGTGACGACGGCCTGGGCGCCGGCGCCCAGCATGTCGCCCGAGCCCCAACCCCAGTAGTTGACCCAGTTCGGCTCGCGGGCCGCGGGATGCAGGTTCTTCATCATCAGATGAAGCGCATCAGCAGCTCGCCCATGGCCAGCAGAGCCATGGCCTGGCCAAAGGGCATGGAGGTCAGCGGGATGTCCTTGTACTCCTGCAGCGTGTTGAACACCGGCGTGCCGAAGCTGACTTGCGTGAGCTCACCGGCCTCGTTGATCTTGCTGCGCACGGCCAGTGCGGCTTTCAGGCCGACGGCCTCATACGACTTGGGCAGATAGCCCTTGCGGACGGCCTTCAGGATGCCGTAGGCGAAGCCGGCCGAGGCGGCGGCTTCGTCATAGGAGGTTGGGTCGTCCAGCAGCGTGGGCCACAGGCCTGAAGGCGACTGGCAGGCGGCCAGGGCCTTGACCTGGGCCTCCAGCGTGGCGACGAGGAACTGGCGGAAGGCATCGCCCTCGGGCAGGTCCAGCAGCTCGATGAACTCCGGGATGACGATGGTGACCCAGGAGTTGCCGCGCGCCCACAGCGCATTGGCGAAGTTGTGGCGGCCCTCGAAGGTCCAGCCGTGGAACCACAGCCCCGTCTTGCGGTCGGCCAGGTATTTGATGTGGACGAGGAACTGGCGCTTGGCCTCCTCGACATATTGGGGCCGGTTAAGCAGCAGGCCGAACTTGGCCAGCGGCAGCACTGACATCATCAGCGTGTCGTCCCACAGCTGCTGGTGGTTCACGCTGTTGTAGACGATGTGCTGGAAGCCGCCTTCCTCGGTGCGCGGCAGCTCCTTGTAGACCCACTCCGCCCAGCGGTCGATATAGGGCAGGAAGCGGCGCTCGCCGGTGCGGTCGAAGAGATAGGCCAGCGTCAGGAAGGGCGCGACCGTGTTGATGTTGCGGCTGGGCATGCCCTCGGCAAAGCGCGCCTCGAACCAGCTCGTCATGATGTCCCAGGCCTTGGGGTCGCCGGTCAGCTCCCAGACCTTGTAGACGCCATACAGGCCCACGCCGTGCGTCCATTCGAAGCCGTTCCAGCCCTTGGTGTCCAGCACGCGGCCGTCGTCCAGGCGCAGCAGGAATTTGCCGTCCTGGTCCTCGATGTTGACGAGGTTGTGGATGAGGCGGTCGACGGCGCCGCGGATGTCGTCGCGGTCCGCGCCGAGGCCGGCCGTGTGATGGGCCAGCAGCGGGTGGATCTTGGAGGAGTCGACGGGCTTGAGGATCTGCTTGGACATGGTCTTGTCTCTCAGAAGTTCAGCTCGGCTGGCGTGAGGCCAGCCGCTGTGACGCGCAAGCGCGCCGGGGTGTTGTTGTCGGTGCGCCGCAGGACGGCCAGGCCGCGGCCCTCAAAGGCGGCATGCTCGGCGTCCCGTGGATCATCCACGTCCGCGAGGTTGCCGTTGCCGATGCCGAGGATTTCGACAGGGCCTTCCAGTTCGAAGCGCAGGCGCTGGGCGGCATCCGGCACGCGGTGGCCCTGAGCGTCGACGATGAAGAAGGCGATCTGCTCGATGCCGTCTTTGGCCGCAGCCACGCGTTGCAACTCGATGCGCGCGGCGGCTGCGGCCGTCTCCAGCTTGAACTCGGCAACCGGCTTGCCTTCCTTCAGGCCCACGGCCTTCAGCTCTCCGGCTTCAAAAGGCAGGGTCCAGCTCAGGATGCCTTCGACCGCATCGGCGGCCTTCTGCGTGCCGATCAGCTTTCCGTTCAGCCACAGCTGCACTTCGGGCGTGTTGGCATAGGCCGAGACGACCATGGCTTCGCCGGCGGGCCAGTTCCAGTGCTCGGCCACCTTGGCGCGCTTCTGCTGGTCCAGCAGCGGCGTGCCCTGGCCGGACTGGGAGGCGATCTGCGTGGCCGAGGCCGTCGCAGCCGCGAGGTAGACGACCGGCTTGTCGCTCCACAGGCTGGCGCGAAGGGCGCCGCGCGGCTTCATGAAACCGGCCAGGTCGAAGAGGCCGAAGTCCGCTGCGCGCAGCGGCCAGCGGCCGGCCTCGCCGAGATAGTCAAAGCCCGTCCACAGGAACTGCGCCGAGACATAGGGCGTGTCGCGGACGACAGCCCAGGCGCGGTAGTCGTGGCGGTTCTCGCTGCCGTAGATGACACGCTTCGGGAACCTGGCGTGGTCGGCGGCGTAGCGCGCTTCCTGGTAGTTGTAGCCGGCCACGTCGAACAGGGCACCGAAGCCGACGGCGTCGCTCATCTCGACGGAGGCCATGGCCGCAGTCACGGGTCGCGTCGAGTCCATGCGGCGCACGGCGTCGACCAAAGGCTTGCCCCAGCGCACCAGGTCGCTGGCCGGCGGCGCGGTGGGGCGGAACTTGGCGCCCAACACGGGATGCGAGAACGGATCGTTGGGATAGTCGATTTCGTTGCCGATGCTCCACATGACGATGCTGGGATGGTTGCGGTCGCGCTTCACCATGTCCTCGACATCGCGCACGCTCCAGGCGGCGAACTCTTCGCCATGGCCCTGGCGGCCCGGCACGCCGACATTCCAGCCGGCAATCCACTTGTTCTTGGTCGGAGTGAACTCGTCGAAGGCCTCGGCCTGTACGAGAAATCCCATACGGTCGGCCAGGTCCAGCAGCTCGGGTGCCGGCGGGTTGTGGCTGGTGCGGATGGCGTTGACGCCGATGCGTTGCAGCTGCTGCAGCCGGCGCTCCAGCACGGCGACGGGCACCGCCGCGCCGAGGCTGCCGGCGTCGTGGTGCAGGCAGACGCCCTTGAGCTTGAGCGGCTGGTCGTTCAGCGTGAAGCCGGTGTTGGGGTCGAAACGGAAGCTGCGGATGCCAAATGGGGTGTCGGTCTGGTCGACGGGCTTGCCGTCGACCAGCACGGTCTGGCGCAGGGTGTAGAGGGCAGGTGTCTCCAGCGACCAGCGCTGCGGCTTGTCCACCGTCAGCGCTTGAGCCAGCGTGCGCCGCTGGCCGGCGGCGAGCTGGGCCTGTGTCTCGCGCGTGGAGACGACCTTGCCGTCAGGCGCGATCAGCTCGGCGCGCAGCATGAACTGACGGCCCTTCGTCGCGGCATTGATCAGCTCCGCCTCGGCCTTCACCTCGGCTTGAGCCGCGGTGACCTTGGGGGTGGTGACATGGCTACCCCAGGGCGCGATATGCAGCGCATCCGTGAAACTCAGCCGCGCATCGCGATAGATGCCCGAACCGGTGAAGTAGCGCGAATCGGTCTGGCGCGAATGGTCGACGCGCACGGCCAGCACATTGGCGCTGCCATCGGTCTTCAAGTAGGGCGTCAGCTCGAGCTGGAAGCTGCTGTAGCCATAGGGCCGGCCGCCGAGGTAGTGGCCGTTGAGCCAGACCTGGGCGTGGTCGTAGACGCCATCGAAGCTGACGCGTGCAATGCGGCCCTTCTGCTCGGGACCAGCTGCAAAGCTGCGGCGATACCAGGCAACGCCTCCGGCGGCGTAGCCGTTGCCGCTGCCGTACTCGGCGCGGAAGGGTTCGTCCTGGCTCCAGTCGTGCGGCACGCGCACTTGGCGCCAGCCGCTGTCGTCGAAGGCCGGATTCATGGCCGCGCCCGGGTCGCTCTTGCTGAAACGCCAGCCGCTTTCGAGCAGTTGTTCCTGGCGCTGGGCCAGGGCCGCGCTGGCGAGCAGCGCGGTGGCGAGGAAGGTGAAAACAAGGTGCTTCATCGCTGCAGATTGCGCGGCTGGGGCACGGTTTCCAGCGGCACACCGCCACGCGCGACGGCAAGCGGTACCAGACGCACGGCTTCCAGCGCGTTGGCCGGCTGGCCATCGGTGGTGACGGCCAGCGTCAGCGTGTTCTCGCCGTTCGGGTTCAGGATGCCGGGCGGCAGCACGAAGACGCGCTGTGGGCCGATGTGGGCGATGAACTGGCCCAGGTTCCAGCCGTTGACGAAGATCAGCGCACGGTTCTCGATCGCGGAGCGCGGCTTGGTGGTGTCGCCGAAGGCCAGGCCCAGTTGCACATCGTGGCCCTGCGGCAGGTCCAGCTTGAAGCTCGTGCGCAGCCAGTAGCTGCCGGGGGCAGGTGGCGCGGCGTTTGGCGTCGTCGCCTCCCAGCCCGGTTGCGGCTTGGCCGGGTCGACGGGCAGATGCCAGCCCATGCGCTCGCCCTGCAGGCCGCCATTGTTCATGGGGCCGCGCACCAGGTCGGCGATGTCTTCGCCACCCTTGTTGCCCTGGATCTTCCAGCCGATGGGGACCGCGAAGCGCTGGCCGCCCTTGGGCGCGATGGACGCGGCGATGAGGCCGCGGGCTTCCTTGTGCGCGTCGTCGGCGAACAGGTCCCAGTTGTGCGAGTTGTTGCGCACGACGACGGCCAGCACATGCTCACCGGCCGGCAGGTCCTTCAGCAACTGCTTGAACGTGTCGGTCGTCTCGGGGAAGGGGCGGCCGGTGTCGTTCTCCTGCTGGCCGAGGAAGCGGCCGTCCAGCCAGACCTGGATCATCCCGGCGCCACCCGCACCGAAGAAGAGTTCCAGCTGCAGCGGCTTGGTGTCTGTAGTCGTGAAGCGGCCGCGGTACCACACGTCGCCGTGGTGGAAGCCGTAGTCGCTCATGGCCAGCACCGGCTGGCCCTTGTCGGGGGCGGTGTAGACATTGGCGGCCGAGGCGCCGGCGTCGGCCTTGCGCCAGGCGCTGTCGTCGAAGCCGGGGGCGGCTTCGAGGGAGTCGAAGCGGCGGGTCCAGGCGAGCTGCGTCAGGTCGGGCAGCTTGATGGCCTCGGGGCCGGGCAGGGCGGCGCGGGCGGTGAGGCTGAAGTCCTGCGCCGACGTCGCGATGGGCTGGCCGTTGAAGCTCAGGGCGCTGATGCCGTCAGGCACCCAGGCGCGCAGGGCGCTGGGCGATGTCGTGTCGCCGGTGAGTTGCAAAGTCTTGCCGTTGACGGCCGCGTTGCGCACGAGGGCCGGGCTGCGAACCAGCACGCCTGGCAGCCGCCAGAACTCCTGGGCGGTCTTCTCGTCGGCGATCAGCAGCAGCAGGGGCGCGCGGCCGGCGCCGCTGATCAGCACTTCGATGAGGCCGCTGTGCTGGTAGTTCAGCCGCAGGTCGCCGCTCTTGGCATCCCAGTTCACCTGGGTCTGGCCGCGCAACAGCTTCACGCTGGGCTTGGCGGTGTAGCGCAGCACGGTCTCGCCGTCGTCGTTGCTGCGGCCGTAGAACAGCGCCACGTCGCGCGGACCTTGCTGCAACTGGGCCTGCAGCTCGCTGGTGCTGTAGACGAGGTGCTGGCGCTCCAGCGCATAGCTGGCCAACAGCATCTTGGCGTCCTGGCCGGTCAGCGTCAGCTTGCCGGCTTGCGGAATTTGATAGCTACCGTCCCGCGTCTGCAGCTTGAAGGCCAAGGCCTCGGTGCCGGTCAGCGCGTTGTGCTGGGCCAGCAGCACATGGCTGCCCAGCGCGTTGTTGACGTTGTGATAGAGCCTGACCTTGGCGTTGCCCGGGTCCAGCACCTCGCCCTTGTCCATCTGTGCCAGCACGGGCGCGGCGGCCTGCACGAAGCCGCCCATCTGCTTGAGGACGAGGGCCTTGTCGCGCATGACGCGGGCCTCGCTGATGGGCGAGCCGTAGTCGTAGCTGGTGTAGACGATGGGCCCGGGCTGCCAGCCCCAGCTGGTGCCGCCGTAGGCCATGTAGATGGAGTGGATGGTCAGCGCATTGATGAGGCTGCTGCCGTAGAACACGCGCTGATAGCCGCCGCCCTGGCGCTGGGCCGTGCACTCATAGGTGCCGTTGCTGCCCCAGTAGTCGAACCAGCCGGCGCCGATCTCGGCGACAAAGCCCGGCGTGTTGGGTGAAGCGAGGGACCCGACCTTGGGATAGTTCTTGCCGTAGAGGCCCCAGTCCGGCGCCGGGGCTGGCGTGCCGGGTTGGCCGTCGACGCTGCAGACGCCGCCGGGATAGCCGTCGAAGGCGTAGAGGTCGGTCGGTCCGGGGTTGGCGAAGGGGGCGGTGGAATTCCTCGGCGTCCAGTCAGGCAATCGCGACGCGGCGTTGTGGAAGAGGGGCACGGTGATGCCGTCGGCGCGCGCCTTGTCCGCCAGGTGCTGCATGTGGCGGATGTTCTTGGGCTGGACCGAGAACAGCTCGTTCTCCAGCTGGTAGGCGATGACATTGCCGCCGCCGGTGGTGATCTGGTGGCGGGCCAGGATGGCATTGATCTGCGTCATCCATTCGTCGGCCGCGGCCTGGTACTCGGTCGCGTCGGTGCGCGCCTCGGCGCGCTGGCGCAGCAGCCAGCCGGGGAAGCCGCCGGCCGTCAGCTCGGCGTTCACATAGGGCCCCATGCGAGCGATGACGTAGAGGCCTTCCTCCTCGGCCATCTGGATGGCGCGCTCGATGTTGCGCACGCCGGTGAAGTCGTAGTGACCGGGCTTGGCCGAGTGATAGCCCCAGCTGAAATAGATAGACACGGCGTTCAGGCCGGACGCCTTCATCTTCTGCAGCACGTCGCGCCACAGGCTGGGCGAGGGCAGGCGGAAGGGGTGGAATTCGCCGGCGAAGATCATCTCGCGCCGGCCGTCGATGATCAGCGAGTGGCGGTCCCAGGCAATCGACTTGGGCTTGGCCTTGGGCGCGGTGGCGCGCTCCAGCTGCGCCGTCTCTTCCGAGATCACGGTGAAGTGACGCACCGTGCCGGACACGCCGCCGAGTTCCTGCTTCGGCGTCCAGGTCTTCAGGCCGTCGACGCTGTCGGAATACCAGTAGCGCTTGGTCGTGTAGTCGTCGAAATAGATGCGCCAACCGCCGGGGATGGGCACCAGGGCCTGGCCTTCGGACGGGCCACCCCAGCCGGCCCAGTCGCCGGTCTTCTCGAAAGTCCAGGGGCCGTCCAGCGAGGGCGCCGTGGCCAGCTCGATGAACTTGGTGGTCTCGTTCTTCGTGAAGGCGACATAGCGGCCTTCATGGCGGATCACGAAGGTGTCGATGAAGTTCTTCTCCAGCCCCTGCATGGGCACGGGGTCGGAGAACTTGGTGAAGCCGGCGTCCAGTGCCTTGACGGAGTAGGCAGCGAAGGGGCCTTGCGTACCTGTCTTGGAGAGGCTGACGACCAGCTTCAGGCTGCCATCGGATTCCCGGGACCATTCGGGGGCCCAGACGTTGCTGACGCCAGGCAGTTGCACCGGCACATCGGCCACATGTGTCCAGGTCTTGAGGTCGGCCGACTTGGCGATGCCGAAGGTCGAGCCCGACCAGTTCGTCGTGTAGGCGATGTAGTAGAGGCCATCGGCGGCACGGATGATGGACGGGTCGCGCAGCAGGTCCCTGGGCGGCTGGTAGACCTCGGAAGCCAGGGATGTGAAGGTGATGCCGTCGTTCGAGCTGAACAGGCTGAGCTTGTCCTGCGAGGTGGCCATGAAGGCCGACATCAGGAAGGTCCGTTCGGCCTTGACCGTCGGCTTGAGCGCGAGAGCCGGCGTGCTGACAGCGGTGGGAGCCTGCTGGCCGGGAAGGTCCTGGGCAAGGGCTGCGGCGCTCAGCAGCAGCGCGGCGAGCGGGAGCGACCGGAGGACGAAGGGCAGGGCAGCGGGCATAGCGGACCGGGAGTGCGGGAAGCCTGAATCAGTGTCACCCGGTTTGCCGGTGCCAAAAAATCAAGCGCGTGCGAGAAAGACCCCGTCAGGGGGCTGTCGCGAGGGCAGGCGAAAATGGCGGCCTATGTTCAGTTTCTTCAAGAAGGCGCCCCCGCCTCCCGCGCCCGCCGCCGAGGCGCCGGCCCTGCTGCCTGACGGCTGGGTCACCAAGCCTGCCAGCAAGCCTGCACCCGAGCCTGCTCCGGTAACCGCACCGGTCGTCGCACCTGCACCAGCCCCGGTGGCCGCGCCCATCGTCGCGCCCGCTTCGGCGCCCGTCGTCGTCTCGGCGCCCCCGCCGGCAGCGGTCGTTGCTCCAGCCCCCGCGCCCCGCGCCAGCTGGATGGACCGCCTGCGCAACGGCCTGCGCAAGACCGGCAGCAGCATTGCCGGCGTCTTCAGCGGCACCAGGATCGACGACCAGCTTTACGAGGAACTGGAAGAGGCCCTGCTGATGGCCGACGCCGGCGTCAAGGCCACGCAGTTCCTGCTCGATGACCTGAAGCGCCGCGTCAAGGAGGCCAGGGCGAGCGACCCGCAGGCCGTGCGCGGCCTGCTCGTCGATGCGCTGACCGAACTGCTGTCGCCGCTGGAGAAGGGCCTGGAAGTGGGCCGCTTCACGCCCACCGTGATGATGGTGGTCGGCGTCAATGGTGCCGGCAAGACGACCAGCATCGGCAAGCTGACCCGTCACCTGGCCGAGGCCGACCAGAAGGTCTTGCTGGCCGCGGCCGACACCTTCCGCGCCGCGGCGCGTGAGCAGCTCGGCGTCTGGGCCGACCGTGCCCAGGTCGAGATCGTCAGCCAGGAGGGCGGTGATCCGGCGGCCGTGTCCTTCGACGCGGTCAACGCCGGCAAGGCGCGTGGTGCCGATGTCGTCATCGCCGACACGGCCGGCCGCCTGCCGACCCAGATCCACCTGATGGAGGAGCTGAAGAAGATCAAGCGCGTCATCACCAAGGCCCAGGAGGGCGCGCCGCACGAGGTGCTGCTGGTGGTGGACGGCAACACCGGCCAGAACGCGCTGAACCAGGTCAAGGCCTTCGACGAGGCCCTGGGCCTGACGGGCCTCATCGTCACCAAGCTCGACGGCACGGCCAAGGGCGGCGTCCTCGCGGCCATTGCGCGCGAGCGGCCCGTGCCGGTCTATTTCATCGGCGTGGGCGAAAAGCTGGAAGACCTCGAGACCTTCAGCGCCCGCGAGTTCGCGCGGGCACTACTCGAATAGGTATTGCGGGCCGAGCGCAGGGCCGCTCCCTAGCCGGCCCGCCTTGGGCGATGTGCTTGCCGGTCAATCCGGCAAGCATCGTCGTCCCCTCGGGGGACCGACTAGGCTTGCCCGCGTTCAGCGGGGAAAGACTGGGCGAGGGGTTCAGTGCGCGTGGGGCGTGTCGGCGTAGTAGCCGGACGCCTTGGTCTTGCCGAACAGCCGGTCGCGCAGGCGCTCGGGCGTGTCGTTCTGCCAGTCGCGCTCCCAATGCGTGACCGCCAGCTCGGTGGCGCCCAGCACCCGCAGCAGGCGTTCGCGCTTGCGAGAGTGGCGGACCTGGTCTTCGGCGACGGGCAGCAGCACGACGGAGCGCACATAGCCATGCTCGTCGCACAAGGCGAAGTCGACGGTCAGCAGGCCGGTGCGCGACAGCCACTCGCGGTAGGAGTACTGCTTGGGCACGCGCACCAGCTTGTGCAGGGGCACATGGGCCAGCAGGAAGCCCTTGGGGTGTTCCAGGGCCAGGGCGTGGGAGATGCTCTTGTGGGCATGGCGCTCCGAACTCACCAGCACCCGCGCGGCGGTGGGCGGCCAGTGCATGACGGTATCGGATGCGTCGACCTGACGACGTGGAGTGCTCTGTCCGGTCAGGTTGCTCAGCCAGGCGGGGAGGTGGAGATTCAGCATGCGCGGGACGCTAGCGGCCGCGTCAGGTCTTGACCATGCGGCCTTGTCCCTTGAGCTTGGGACCAGATGTGAGGACTTGTTTCGCGGGACAGGCCGATGACGGGTTGAGTGCTGGTCAACCCTAGGCCCTCATGCCTGGCCGCTTGCATGCGGCCAGGCCTTCGTCAGCCGTCGCACCGCCCGCAGGGGCTGTGCTCGGTGCGGACTCAGACCATCACATGCCCGGCAGGCCCTTCATGCCGCCCATGCGCTTCATCATCTTCATCAGGCCGCCGCCCTTCATCTTCTTCATCATCTGCTGCATCTGGTCGAACTGGTTCAGCAGGCGGTTGACGTCCTGGATCTGCACGCCGGCGCCGGCGGCGATGCGGCGCTTGCGGCTGGCCTTGCTCTTGCCATCCATCAGCAGGGCCGGCTGGGCGCGTTCCTTGGCGCTCATGGAGCGCAGGATGCCCTCCATGCGCTTCATGTCGCGCTCGGCGCGGTCCATGTCCGCCTGGCCGGGCTGCTTGTTGCCCATCATGTTCTGCGGCAGCTTGTCCATCAGGCCACCGAGGCCGCCCATCTTCTTCATCTGCGCGATCTGCTGCAGGAAGTCGTTCAGGTCGAAGCCGCTGCCGCTCTTGAGCTTCTCGGCCATGGCCTGGGCCGAGGCGAGGTCGACGTTCTGCGTGACCTGCTCGACCAGGGCGACGATGTCGCCCATGCCCAGCACGCGACCGGCGTGGCGCTCGGCATCGAAGACCTCGAGGCCGTCGATCTTCTCGGACACGCCGGCGAACTTGATCGGCGCACCGGTGATCTGTCGAACGGACAGGGCCGCGCCGCCGCGTGAGTCGCCGTCGAGCTTGGTCAGGATGACGCCGGTCAGCGGCAGGGCTTCCTTGAAGGCCTTGGCGGTGTTGACCGCGTCCTGGCCCTGCATGGCGTCGACGACGAACAGCGTCTCGACCGGGTTCAGGACGGCGTGCAGCTCCTTGATCTCGGCCATCAAGGCTTCATCGATGGCCAGGCGGCCGGCCGTGTCGACCAGCAGCACATCGATGTAGTGGCGCTTGGCGTAGTCCAGCGCGGCCAGCGCGATGTCGCGCGGCTTCTGGTCAGGGGCGGACGGGAACCATTCGCCACCGGCTTGGCTTGTGACCGTCTTCAACTGCTCGATGGCGGCCGGGCGGTAGACGTCGGCGGAGACCGTCAGCACCTTCTTCTTGCGCTTGTCGATCAGGTGCTTGGTGAGCTTGGCCGTCGTCGTCGTCTTGCCGGCACCCTGCAGGCCGGCCATCAGGATGACGGCGGGCGGCTGGGCGGCCAGGTTGATGTCAACCACGCCCTCGCCCATGGTGGCGGCGAGTTCCTTGTGCACGACGGACACCAGCACCTGGCCGGGGTTCAGCGAACCCACGACCTCCTGGCCGAGTGCCTTCTCCTTCACGCGGGCGATGAAGTCGCGCACCACCGGCAGGGCCACGTCGGCCTCCAGCAGGGCCATGCGCACTTCGCGCAGCATGTCCTGCACATTGCTCTCGGTGATGCGGGCCTGGCCGCGCATCGTCTTGACGAGGCGACTCAGGCGGTCGGTGAGGTTGGAAGCCATGGGATCGGGGAGTGGATGTCCGGCAGAACGCACGGAACCCAAAAGTACACTGCAGCCATGAGTTTATCGCCCGCCCCTCTTGCAGATGCCGGCACCGCCGGCGCGGTCGGGCCGAGCCTCGTATTGACCGTTGCCAGCGTGCTGGCCCTGCTGGGCTACGTCTGGGTCGGCCTGCTGCGCTCGCGGGCCGGGGACGCCGACGCCGCGGTGCGCCGGCCGCTGCGCTCCGTGCCGCCCATGGCCCTGGCCTGGACGGCCCAGTTCGTCGCCCTCTATATAGATATCAGCGGCTACGGGCTGACCGAACCCGGCGCCCGCTTCGGTTTCGCGCCGGCCCTGTCGATGACGACCTGGCTGGTGTTGACGGTGTATCTGGTCGAAAGCCGCTTCCTGCCGTTGCACAGCGTGCGCCGCGTGCTGGCCTGGCTGGCCGCGGCCGCGGTGCTGCTGGCCTGGGGCTTTCCCGGCGAGAGCCGGCCGCTCGCCGCATCGCCGTGGGCGCCGCTGCACTGGGTGCTGGGCCTGGCGTCCTATGGTCTGTTCGGTGTGGCGGTGCTGCACGCGGCGCTGATGAATCGCGCCGAGACGAGGCTGCGCCAGAAGCAGGCGGCGCCGGGTGGACTGCCGCTGCTGCGGCTGGAGCGCCTGACCTTCCAGTTCGTGGCCGCAGGCGTCGGCGTGCTGTCCCTGGCCATTGCCTTGGGCTGGTGGTTCACGCCGCACTGGCGCTGGGACCACAAGAACCTGCTCGCCGTGCTGGGCTGGCTGGTGCTGACCGGCCTGCTGGTGGGCCGGCGCATCTATGGCTGGCGCGGCCGGCGCGCGACGCGCTGGCTCTATGCCGGCGCGGCCCTGCTGTTGTTGTCCTATGCCGGCTCGCGCTTCGTGCTGGAGGTCATCCTGCAGCGCGGCGTCACCGGGGGCGGCTCATGAAATACCTGTTGCTGCTGGTGCTGCTGGCCGGCTTTTTCTTTGTGCTCGGCCTGAAGCGTTCGCGGCCACGCGAGCCCGAGGCGCGCAAGCCCCAGCCACCGGCGCCGCCTCAGGCCATGCTGCGTTGCGCTGAATGCGGCATGCATCTGCCGGCCGACGAGGCCTTGCCGGGCAAGGGCGGCGTGTTCTGCAGCGCGGCGCATCGCGCCAGCTTCGAGGCCCGTCAGGGGCAGGCCTGAGTTGGCTGGCACCGGAAGCTGGTTCGTCGAGCAGCCGCCGGCGCAGGCGCCGGCCGAGGCCAGCGCTTCGTTCGAGCGCCTCTATCGTGCCTTCCTGTCGGCGCGCGCCGCCCTGGGCCTGGCGCTGGTCGTCGCCCAGCTGATCACCGCCATCCTGGGCACGCCGCCGGCGCGTTCGACCCTGGCCCTGAGCGTGTCCTATGCCGCGGCGGCCCTGGCGCTGTGGCTGGTGCCGCAGTTGCGGCGCGGTGCATCGGCACGCAACCTCGCCCGCATCAGCAGCGTGCATTGGTGGAGCGCCATCGGCGTGGACCTGATCCTGTTCGGCGCGCTGCATGCACTGGACCCGAGCGGCGTGAACTACGGCGCCCTCTTCGTCATGCCGGTGCTGATGGCGGCGGTGCTGAGCCCGCGCCTGCTGGCGCTGGCGACCGCGGCCATGGCGACGCTCGGCCTGCTGGCGGCCGCTGCCTGGTCGCTGCTGTCCGGCGCCGACGTGGGCCTGAAAACGACGCAGGCGGGTCTGGTCGGTGGCGGCCTGTTCGCCGTCAGCCTGCTGGCCAGCGAGCTGAGCGCCCGCCTGGCGCGGGAAGAGAAGGCGGCGCGTGGCAGCCTCGCGCTTGCACGGCAGCAGGAGCAGCTGAATCGCCTCGTCATCGACGAGATGCAGGAAGGCGTGCTGGTCGTCGACCGGCGCGGCCGCGTACGCGCGATGAATCCCGCGGCCCATGTGCTGCTCGGTGCGGCCAGCGGTGAGTTGAGCTGGCAGTTGCGCGGCCGCACCGACTGGCAGCCGCTGGTGCTGGCGCTGGAGAGTGCCTACGCGGGCAGCCCAAGCGGCGTCGGCGCAGAGGTCGACGTGGCCCTGGCCCTGGAGAGCGGTGCCGCGCGCAGCCTGCGCCTGCGGCTGCGCTTCACGCGCCAGCGCGAAGGCAGCGAGGAACTCTGTGTGCTCTTCGTCGAGGACAACCGCGAGCTGCTGGCGCGCACCCGACAGGAAAAGCTGGCGGCGATGGGCCGGGTGTCGGCCGGCATTGCGCATGAAATCCGCAACCCGCTGGCCGCGATCGCGCAGGCGAATGCGCTGATTGCCGAGGACGTTGCCGGCATGCGGGCCGAGCAGCTGACCCAGATGGTGGCGTCCAACGTGCAGCGGCTCAAGCGCCTGGTGGACGACGTCAGCGAGCTGGCACCCGGCGTGCAGCCCGACACCCAGGCGCTGGACGTCGGCGCCATCGTGCGCGAAACCTGCAGCGAGTGGACCCGGGTCAACGACGTGCGCCCCGGCGAGCAAAGCCGCTTCCGGCTGCAGATCGCTGCGCCAGGCTTGATGGGGCTGTTCGACGCCGAGCATCTGCGCCGCATCCTCGTCAACCTGCTGGACAACGCGCATCGCCATGCCGAGCCGGGGGCAGGCACCATCCGCGTCTCCGTGGACCGCGAGGGCGAGGTGCTGAATCTTGTCGTACACAGCGCCGGTGCGCCGGTGCCGCCGGAGATCGAGCGCCATCTCTTCGAGCCTTTCTTTTCGACGCGCAGCCGCGGCTCGGGCCTGGGCCTCTATATTTGCCGTGAGCTGTGCGAGCGCCACGGCGCCCACATCGACTACCGCCGCGCCGCCGACGCGACGGCCAACGAGTTCCGCGTGCGCATCCGCACGCCCCCATCTGCATTTTCTGCATGACTACGCCGCCTGTTCGCCTGCTGGTCGTCGATGACGAGCCCGACCTGCGCACGCTCTATGAGCTGACGCTGCTGCGCGAGGGCTACGAGATCGACAGCGCCGGATCGGTGGGCGAGGCGCTGGAGCATCTGCAGGCCGAGACCTACAGCGCCGTCATCACCGACATGAAGCTGCCCGATGGCTCGGGCCTGGCCTTGCTGCGCTGGCTGGAGCAGGCGGGGCGGCCGGAGAAGGCCATCGTCATCACGGCCTTCGGTTCGGCGGAGAACGCTGTCGAGGCCTTGAAGGCCGGGGCTTACGACTACCTCACCAAGCCGGTCGATCTGCGCCAGTTCCGTCTCGTCGTCGGTTCGGCCTTGGGCCGGGTGGTCGCCGAGCCGGCGCCGATCGAAGAGGCGCCCGCGCAGGCCGGGCCGGCCACGGCGCTGCGCCTGGTGGGCGAATCCACGCCTATCCGCGCGGTGCGGGCGCTGATCGACAAGGTCGCGCGCAGCATGGCGCCGGTGCTGGTGCAGGGCGAGTCGGGCACGGGCAAGGAACTGGTGGCGCGCGCCATCCATGACCACGGTGCGCGCGCCGAGCGGCGCTTCGTTGCCGTCAACTGCGGGGCCATTCCCGAGAACCTGCTCGAGGCCGAGTTCTTCGGCTATCGCAAGGGGGCCTTCACCGGCGCCAACGAGGACCGCGAGGGCTTTTTCCAGGCAGCCGATGGTGGCACGCTCTTCCTCGACGAGATCGGCGACCTGCCGCTGGCCATGCAGAGCAAGCTGCTGCGCGTCATCCAGGAGCGTTCGGTGCGACCGGTCGGCGCGACGGCCGAAAGCCCCATCAATGTGCGCATCCTCAGCGCGACGCACAAGGACCTGGCCGCCGAAGTCGCGGCGGGGCGTTTTCGTCAGGACTTGTTCTACCGCCTCAACGTCATCCAGATTCGCGTGCCGCCGCTGCGTGAGCGCCTCGAGGACCTGGGCCTGATCAGCACGCGCGTGCTGACGCGCATCGCCCAGGATGCCGGCGTGTCGCCTGCGCCGCGGCTGACGGCGGGGGCGCTGCAGACGCTGTCGCGCTATGCCTTCCCGGGCAATGTGCGCGAGCTGGAGAACCTGCTGCATCGCGCCCTCGCGCTTTCGGGGGGCGAGTGGATAGACGCCGACGACCTCGGCCTGCCCGACACCCTGCTGGACGAGAGCCGCAGCGAATCGCAGTTCGGTGGGCTGGTCGACCTGCCCGTCGAGGCGGCGCCCGTGGCCGAGGGCGTGTCCCTGCCCGAGGAGTTGCCGTCCGATCTGGCGCGCTATCTCGACGAGGTCGAGCGGGCCATCCTGCTGCGTGCGCTGGAGCTGCACCGCTTCAACCGCACGGCGGCGGCGGCCAGCCTCGGCCTGTCGCTGCGGCAGATCCGCTATCGCATGGCGCGGCTGGCGATCTCGGCCGGGGACAGCTGAATATTCCCTCTCGGGATTTGCCCTGCTTGAATCCGCGGCGGGTCTGCGCGCAAGGGTGGGCGCAGCAGCGCAGATCGAGTATTGGCGCGGCCTCGCGGCGGGTTTTGGCCCGCATGCTCAATGCCCATGCGGGTTGTCGCTTGCAAGCCCCGTATTGATCGGCACAAGCGGCGCGCACCCTCGGTTTTTGGGAGATGGGTGACCCTGGGTTTCACACTATCCGTAGTGGCTTGAGGGGGAGGGGTGCCACATATATAGTGTTCTCTCGTGCTATCCTGCTGACCCAGTCGACCCCCCATGACCATCTCTCTGGACGCGCTGTTCGCCGAGGCCTGTGGCCCGCGGCGACACACCAGGGAAGCGTGCCGCCAAGCCGGCCGCGTCATGGACCGGCAGGGACGAAACACCTCTTTAGAAGCCCCCCACGATGCGATGGCCCGCCCCCGGGTTCGAGCCGCGCATCGCTTTGCAGTTTTTCGATAAAGGATTCCCTCATGCAACAAGCCGTCTCCGGCCAGGCCAGCGCCATTGCCGCACCGGTCGCGTTTGAATCCGACGCGCCCGCAGCCGCCATCCAGCCCACACTGTCGACCTACCAGGCCTACCAGATCATTCGCCGCAACGGCGCCGTGGTCTCGTTCGAGCCGAGCAAGATCGCCGTCGCGCTGATGAAGGCTTTCCTGGCCGTGCACGGCACCAGTGGTGCTGCTTCGGCGAGCGTGCGTGAGACGGTGGAACAGCTGACCCAGAACGTCGTGCGCGCCCTGCTGCGTTCGCGTCCGAGCGGTGGCACCTTCCATATCGAAGACGTGCAGGACCAGGTCGAGCTGGGCCTGATGCGCAGCGGCCAGCATGACGTGGCCCGCGCCTATGTGCTTTACCGCGAGCGCCGTGCCCAGGAGCGCGCCGCCCAGGGCGAAGCCACGCGCGCGGCCGAGCCCCAATTCATGGTGATGGACGGCGGCGAGCGTCGTCCGCTGGACCTCGGCGCGCTGAAGTCGCTGATCGCCTCGGCCTGCGAGAACCTCGGCGCCGACGTGAAGCCCGAGCCCGTGCTGGCCGAGACCCAGCGCAATCTGTATGACGGCGTCGCCATCGACGAGGTCTACAAGGCCGCCATCCTGGCCGCCCGCACGCTGATCGAGAAGGACCCCGGCTACAGCCGCGCCACTGCCCGCCTGCTGCTGCACACCATCCGCCGCGAGATCGTCGGTGGTGAAGTGACGCAGGCCGAGATGCAGGCCCGCTATGCCGAGTACTTCCCCGGCTACATCAAGAAGGGCATCAAGGCCGAGCTGCTCGACGAGAAGCTGGGCCAGTACGACCTGGCCAAGCTGGGCGCCGCGCTGAAGGCCGAACGTGACCTGCAGTTCGACTACCTCGGCCTGCAGACCCTGTACGACCGCTACTTCCTGCACATCGAAGACGTGCGCATCGAGATGCCGCAGGCCTTCTTCATGCGCGTGGCCATGGGTCTGGCTCTCGGCGAGATCGACCGGGAAGCCCGCGCCATCGAGTTCTATGAAGTGCTGTCCAGCTTCGACTTCATGTCGAGCACGCCGACCCTGTTCAACTCCGGCACGCGCCGCTCGCAGCTGTCGAGCTGCTATCTGACGACGGTTTCTGACGACCTCGACGGTATTTATGAGGCGCTGAAGGAAAACGCGCTGCTGTCCAAGTTCGCCGGCGGCCTGGGCAATGACTGGACCCCGGTGCGCGCTCTGGGCTCGCACATCAAGGGCACCAACGGCAAGTCGCAAGGCGTCGTGCCCTTCCTGAAGGTCGTCAACGACACGGCCGTCGCCGTGAACCAGGGCGGCAAGCGCAAGGGCGCCGTCTGCGCCTATCTGGAATCCTGGCACCTGGACATCGAAGAGTTCCTGGACCTGCGCAAGAACACCGGCGACGACCGCCGCCGCACCCACGACATGAACACGGCGAACTGGATTCCCGACCTGTTCATGAAGCGCGTGATGGATGGCGGCCACTGGACGCTGTTCAGCCCCTCGACCTGCCCTGACCTGCACGACAAGTTCGGCAAGGCCTTCGAGGAAGCCTATGTCGGCTACGAGAACAAGGTCGACCGCGGCGAGCTCAAGCTCTTCAAGCGCATGCCGGCCAAGGACCTGTGGCGCAAGATGCTGTCGATGCTGTTCGAGACGGGTCATCCCTGGATCACGTTCAAGGACGCCTGCAATGTGCGCAGCCCGCAGCAGCATGTCGGCGTCGTGCACTCGTCCAATCTGTGCACCGAGATCACGCTGAACACCAACGACAGCGAGATCGCCGTCTGCAACCTCGGCTCCGTCAACCTGGCCCAGCACATCAAGGATGGCGCCATCGACCAGGTCAAGCTGAAGAAGACGACGCGCACGGCCATGCGCATGCTCGACAACGTCATCGACATCAACTACTACGCCGTCAAGAAAGCCCGCGACTCCAACCTGCGCCACCGCCCGGTCGGCCTGGGCATCATGGGCTTCCAGGACGCGCTGTACCAGCTGCGCACGCCTTACGCATCCGAAGCCGCCGTCGAATTCGCCGACCGTTCGATGGAAGCCGTCTGCTATCACGCCTACTGGGCCTCGACGGAACTGGCCGAGGAACGCGGCCGCTATTCGTCCTACAAGGGCTCGCTGTGGGACCGCGGCATCCTGCCCATCGACTCCATCGATCTGCTGGCCGAGCAACGCGGCGGCTATGTCGAAGTGGACCGCTCGACGACGCTGGACTGGGATTCGCTGCGTGGCCGCATCGCCCACTTCGGCATGCGCAACAGCAATTGCATCGCCATCGCCCCGACGGCCACCATCTCCAACATCATCGGCGTGGACGCGTCGATCGAGCCCTGCTTCGGCAATCTGTCGGTCAAGTCCAACCTGTCCGGCGAGTTCACCGTCATCAACGAATCGCTCGTGCGTGACCTCAAGGCGCTGGGCCTGTGGGACGACGTGATGGTCATGGACCTCAAGCACTTCGACGGTTCGCTGCGCCGCATCGACCGCGTGCCCGACGACATCAAGGCGCTGTACGCCACCGCCTTCGAAGTCGACACCGTCTGGCTGATCGAAGCCGGCGCGCGTCGTCAGAAGTGGATCGACCAGGCGCAGAGCCTGAACATCTACATGGCCGGCGCTTCCGGCAAGAAGCTCGACGAGACCTACAAGCTGGCCTGGACGCGCGGCCTGAAGACGACCTACTACCTGCGCACCATCAGCGCGACGCAGGCCGAGAAGAGCACGGTGACGCGCTCCGGTCAGCTCAACGCGGTGTCGTCGGGCGCAGCACCCGTGATGGCCGCACCGGCCGCTCCGGTTGCCGTCGTCGAGCCCGAACTGCCGGCCACCGACATGAAGTTCTGCGCCATCGACGACCCCGGTTGCGAGGCCTGCCAGTAAGCGGAAGTGGATGTGCGAACTTGTATAGACAAGTTCGCACATCCTGTTTTCGATGTCGTCGCGCAACAAACTTTGCGCGAATGATGCAAATAGCAGTTGCTGGTTCTTGTTGATTTGCACAAGCACTGCGGATAATTCGAAGTGATAGGAAGCACACCATGCTGGATTGGGACGAAGACCTGAAGTCCACTGATACCCCCACCGCGAAACCTCTCGCGGCCATGCCTTCGGCGACGCACGCATCGGCGTCTCTGCGCGAAGCTGCCAGCGTCTCCATCCCCGCTCCCCAACTGTCCGGCGAAGCCACGACCGCGCGTCGCGTGAAGGCCGCCGACAAGCGCATCATCAACGGCCAGACCGACGTCAACCAGCTGGTGCCGTTCAAGTACAAGTGGGCTTGGGAGAAGTACCTCGCCACCTGCGCCAATCACTGGATGCCGCAGGAAGTGAACATGAGCCGCGACATCGCGCTCTGGAAGGATCCCAACGGCCTGACCGAAGACGAGCGCCGCATCATCAAGCGCAACCTCGGCTTCTTCGTCACCGCCGACTCGCTGGCCGCGAACAACATCGTGCTGGGCACCTACCGCCACATCACGGCGCCCGAGGCTCGCCAGTTCCTGCTGCGCCAGGCCTTTGAAGAAGCCATCCACACCCACGCTTATCAATACATCGTTGAAAGCCTGGGCCTGGACGAGAGCGAGATCTTCAACGCCTACAACGAAGTCCAGTCCATCCGCGACAAGGACGAGTTCCTGATCCCCTTCATCGGCGCGATCATGGACCCGAACTTCCGCACCGGCACGCCCGAGAACGACCAGACCCTGCTGAAGAGCCTGATCGTCTTCGCCTGCCTGATGGAAGGCATGTTCTTCTACGTCGGCTTCACGCAGATCCTGGCCATGGGCCGCCAAAACAAGATGACGGGTGCTGCCGAGCAGTACCAGTACATCCTGCGCGACGAGTCCATGCACTGCAATTTCGGCATCGACCTGATCAACCAGATCAAGCTTGAGAATCCGCACTTGTGGACGGCCGAATTCAAGGCCGAGATCAAGGCGCTGTTCCTGAAAGCCGTCGAGCTCGAATACCGCTACGCCGAGGACACCATGCCGCGCGGCGTGCTGGGCCTCAACGCTTCCATGTTCAAGGGCTATCTGCGCTTCATCGCCAACCGCCGTGCGGTGCAGATCGGCCTCGAAGCCCTGTTCCCGAACGAAGAAAACCCCTTCCCGTGGATGTCCGAGATGATCGACTTGAAGAAGGAACGCAACTTCTTCGAGACCCGCGTCATCGAGTACCAATCGGGCGGGGCCCTGAGCTGGGACTGAACCCCAGCCGCAACCCGATCAAGACCTGGCCAATGCAGTCACCGAGCGAAACCCGCATCAACACCCTCGAGGTGGCGGGGCTGCATGGCGATCCCATTCACCGTACCGAGGCGTTCCTCCTGAGCGACTCTCGGACGGTGAATAACCGTAGCCGCACGGACCGGTCCGTGCGGGACGGTGTCTTTTCCACTTGATCAAGGAGAAAACCATGGCAACTGCAAAGACCCCGGCTAAGGCCGCACCGAAGAAGGCCCCGGCGAAGAAGGCCGCTCCGGCCAAGAAGGCGGCTCCGGCGAAGAAGGCCGCTCCGGCCAAGAAGGCGGCTCCGGCGAAGAAGGCCGCTCCGGCCAAGAAGGCTCCGGCGAAGAAGGCCGCTCCGGCCAAGAAGGCCCCGGCGAAGAAGGCCGCTCCGGCCAAGAAGGCTCCGGCGAAGAAGGCGGCTCCGGCCAAGAAGGCTGCTCCGGCGAAGAAGGCCGCTCCGGCCAAGAAGGCGGCTCCGGCGAAGAAGGCCGCTCCGGCCAAGAAGGCTGCTGCCCCCAAGAAGGCTGCTCCCAAGAAGGCTGCTGCCCCCAAGAAGGCTGCTCCCAAGAAGGCCGCTGCCCCCAAGAAGGCTGCCGCCAAGCCTGCTGCGAAGCCTGCTGCCAAGAAGGCCGCTGCTCCGAAGAAGGCTGCCGCCAAGCCTGCCCCTGCTGCCAAGCCTGCCGCTGCTGCGCCCGCTCCTGCCGCCAAGACGGCTCTGAGCCCGCAAGCTGCCTGGCCCTTCCCGACCGGCAACAAGCCCTAATCCGGCGATACGCTGACTCATCCGCGGGTGGCTTGCCCACCCGGCTCAAGATGAATCAGACAACCCGGCCCGAGTTTCTCGGTGCCGGGTTTTTTCTTGCCCGTGCCTTCCGTGGCTGCTGCGGCGGGCGTGCGTCTGCTAACGCCCTGTTCTGGCGATGCGGCCTGGTCCTACGCGGCGGGACCGTCTGCGGAACTAGACTTGTTTCGGGGCGCAGACCCCTTGCCTCTCTCCCCGCAGCACGACAGCTTGCGCCGGCCTCGATGCATGATCCTGGCCGCTGGGCTCAAGTCTCAGGGACGCGCAGGGGCTCTGCGTCTTTCCCTCTGCTTTCCCGTTGAGCGCCGCTCAGGGATAGAAGATGTTGACGCTGTAGCCGCTGACCTTCTGGCCGCCCGTGCCGAAGACGAGGTTCAGCGCCTGCTCGGACTCCGCATTGACCTGAGTCAGCACCGGATTCAACTGCTCCGGGCCAAGCACGCGACGTGCGAAGGGCGCGCCGTTGGCGTCAGTCAGGCTCAATTCCACCCATGGCGCGGCGACGTCGACACCGGTCTTGTTGCGCAGCGACAGGTTGAGCTTGTAGCTGCTGCTGCCGACAGGGCTCAGCGAGGTTGCGTCGATGCTGAGGGCCTCGATGCGCCGCCAGGGCTTGACCTCGCACCCGGTCAGGCCGCACATCGCCTTCAGCGGTTCACGCAGCGGCGGGTGCAGGGCGGCGATGGCATCGCGGAAGTGCAGCGTGACCTGCAGGGCCAGCAAGCCGGCGAGCAGCAGCGAGACCACGCCGAGAGCCGCCTTCACGGCAGGGCGATTCCAGCGTGCGCTGCTCTCGGCCTGGCGCATGAACTCGGGCACGGCCGTTTCGGCCTTGGCAGGCTTCCTGGCCTTGGGCGGCTTGGTTGCCTTGGCAGGCTTGCCGGGGCGCTCGGCCGGCTCCGCCGTGATGGGTGCCATCTCGGCCGCCATCGGTTCGGGTTCGGGCTCACGCGCCACCATGGGTGAAGGCTCGGGCGCCGGCTCGGCGACCTGGTCGTCCTCCACCCAGCGAGGCTCCGGCCTGGATTCATGGCGACCGAGATCGGACGCGGGCCAGCCGGTAGGCAGGGCTTCAGCGCGCGGCTCGGGCTCGGGTGGCGGCATCCAGTCCGGCGGCGGCACATAGACCGGTGCTGCCGGCGGCGGCGGAGGCTGTGGGGGTGGTGGCTCGGGTTCGGGTGCTGCCGCGACCGGCGCGTATTGCGTCGGCCAGGGCGGTGGCGCCTCGCGCTCGATGTCGAACAGCAGTTCGCGTGCGTCGAAGACCTCGGCGCAGCGACCGCAGCGCACCCAGCCGTCGGAGACGCGCAGCTGGTCCTCGACGATCCTGAAGATCGTGCCGCAGGCGGTGCAACGCGTCGCGAGACTCATGCGGGACGTTGGGCGGTCATGAGGATCCAGCCATCCTCTTCATCGCTGACTTCCAGAGCCAGCCAAGGCGCGTAGGCGGCCTTCAACTCGTCCGCCTGCCGGCTCAGGATGCCGGCCAGGATGAGGTTGCCACCCGGCGCCACATGGGCGCAGAGCAGCGGCGCCAGCAGCTTCAGCGGCGTGGCCAGGATGTTGGCGATGACCAGCGGGTACTCGCCTTGGGCCAGTTCGGGCAGGCCCGGATTCAGCGTGACGCCGTTCGCCACAGCGTTGTCGCGCGACGAGGTGATGGCGGCGGGATCGATGTCGACCGCATCGATGTCGCGGGCCCCATGGAGGGCCGCGCCGATGGCCAGGATGCCGGAGCCACAGCCGTAGTCCAGCACGCGATTCCAAGCTCGAACATGGGTCGCGATCCAGCGCAGGCACATGCGCGTCGTCGGATGCGTGCCGGTGCCGAAGGCCAGGCCCGGGTCCAGGCGCATGACGCGCTGGGCCTGGGGCGGGGCCTGATGCCAGCTCGGCACGATCCAGAACTCGGGCGTGATCTCGACCGGCGCGAACTGGCTTTGCGTCAACCGCACCCAGTCCTGCTCGGGCACGGCCTGGATGGCCTGCACATGCACGTCCGCCGCCCAGTCCTGGGCCAGGATCAGCGTGGCAGCCTCGGTGGCCTCGGGCTCGCTGGGAAACAGGGCCTTCACGACCGAACGTTCCCAGCCCGCCTTGGGTGCCGGCATGCCGGGCTCGCCGAACAGGGCGTGCTCGGCGTCGGTGTCCGCGTCGGCGTCTTCGACCGAGACGGCGAGGGCGTCGATCTCCATCAGCGCGTCGCTGACGATCTCGACGTCGGCCTCGCGGCAGACCAGCGCAAGTTCAAAAAGGTGACTCATTCCCTGCATTCTCCAGCAGCTGCAGCGGAACTGGCTTTGCCAGGCCGCGAGCAGCGCCCCTTGAGGGGCCGGCGTCAGCCGGTAGGGGTGGTCTAACGCTTGTGTGCAGCCATCCAGCCTTCGAGGTAGTGGATGGAGGTTCCACCCTCGATGAACTTGGCATCGGCCATCAGCTCGCGGTGCAGCGGGATGTTGGTCTGGATGCCTTCGACCACCGTCTCGCTCAGCGCGATGCGCATGCGGGCCAGGGCCTGCTCGCGGGTGTCGCCGTGGACGATGATCTTGCCGATCATGGAGTCGTAGTTGGGCGGCACGAAGTAGTTCGTGTAGGCATGCGAGTCCACGCGCACGCCGGGGCCGCCGGGGGCGTGCCACATCGTGATGCGGCCGGGCGAGGGCACGAACTTGACCGGGTCTTCCGCGTTGATGCGGCACTCGATGGAATGGCCCTTGAGCTCGATCTGGCGCTGCGTGAAGGGCAGCTTCTCGCCGGCGGCGATCTTGATCTGCTGCTGCACGATGTCGATGCCGGTGACCATCTCCGTGACCGGATGCTCCACCTGCACGCGGGTGTTCATCTCGATGAAGTAGAACTCGCCGTTCTCGTACAGGAACTCGAAGGTGCCCGCGCCGCGGTAGCCCATCTTCTTGCAGGCGGCCGCGCAGCGGTCGCCGACCTTCTCGATATTGCGACGCGGGATGCCGGGCGCCGGCGCCTCCTCGATGATCTTCTGATGCCGGCGTTGCATGGAGCAGTCGCGCTCACCCAGCCAGACGGCGTTCTTGAAGGTGTCGGCCAGGATCTGGATCTCCACATGGCGCGGGTTCTCGAGGAACTTCTCCATGTAGACCTCGGGGTTGCCGAAGGCGGCACCCGCTTCGGCGCGCGTCGTCTGCACGGCATGCACCAGGGCCGCCTCGGTGTGCACGACGCGCATGCCGCGCCCGCCACCGCCGCCGGCCGCCTTGATGATGACGGGGTAGCCCACCGAGCGGGCGATCTTGATGATCTCCTTGGGGTCGTCGGGCAGGGCGCCTTCGGAGCCGGGCACGCAGGGCACGCCGGCGCGGATCATGGCCTGCTTGGCCGAGACCTTGTCGCCCATCATGCGGATGGACTCGGGCGTCGGGCCGATGAAGGTGAAGCCGCTGCGCTCGACGCGCTCGGCGAAGTCGGCGTTCTCGCTCAGGAAGCCGTAGCCGGGGTGGATGGCCTCGGCGTCGGTCACCTCGGCCGTCGCGATGATGGCCGGCATGCTGAGATAGCTCTGCGCCGACGGCGCGGGGCCGATGCAGACGGCCTCGTCGGCCAGGCGCACGTATTTGGCGTCGCGGTCGGCTTCGGAGTAGACGACGACGGACTTGATGCCCAGCTCGCGACACGCTCGCTGGATTCGCAGGGCGATTTCGCCCCGATTGGCAATGAGGACCTTCTTAAACATCGAGTGGCCTCACTCGATCACGAACAGCGGTTGTCCGAACTCTACGGCCTGACCGTTCTCGCACATGACCTTGGTGATCGTGCCCGACTTGTCGGCCTCGATCTCGTTCATGATCTTCATCGCCTCGATGATGCAGATGGCCTCGCCTTCCTTGACCTGCTGGCCGACGTCGGCGAACGGCTTGGCGTTGGGGCTGGAGGCGCGGTAGAAGGTGCCGACCATGGGCGACTTGACGACATGGCCGGTCTCGACGGGCGCAGCGGCCGGCGCGGCGGCCGCTGCCGCGGCAACCGGTGTGGCGGCGTGGACGACCGGGGCGGCCGGGGCGGCGGCATAGACCGGCTGCATGGCCACGGCCGCGGCCGGGTCGGCCTTGACGATGCGGACCTTGCCGTCGGCCTCGGTGATTTCCAGTTCGGAGATATTGGATTCCGAGACCAGATCGATCAGGGTTTTGAGCTTGCGCAGGTCCATCGTGGCTCCAGGCTGTGTTGTTGTTGTGCAGGAAAGGGACAGGAAGGCCGGCGCCGGTTCAGGCGGCGGCCGCTCCCAACGAATCGAGGGCGTGGCGCAGGGCGAGGCGATAGCCGTTCGCGCCCAGGCCGCAGATCACGCCCACCGCCAGCTCGCTCACATAGCTGTGATGCCGGAAGGCCTCGCGGCGGTGGATATTGGACAGGTGGATTTCGATGAAGGGCAGTTCCACGGCCGCCAGCGCATCGCGGATGGCGACGCTGGTGTGGGTGTAGGCGGCCGGATTGATGAGGATGAAGCGCGTGCCGTCCGTGCGCGCCGCCTGGATGCGGTCGACCAGGGCGCCTTCGTGGTTGCTTTGGAAGCAAACCAGGGTTGCGCCGGCATCACCCGCGATCTTGCCGAGTTCAGCGTCGATCTGGGCCAGGGTCTGCGCGCCGTAGACCTCGGGCTCGCGGGTGCCGAGCAGGTTGAGGTTGGGGCCATGCAGGACGAGAACTTGCATCAAACGCGTGGCGTCGCCCAGGCCCTGAGGTCTAGAGAGTCGCCACTAAATTGAGGAAGGGCGAACTTTACGCGTTTTGGCGCCGATTTCCCGCCGGATAGGGAAATTCTCGGGGTGGGTCAGCTTTTGGCCAGTTGACGCAGCTCTTCGAGGCGGCTGACGCCCGTGCGGCGCCAGCTGATCTCGCCAGTGTCGTCGAAGACGACGGAAAAGGGCAGGCCACCGGCCGGGTTGCCCAGTTCCCGCACCAGTCCCAGGCCTTCCGGGCCCGCCAGGGCGACGGCGAAGTCCAGCGGCGTCTTCTGCAAAAAGGCCTTGACCGGGTCCGGCTGGTCCACGGCCAAGCCCAGCACCTGCCAGCCCCTGCCCTTGGCTTCCTTGTAGAACTGGTTGATCTCCGGCAGCTCCTTGACGCAGGGCGGGCACCAGGTCGCCCAGAAATTGACCAGCAGGGGCTGGCCGCGCCAGCGGGCCACGTCCAGCTCCTGGCCGTCCAGGCCGGGGAATCGCCGGGCCCAGAAGGCCTGGGCGACAGCCGACGCCTGGGGCGGGTTCAGCTGGCGCCAGGCAAAGGAGGCCCCTACGGCAGCGGCGCCGAGGCCGGCTCCGGTCAGGACGAGGCGGCGGGTGATGGGGTTCATGCGTCTTCTTCGTCCAGCAATTTCCGCAGCGCGACCCGGTCGCCGCGCTCGGTCAGGCCACGGGCGTCGGGCTTCAGGGCGCCGCGCAGGTCGTCAAAGTCCAGGATGGTCAGGCAGAGTGTGACGCGTTCCTGCAAAGCGGGGCAGGGCGTGTCGAGGATGAGCATGTCCACCTGGCGCCCGCGGCCGGCCGTCGTCTCGGCCACGTCGAAGTCCAGGCCGCGGTCGATCAGCGCGATTTCGGTGGCCTTGCTGTCGTCGCAGTAGAGCTGCAGATGGACGTTGGACAGGCGCGTGGCCGTGCCGCGCCAGACGGCGCCGGTCAGGTGGGGGCGGAACTCGGCCAGGCGCTCCATCCACACTGCGGCCAGTTCGCGCAGGGCGCGCAGCTCGCCGGGCTGGGTGTCGGCGTGGAAGATGGCGATGTGCTCGCGCACGGCGTCCTCGACCTCGTCATTGCCGGGCAGGGCGGCGCGCGGCACGCCCAGGTCGCGCGCCGCGCGCTGCTTGGCGGGGCCCCAGTCCATGCCTTCGTCGACGATGAGTCGTGCGGCCATCACTGCAATTTCAGCGGCGATTTCTTCTGAATCACTCATGGAAGCTGGGCGCCGTTCATGCGACCGGTGATGACGCCGGCGCGGCCCAGCACATAGGGCGAGGCCGGCTGGCGCTCGAAGCGCTTGGGGGCCGGCAGCATGACGGCCAGACGCGCCGCCTCGAAGGCACCGAGGCGGGCCGCGTCGGTATGGAAATAGTGACGGGCCGCGGCCTGGGCGCCGAACAGGCCTTCGCCCCACTCGACGCTGTTCAGGTAGATCTCCAGGATGCGGCGCTTGTCCAGCAGGCCTTCCAGCATCAGCGTCAAGACGAGCTCCTGGCCCTTGCGCAGCAGCGTGCGCTCGCCGGACAGGAAAAGGTTCTTGGCCAGTTGTTGCGTGATGGTGGATCCGCCGACCACCTTGGCCGTCGGCTTGCCGCGCGCCTCGGCGCGGGCCTGCGCCTTCTCGTTCTTCTTCCAGGCGCCCTTGAGGGCATCCCAGTCGACGCCGCCATGCTCGGCAAAGCCGTCGTCTTCGCTGGCGATGACGGCACGCTTGAGCGTCGTGGCCAGTTGGGCGTCGTCCACCCATTGCTGGGCCCAGGCGACTTGGTGCTTCTCGGTCATCAGGCGCACGATCTCGCTGCGCTGGAAGCTGGTCGACTGCGGCGCAATGAAGCGCATCATCAGGATGCGGCCAGCAAACCAGAGCTGCAGGCAGAGCACCGCCAGCGCGAGGACCGCGACGAGGCGGCCGGCGTGTCGCATCACAAGGGGGCCCTCAGCGCAGCCAGCACCGGCGCCGTGTCGGGGCGCAGGCCGCGCCAGAAGAAGAAGGCCTCGGCGGCCTGCTCGACCAGCATGCCCAGGCCATCGCGCGGTTCGGCGCCGTGGGCGACGGCCCAGTCCAGGAAGCCTTGCGCCTTGGGGCCGTACATCATGTCCAGGGCCAGGGCGCCGGGCTTGAGCACGCGGGCGTCCACGGGGGCAGTGGCACCGGCCAGGCTGGTGCTGGTGGCGTTGACGACGATGTCCTGGGCCGGCGGCGCGTCGGCCAGGGCGGCGGCGGCCAGTGCCACGCCCAGGTCGGCATGGCTGTCCACCAGCGCCTGGGCCTTGTCCAGCGTGCGGTTGACGATGGTGATGCGGGCGGGCCTGGCGGCGATCAGGCTGCCCAGCACGCCGGCCGCCGCGCCACCGGCGCCCACCAGCAGCACCTGCAAGCCTTCGAGCGGACGCCGCGCATTGCGCTGGATGTCGTTGACGAGGCCGGCGCCGTCGGTGTTGTCGCCCACCCAGCCGCCTTCGTCGAAGCGCAGGGTGTTGACGGCGCCGGCCCGGGCGGCGCGTTCGGTGTGCTCGGTGGCGAGTGCGAAGGCGTCGAACTTGAAGGGCACGGTGATGTTGCAGCCCTTGGCGCCGGCCGCCGCGAAGTCGCGCAGCGTGGCCTCGAAGGCATCCAGCGGCGCCAGCAGGCGCTCGTAGCTCAGGGCCTGGCCCATCTGGTCGGCAAACATCGCGTGGATGGCCGGCGAGCGGCTGTGCGCCACGGGATTGCCGACGACGGCGTATCGGTCGGTCATTGCGGCTGCCCCATCAAGGTAGTTTCCAGGCTGTTGCTGCCGGTGAACTTGAACCGGGTCGTCATGATCAGGATCTCCGCGCCTTTTCGCATCTCGGCCGTGAAATTGCCAAACGGTGAGGCGGACCGGACGATGGCGACGGCACGCTTGTCCAGGCTGGCCTTGCCCGAAGACTGCAGTATTTCGGTGTCGATGACATTGCCGCGCAAGTCGACGTGGATGTTCATGACCAGCTCGCCATACAGCTTGCGTCCACGCTCCTGAGGGAAGTCTCGGGTGCCCTTCTCTTCGATCTTCTGCCGCATGCCGTCGTAGTACAGGGCATACATCACTTCCTGCGTCGAAGGGCTGACGAAGCGCTTCTTGGGCCGGGCGCTTTCCTGATTGATCCGCTTTTCGATTTCGGCGAATTGCTGAAGCTGCTGGCGGTTGCGCTCCACGCGTGCGCGCTCGTTCGCGTCTTCCTTGGAGCGCTGGCGATCGGGAGGCGTTTGCAGGGCCAGTTCGCGGCGCTGCTGGGCGAGCAGCATTTCCTGTTCGCGCTCGAGCTGGGCGCGCTTGACGAATACGTCTTCGTCAGCTTCGCCCTCGGTGGCGACGCGCGAAGGCGGGAGCGGGGAAGTCGCGCGCCCCGTCTCCTCCTGGCCACCGCCGGCAAGATTGGCTTGCGCCAGTGCCGCCGCCTTGTTCGGCGCCTCCTTGGTGCGCGTGTTGACCAGGATGACCTCCAGCGGCGTGTCCTGGAAGATGCGGTTGAAGGCCTCGGGCGCGGCTATGCGCAGGCTCAGCAGCGCGGCGTGCACGCCGAGCGAAAACGCGAGCGCGATCTGCAGCGTGCTCGGCTTGCGCATCTTCAGTTGGGCGACGCGGCTTCGGCCGGTTCTGCTTCGCTGCCGCCATCGTTCAGGTCGATGGCCAGAGCGATGGGCGCCGCGGCCGCTTCGAGGTCGTCGTCGTCGCCCTCGGCTTCCTCGGCGGCCGCCGTCTCGTCCAGCCGCTCGATCAGCGTCGCATGCACGTCCAGCGTCATCTCGTCCAGGCCGGTGATGCGCACCTTCACATGGCTGCCGCGCGGCAGGCTTTCACAGCCCAGGGCGCGGAAGACCAGCGGCAGGTCGTCGGCGCGCACCAGACCGTCCTTCATGACGGCAGCGGTCAGCTCGGTGGTGCCGTTCTGCTGCAGCCAGCGCAGCGTCCAGAAGCGCTCGATGCCATTCTGGAAGCCGTTGTAGGCGGTGTAGGCCGACTCGAAGCCCGAGATGATGGAGAACAGGGCCGCGTCCTTGGGCTTGAACGGAGCGGCGAGCGCCGCCGTGCGGCCGTGGCGGGCGCAGGCAATGATCTGCCACTGGTTGACCAGGTCGACATAGCGGCGCAGCGGCGACGTGGCCCAGGTGTATTGCGCCACGCCCATGCCGGCGTGGGGCAGGGCCTTGACGCCCATGCGCACCTTGATGCCGGGCGCCAGGCTCGCCTGGCTGCGGTAGATGCCGGGCAGGCCCAGCTCGGCCAGCCAGCCGCCCCAGGCGGAGTTGGCCAGGATCATGGCCTCGGCCACGATGAGGTCCAGCGAGCTGCCGCGGGCTCGCACGCCGATCTCGACGGACTCCGTGCCGTTGGGCGCTTCCGAGCGCTCGCCGGCGAGGCGGAAGTTGTAGTCGGGCCGGTTGAAGTTCTCGGGCTTGCCGCGCACCACCTCGCGCTGGGCCTTGAGATGCCTGGCCAGGCGCCAGGTGAAGGCGAGCTCGGGGGCGAAGAGATAGTCGGCAGGCGCTTCGCCCGACAGCGTGGCGTCGGTGACGATGCCGTCCAGCTTGTCGTGGCGCAGGTTGGCGGCGATGTGCACGCGCTCCAGCCTGGTCTCGCGTGTCTTGATCTCGAAGGTCGACTCGTCCATCGTGAAATAGATGGACACGGCCGGGCAGTCGCGCCCCTCGATCAGCGTGTAGGCCTGCACGACGTCGTCGGGCAGCATGGTCAGCTTCCAGCCCGGCATGTAGACGGTGGACAGGCGCTCGCGGGCGACCTTGTCGACGGCCGAATCCGGCGTGATGGCGAGACCCGGTGCGGCGATGTGCACGCCGAAGGTGACGGTGCCCGTGCCCAGTCCCTGCACCGACAGCGCATCGTCGATTTCCGTCGTCTGCGAATCGTCGATGGAGAAGGCGCGCACCGGGCTCAAGGCCAACTCGTCCTTGATCTCCGGCGCCGTCAGGGCCGGGAAGCCCGTGCCCTTGGGGAAGTTCTCGAACAGGAAGCGCTTCCAGTGGAACTGGTAGGCGCTGGTGATGGCGCCTGCGCCCTGCAGCAGGTCCAGCGGCGCCTTGTGCGAGCGCTTGCTGGCCTCGACGACGGCCTTGTATTCGGGGCCGTTCTTGTCGGGCTTGAAGAGGATCTTGTAGATCTGGTCCTGGATGGGCTGGGGGCTGGTGCCCTGCACCAGCTCCTCGGCCCAGGCCTCGATCTGCAGCTGCTGCTGGCGTTTGCGCTCGATGCCGAGCAGGGCGGCCTTGACAGTCTCCTCGGGGGCCTTCTTGAACTGACCCTTGCCGGCCCGGCGGAAATAGTGCGGGGCGTCGTAGAGGCGGAACAGGGCGGCGGCCTGCTGCACGACGCCGGCCTTGGCGTCGAAGTAGTCCTTGGCCAGGTCGGCAAAGCCGAACTCGCCCTCGGGGGCGAATTCCCAGGCCAGGTCCAGGTCGATGTCGTCGGCCAGCTTGCGGGCGTCGGCCAGCAGCACGGCGGGCGCCGGCTGCTCGAATTTCAGCAGCACATGGGCGGACTTGACCTTGACCCGCTTGCCCGAGTCCAGCTCGACCTGCAGCGAGGCATCGGCCTCCGACATCACCCGGCCGGCGAGGAATTTCCCGGCGTCATCAAAAAGCGCAAACATAAGGAGGCGATTGTCGCCTCAGGTTGAGGTACCTCCGGCCGTGCGTCTTCGCCGCTCAGCGGCGCCGGCCTCGCCAGGCGAAGGCGCCCAGCGCGCCGAGGGCCAGGGCCAGCGAGCCAGGTTCGGGCAGGGCGGCGGCGTCGGCCACCACATCCGGGCTGAGCCGATAGTCCAGCACGAACTGGTAAAGCCCATAGGGATACCAGCCTGGATAGGCGCCGGCCAGCTCCAGGTGCAGGGCATGGTTGGCATAGCTGACCACCGGGTCGGCGTAGGCGGCCGAGTCGTAGCTCACGGCCAGGCCGCTGAAATGTTCGTTGGCCAGGTTGTCGAAGCGCAGGTCCAGGGTCAGCGGCGCATAGGTGTAGCCGTAGCGGTCGGTATAGATGTCGATGAAGATGCGATCCGTGGTGGGGTCGACGTTCAGATAGACCGGCGCAGAGCCATAGCCCACGCCGGCCAGCTCGTAGCCGGCCCCGACCGTGCCGCTGCGGGTCTGCACGCCCTGGTCGTACAAGGACCAGCCGTAATAGGCGGCGTAGTCGACGCGGGCGTCGAAATGCTGGTTGACCAGCGAAGCCTGGGCGGGCAGGGCGGCCAGCAAGGCGGCCAACATATAGAAGAGGCGGTGGAAGCGGCGCATGGGTTCTCCGTCGAGTGGGGACCGCCCCGGGACGGGAGCGGCTCAACGGGTCTACGCGGGAAATTGCGGCGAAACGGCTCAGCCGGCGTCGAGCCGGCTCTTCAGCCAGCTGCGCGCCAGCGTCCAGTCGCGCTTGACGGTGGCCAGGGAGATGTCCAGCACGCGGGCGATCTCCTCCAGCTCCAGGCCGCCGAAATAGCGCAGCTCCACCACGCGGGCGGCGCGGGCGTCCTGCTGCTCCAGTTGTTCCAGCGCGCGGTGCAGGTCCAGCACTTCCACCGGGGCGGCGTCGGCGACGGCTTCCAGCTCGGCGGCGCTCAGCGTCACCAGCTCGGCGGCACGCTTGCCGGCCTGGCGGGCCAGGGCATGGTCCACCAGCACGCGGCGCATCATGGTGGCGGCCAGGGCCATGAACTGGTCGCGATTCTCCCAGGCCTTGCGCTGGCCACCCAGGCGCAGATAGGCCTCGTGGGTCAGGGCCGTGGCCGACAGCGTGTGCTGCGGCCGCTCGTGGCGCAGCCGGCCGCGGGCCAGCCGCCGCAGCTCGGCATAGAGCTCGACGAACAGCGTCTGCGTGCCTGCCGCGTCCTGCGGCTGCGCCTCGGTCAAGCCTGCCTCCTGCGTTGTTTGAGCCGTGCGGCCGGCATTTCCCGCGTAGGCCCATACGACCACTCGGAGAACCCTCATGCCATCCATCGCCACCGACCGCCGGATTCTGGCCCATTGGAAATTGCTGGCCTTGCTGGCCCTGTCGGCGAGCTTGTGCGCCCCCGCCCACGCCGGCCTGCTGGATCTGCTCAAGCCGGCCGAAAAGCCGCTGGTGCTGACCGCTCAGAGCGACTTCACAGCCGCCATGACCCAGGCCGCGCAGTCCCCCGCCCCGCAGCTCAAGATCCGCGGCGAGGCGCCGCCGCGCCTGGGCATCAGCAGCTTCGAGGTGCGCTACATCACCGACAACAGCGTGTCGCAGACGCGCCGCAGCATCGGCGTCGGCCCCACGCGCGAGGCCCGCGCCAGCGTGCAATACCAGCTCGAAGCCCCCGGCCCCGAGGTCTACCAGGCGCTGACCGACGGCATGCTGGCCCAGCTGCGCGAGCAGCTGGCCGCACGCGGCTACCAGCTGCTCAGCACCGAGGAGATGCAGGTCGATGCCGACTTCGCCGCCAAGCTGGCGGCCACGCCGCGTGCCACGCAGCGCGAGCCCGGCTTCTTCGCCAGGAGCGGCGAGGTGCTGACCTTCGGCAGCGGCACCATCGAGGCCAGCGGCGTGATGATGGGCATGTCCGACATCCGGCGCGCCGAGCGCATGGGCAACGACATCGGCTTCATCAAGGTCATCCTGGTGGTGGACTTCGCGTCGCTGCAGGAGATGGGCCTGGGTGAACGCATCAGCTCGGGTGCCGACGCGGGCGTCAAGGCCAAGGTGGGCCTGGCCATCGCTGCCGAGCCGGCCAGCAACAGCCCCAGCCAGCTGCACCTCTTCACGTCGCTGGGCGGCATGCCGTTGCCGCTGCGCAGCACCATCTACCTGGAGCAGCCCATCGCCAAGTCGATCACCGCCGTCAGCGAGAGCTCGGGCGAAGCCGCCATCGGCTTCCTGAAGGCGCTGGCCGGTGGCAGCAGCCGGGGCGCCCGCTACCGCGTCACGCCGGCCGACGACTATGCGGAGCAGATGGCCGCCGGCCTTCAGCTGGTGGCGCGCATGCTGGCCGAGGCCTTGCCGATGCGGGCAAGCGCCAAGTAGCGCGGCGCCTGCGGGCCGCCAGAATCCGGCGCAAACGCCAACATCACGAGGGGGCCCCGTGACCGACCGCACCGAGCCTTTGAGTCCCGACGACTGGGCCCAGTTGCGGCGGCTGTTCGAGCAGGCCCTGGCGCTGCCGCCAGGCCGGCGCCCCGCACTGGCCGACACGCCTGGGCTGAGCCCCGCCGTGCGCGGCGAACTGCTGGCCCTGCTCGCGCAGCAGACCGATGCCGGAGCGCCCAGCCTGGCCCTGGACTCGCCGCTGCAGGAGCTGCCCGCAGCGGTACCCGATGGCCAGCCCGGCCAGCGCCTGGGCGGCTGGTCGCTGACCACGCTGCTGGGTCTGGGCGGCATGGGCGAGGTGTGGGCGGCGCGCCGGGTGGACGGGCGCTTCGAGGGCGAGGCCGCCATCAAGCTGCTGCGCCAGGGCCTGGACGGCGCCGCCGTGCAGCGCCGCTTCGCGCAGGAGCAGCAGGCGCTGGCGCGGCTGCACCACCCGCATATCGCCCAGTTGTTCGACGCCGGCCTCAGCGACGCCGGCAAGCCCTATTTCGTCATGGAGAGGGTCGACGGCCAGCCCATCGACCAGGCCGCCGCGGGCCTGCCGCTGCGCGAACGCGTGGGGCTGATGCTGCAGCTGTGCGAGGCCGTGGCCCATGCCTACGGCCAGCTGCTGGTGCACCGCGACCTCAAGCCCGGCAATGTGCTGGTGGACCGGGCGGGCCGCGTCAAGCTGCTGGACTTCGGCATCGCCAAGGCGCTGGACCCCATGGACGGACCGCTGGACGGCGAGGGCCTCACGCTGAACGGCCAGCGTCCTTTCACGCCTGCCTTCGCCAGCCCGGAACAGGTGCGCGGCGAACCCGTCTCCACCGCCACCGACATCTACTCGCTGGGCGTGCTGCTCTACCAGCTGCTGGCAGGCCGCTCGCCCTACGGAACGGCTGCCACCACGCCGGGCGAGCAGGCGCGCGCCGTGCTGGACGTGCAGCCCCAGCCGCC
Source organism: Roseateles sp. FW305-36 (assembly GCF_058787015.1). NCBI lineage: Bacteria > Pseudomonadati > Pseudomonadota > Betaproteobacteria > Burkholderiales > Sphaerotilaceae > Roseateles > Roseateles sp. FW305-36. The sequence continues at coordinate 109,124 of NZ_JBYSZK010000004.1, read as the reverse complement.
CAGCCAGGCCGCCGCGCGGCCCGAGCTGCGCGGTGACCTCGACAACATCGTCATGAAGGCGCTGGAGAAGGAAACGGCGCGGCGCTACCCCACCGTGCAGGCCCTGCATGACGACCTGCGCGCCTGGCTGGACGGCCTGCCGGTCAGCGCCCGTGCCCAGGACTGGCGCTATGTGCTGGCCAAGCTGATGCGCCGCCACCGTGCCGTCGTGGCGGCGCTGGGGGTTGGCGTGATCGGCCTGCTGGCTGGCGGCGGCGCGGCGGCCTGGCAATGGCGCGAGGCGGTGCATGCGCGCGAACTGGCCGAGTCGCGGTTAGCGGCCGTCAAGCAGTTCAATCGCGGCGTCGTGCGGCGCATGGGCCTGGCGCTGAGCAATCTGCCCGGCGGCATGCAGGCCAAGGAGGCCATGCTGCGCGACACCCTGGACAGCCTGGAAACCCTGGTGGCCCAGGCCGAGAGCGACCTGGACCTGCTGGGCGACCTGGCCATCGTCTACGAGAGCATTGCCGAGATCCAGGGCAACGACACCGGCCTGAGCCTGGGCAAGGGCCGTGAGGCCGAGCAGAACGCCAGCCGCGCGATCGACTACGCGCGCCGCGCCTGGCCGGCCAAGCAGGGCGATGCCGAGTTCATCCAGAGCTACGCCAATATGCACGTCATCCGCGCGCTGCAGGCCCGGGCCGAGGGGCGCATGGACGAGGCCCTGGCGCTGGCGCGGCAGAGCGAGTCCATCCTGCAGACCGGGCTGAAGCACATGCCCGAGGAGCGCGAGCTGATGGGCCAGCTCGCGCAGACCTGGCTCTACATCGGCCAGTTCCACGACGCCAGCGGCCGGCCCAGCCTGAACCGGCCCGACGAGGCGCTGGGCTGGTTCCAGCGTGCCGCCGAGGCCTTCGAGGCCATGGAGGCACGCCAGCACCACCGCGAGATCGTGCATGAACTGGGCACCATCGCCGGCGCGCAGTCGCGCAGCCTGGTCAACCTGGGCCGGCTGGATGAAGCCCTGGCCGCCGAGCAGAAGGCGGTGGCGCTGCACGAGTCCGACCTGAAGGAAGAGCCGCTCAACCTGGGCGCGCGCAGCAGCTTGGCCGTCGAGCTGTCGCATCTGGCCTTCACGGCCTGGCGGCGCGGCGACGCGGCCGCCGCCGAGGCGGCCAGCCGCCAGAGCCTCGCGCTGCTGGACGGCATCGTCAAGGACGAGGGGCCGCAGAGCAAATGGGCGCTGACGCGCAAGCTGCTGGGCGCCCACCTCGGGCGCGCACTGCTGGCCCAGGGCCAGGCCCAGGCCGCCGTGCTGCCGCTGGAGACGGCGCTGGCCGCTTCGCCTCAGCCGGACGCAGCCAGCAGCACGCCGGCCATGTGGAAGGCCGTGCTGCTGCGGCGCAGCTGGCTGGCGGCCGACCTCAGCGCGGCGCTGGCGCAGAGCGGGCAGGCCGCGCGCGCCGCGGCACTGGGGCGCGAGCAGCTGGCACCGCTGCAGGACTTCGCGCAGCGCCAGCCCCAGGATCGCGATGCCCAGGTCGTGCTCAGCCGGCTGCTGGCCGCACTGTCGACCCTGCCCGGCGCCGAGCCCGGCTGGCGCGGCCAGGCCTGCACGGGCCTGCGCGAAGCCGGCCGCAGCCAGCCGCTGGCGCGCGATGAGCAGGCCCTGGCGGCGCGCGTCTGCGCGGCCTGATCAGACCGTCATGCCGCCCGACACCTCGATGACCGCGCCGTTGACGTAGCTGGCTTCGTCGCTGGCCAGGAAGGCGTAGACGTTGGCGATTTCCTCGGGCTTGCCCAGGCGCTTCAGCGGCACATGGGCGCGCATTTCGTCCAGCACCTTGTCGGGGATGGTGCCGAGGATGGGCGTGTCGATGAAGCCGGGAGCGACGGCGTTGACGCGGATGCCCTTGGGGCCGAGCTCGCGGCTCCAGGTCTTGGTAAAGCCGATGACGCCGAACTTGGCGGCGGCGTAGTTGGTCTGGCCGAAGTTGCCGTAGATGCCGACCACCGACGAGGCGTTCAGGATGACGCCCGAGCCTTGGGCGACCATGGTGTCGGCCACGGCCTGGGCGCAGTGGAAGACGCCGCGCAGGTTGACGTCGATGACCGCATCGAACTGGGCCAGCGTCATCTTCTGCAGGCGGGCGTCCTTGGTGATGCCGGCGTTGTTGACCAGCACGTCGATGCGGCCGAAGTCGGCCAGCACGGCGGCCACCATCAGGTCCACCGAGACGCGGTCGGCCACGTCGACGGTGTAGCCCTGGGCCGTTGCGCCCAGCTTTTCGCAGGCCTGGACCGCGGCCTGCACGCCCTCGGGGCGCAGGTCGCAGACGATGACGGTGGCGCCCTCCTGGGCGAATTTCAGCGCGGTGGCCAGGCCGATGCCTTGGGCGGCGCCGGTGATGATGCAGACCTTGTTCTGGAGTTTCATCGTCGTCATTTCTGGGTCAGGAATTCCGTGAGGGGTTGGAGATGGTGGTCGAAGTCTGTCAGACCATGGTCGCTGCCCTCCAGCACCTCGCCGTCGCAGCCGGCGTAGCGGGCCAGCATCTCGCGCCAGTCCAGCAGCTCGTCGCCCTTGGCGATCAGTGCGTAGTAGCGCGACGGGGTCGTCAGGCGTGCCGGCGGCGTCAGCGCGGCCAGTTCGGCCACATGCCGGGCCGTGAAATCGAACTTCAGCGTCGGGTCGTGCCAGGCGGTCAGCGTGCCGATGTGGCGGGCCAGGTCGCGTGCCGGGTCGACGGCGGGATTGAGCACGGCGACGCGCCACGCGCGGTGGGTGGGCTGTTCGGCGACGAAGGTGGCGTAGAAGCCGCCCAGCGAGCTGCCGATGACGGCCGGGCCCTCGGCCGGCCAGTCCTTGACGAGACCGGCGACGAGCTCCATGGCCTCGAGCGGGGAGGGCGGCAGTTGCGGCGCCACGAAGCTCAGGCCGGGCTGCTCGGCTGCCCAGGCCGCCATGCGGCGCGCCTTGGCCGAGGCCGGCGAGGAGCGGAAGCCGTGCAGGTAGAGCAGATGTGTGAGAGCCATGACGGAAGTTTTGGATGAATTTTTGTGCCCCCGCGACGCGGGAGGAATCGGATTGACGCAAGTGTCGCTGCCAGCCACAGTGCCAGCCTTTTCGCAATCCCCGGACCGTCACCCATGATTCCGACGCCCCGCACCGCCCTGGCTGCCGCCGCCCTGCTTGCCCTGGCCGCAGTCGCCCAAGCCCAGACGCCGCCCGCTCCCGCTGCTGCCGCCTCTGCACCCGCTGCTGCCGCAAAGCCTCCTGTCGACCCTACGGCGCCCAAGCCCTTTGCCGACGTCATCAAGGGCGCCAAGGAGCAGCCCGGCCTGTTCCCGATCTGGCGCAAGGACGAAAAGGTCTGGATCGAGATCCCCAAGGAAGCCTTCAACAAGCCCTTCCTGTTCAGCGTCAACGTCGCTAACGCCGTCGGTGAGCGTGGCCTGTACGCCAGCCAGATGCTGGGTGACGAGATGGCCGAATGGCGCCGCATCGGCAACCATGTGCAGCTGATCGCGCTGAACACCAAGTTCCGCACCGCCAACCCTTCAGCCAAGCTGGCCATCGAGCAGGCCTTCTCGCCCAGCCTGATCGGCGGCGTGCCGGTGGCCAGTGCCGACCATCCGGACCGCAAGTCGGTGCTCATCGACGCCAGCAACCTGCTGCTGGGTGACATCCCGGGCTATTCGACGCGCCTGGAATTCGCCTACCGCCTGCCGTTCGCGCCCGACCGCACCAACTCCTTCATCGAAGCCACCCGTGCCGACGCCCAGGTTTCGACGCTGACCTCGCGCGTGCACTTCGCCACGCCGCGCATCCCGGCGCCGTCGCTGGTGCCCGCGCCGGTGCCCGTGCCCACGCCGCCCCAGGCCACGCCGGACCCGCGCTCGATGTTCTTCAGCTTCGTCTACAGCTTCCGTGCGCTGCCTGAAGCGCCGGCGGCCGTGCGCAACGCCGACCCGCGCCTGGGCCACTTCATGGAGAGCTACGCCGACTTCGGCGACGACCTCAAGGCCAACCCGCGCGTGCACATGATTGCCCGCTGGCGCCTGGAGAAGAAGGACCCGGCCGCGGCCCTGTCCGAACCGGTCCAGCCCATCGTCTACTGGATGGACAAGAACATTCCCGAGAAATACCGCGCCTCGGTCAAGGCGGGCATCGAGGAGTGGAACAAGGCCTTCGAGAAGATCGGCTTCAAGGACGCGGTGCAGGCCAGGCAGCAGCCCGACGATGCCGACTGGGACAACATGGACTCGACGCATGCGTCCATCCGCTGGTTCACCGGCGCCGACGTCGGCTTCGCCATCGGCCCGAGCAACCGTGACCCGCGCACCGGTGAAATTCTGGACGCCGACATCGGCATGAGCGACGTCTTCGGCCGCGGTTCGCGCCGCCTCGCTTCCGACGACGTGCTGGGTTTCAGCGCCCATGACCACGCCGCCGCCAGTGCCTGGATGGGCGAGCGCAGCCTGCGCCTGTCAGAGCAGCAGTGCAGCTACATGGCCGACCAGGCCAACGAGCTCGGCTTCGCGCTGGACCTGCTGTCCCTGCGCGACGGCATGGACATGAACGGCCCCGAGGCCGAGGCCCTGGCCCAGGCCGTCATCAAGGACGTCGTCATGCACGAGGTCGGCCACACGCTGGGCCTGAAGCACAACTTCCGCTCCTCCACGACCATCACCCAGGCCCAGCTCAAGGACAAGGCCTACACCGAGGCCCATGGCATTTCCAACTCGGTGATGGACTACAACGCCTATAACCTGCCTTTGAAGGGCGAGCCCAAGGCCAGCCTGACCAACACCACGCTGGGCGCCTACGACTACTGGGCCATCGAGTATGCCTACAAGCCCATCGCGGCGGAGCAGGAAGCGGCCGAGCTGGCCAAGATCGCCGCGCGCTCCACCGAGCCGCAGCTGGCCTATGGCGACGACTTCGACCAGGGCGTCGGCGGCCCCTACGACGGCTTCGATCCGCGCACCAACCAGCGTGACCTGGGCGACGACCCGCTGGCCTATGCCAAGAAGCGCCTGAAGCTGAGCCAGGAGCTGTGGGAGCGCGTGCAGGCCCGCCCGGCCACCGTTGGCGACGACCCGCTGCGCAACCGCCGCTCCATCTTCGAGAGCTTCCGCCAGCTGGGCATGACGGCCAACAACATCAGCAAATACGTCGGTGGCCTGTATGCCGAGCGCACCGTGCCGGGCGTCACGGCCGGCCCGGCCTTCAAGCCGGTGGACAACGCCCAGCAGCGCGAGGCCCTGCGCTTCATCGCCGGCGGCCTGCTGTCCAGCGACTCGTTCAAGTTCAAGCCCGAGTTCCTGGTCACGCAGACGGTGGACTACAACGAGTGGGACCGCGGCCTGCCGCTGTCCATCCCGGACAGCGTCAGCGCACTGCAGGGCCGTGTGCTGGACCGCCTGATGTCGCCCAACACGGCACGCCGCCTGATCGAGCAGGGTGCCTACCTGCCCGAGGCCCAGCGCAAGGGCGCGGTGTCGCTCAGCGAGGTCTACGGCACCCTGCAGGGCGCCATCTTCAGCGAGCTGAAGACCGGTGCCGAGATCGACCGCATGCGCCGCAGCCTGCAGCGCGAATACCTGCGCCGTCTGCAGGCCCAGCTGAACCGCGCCACCAACGGCGCCGCGGTCTATGCCGACGCCTTCTCGATGGCCCGCTGGCACGCCAGCCAGCTGCTCAACGACCTGCGCGCGGCATCCGCCAAGCCGGGCCTGTCGGTCGAGACACGCGCCCATCTGGCCGAGACCCAGGACATGCTGAACAGCATGCTGAAGGCCTCGCTGGTGCGCAGCTGATCGCGCCTCGCGCTCGCGCAAAGGCCGGCTTCATGCCGGCCTTTTTTCTTGTCTTAGCATGGCCGCCACTGCGAGGAATGCCATGTCCACACCCGACCAACTCAATCGATTCGGCGCCAAGAACCTGCCCGGCCATCTGGGCATCGTCTTCACCCAGGCCGACCCCGCCGAGATCAAGGCCGAGCTGGTGGTGCGCGACGAGCTGATGGCGCCCAACGGCTATCTGCATGCGGGCAGCATCGTGACGCTGGCCGACAGCTGCGCCGGCTACGGCTGCCTGGCCAATCTGCCGCCCGGCGCGGTGGGCTTCACGACCATCGAGCTGAAGTCCAACCACTTGGGCACGGCACGCGACGGCACCATCGCCTGCGTGGCCCGGCCGGTTCATCTCGGCAAGACGACGCAGATCTGGGATGCCGTCGTGACCAACAAGGACACGGGCAAGACCATGGCCTTGTTCAGGTGTACGCAGATGGTGTTGTACGGGAAGGGCTGACGCCTACTTGGCAAGCGCTGCAAGCAGCTTCTCGTGAATGCCGCCGAAGCCGCCATTGCTCATGCACAGCAAATGGTCTCCCGGCTTGGCGACCTTGACGACCGCCTTCACCAGCTCATCGACATCGGCGCCGACCACCGCCTGGGCCCCCATCGGCGCCAGCGCCTCCTTGGCATCCCAGCTCAGCCCCTGCTGATTGCAGAAGGCCAGATCAGCCTCCTCCAGCGCCCAAGGCAACTGGGCCTTCATCGTGCCCAGCTTCATGGTGTTGGAGCGCGGCTCGAAGATGGCGAGGATGCGGTCGGCCGGGGCGATGCGGCGGCGCAGGCCGTTGATCGTCGTGCGGATGGCCGTCGGGTGGTGGGCGAAGTCGTCATAGACCTTGATGCTTCCACCGTCACGTTTGGCCTCGCCCCGCAGCTCCATGCGGCGGCGCACGTTCTGGAACTCGGCCAGCGCTGCAGCTGACTGTTCCGGGCTCACGCCGACATGCTCGGCCGCCGCAATGGCCGCCAGCGCATTGAGCTGGTTGTGCTCGCCGATCAGGCTCCATTCGACCCGCGCCACCTTGAGGCTGCCGCGCAGCACATCAAAAGCCTGCGGCTCGCCGCGGGCGCGCAGCATGCCGGCCTCTTCCTTCTTGGCGCCAAAGCGCTGCACCTCGCTCCAGCAGCCGCGCGCGATGACGCGCTGCAGGGCTTCCTCGCGGGCGTTGACGACCAGGCGGCCGCTGGCCGGCACGGTGCGCACGAGGTGGTGGAACTGGGTCTCGATGGCGGCCAGGTCCGGGAAGATGTCGGCGTGGTCGTGCTCGAGGTTGTTCAGGATGGCCGTGCGCGGGCGGTAGTGGACGAACTTGCTGCGCTTGTCGAAGAAGGCGGTGTCGTACTCATCCGCCTCGATGACGAAGGGCTGGCCCTCGCCGCGCGGTCGCGCGGCGTCCACATGCCCGAGGCGCGCCGACACGCCGAAGTTCTGCGGCACGCCGCCGACCAGGAAGCCGGGCTTCTGGCCCGCATGCTCCAGGATCCAGGCCAGCATGGACGTCGTCGTCGTCTTGCCATGCGTACCGGCCACGGCCAGCACATGGCGGCCCTGCAGCACATGCTCGGCCAGCCATTGCGGGCCCGAGACATAGGGCAGGCCGGCGTCGAGGATGGCTTCCATCAGCGGGAAGCGCTCGCCGCGCGTGACGACATTGCCGATGACGAAGACGTCGGGCTTCAACTCCAGCTGCTCAGCGCCGAAGCCGGCGATGAGCTCGATGCCGAGGGCTTCGAGCTGGGTGCTCATCGGCGGGTAGACGTTGGCATCGCAGCCGGTGACCTTGTGGCCGGCTTCGCGTGCGAGTGCCGCGAGGCCGCCCATGAAGGTGCCGCAGATGCCGAGGATGTGGAGATGCATGGCAGTGGCGCCCGGAGGCGCTCTCAGGATCAGCGCAAGGCCGTGCGCGCGGCCGCGAGCGTGGCGTCGAGGTCGGCGGGGCTGTGGGCCGCCGACACGAAGCCTGCTTCGTACAGGGCCGGCGCCAGATAGATGCCGGCGTCCAGCATCGCATGGAAGAAGCGGTTGAAGCGCTCCTTGTCCGTCGTCATGACGGTGGTGTAGTTCTGCGGCAGTTCCGGCAGCAGGAAGAAGCCGAACATGCCGCCTTCGCAGTCGGCACTGAAGGGCACGTCGTTCTCGGCGGCGACGGTCTTAAGGCCGTCGACCAGCTGGCGGGTCTTGGCCGACAGCGACTCGAAGAAGCCGGGCTTCTGGATTTCGCGCAGCGTTGCCAGGCCACAGGCCGTGGCCACCGGGTTGCCGGACAAAGTGCCGGCCTGGTAGACGCCGCCCAGCGGCGCCAGATGCTGCATGACCTCGCGCCGGGCGCCGAAGGCCGCCAGCGGCATGCCGCCGCCGATGACCTTGCCGAACACCGAGATGTCGGGCGCGAAGCCGGGGATGAGCTTGGCGTAGTGGGCCTGGGCCGAGCCGAGGCCGACGCGGAAGCCCGTCATGACCTCGTCCAGCACCAGCAGGGCGCCGTGCTGCGTGCACAGGCGGCGCATGGCGCTCATGAAGGCCAGCGACGAGCGCACGAAGTTCATGTTGCCGGCGATGGGCTCGACGATGACGCAGGCCAGTTCGTGGCCGTGCTGGGCGAAAGCGGCTTCCAGCTGCTCGACGTTGTTGTATTCCAGCACGACGGTGTCGGCGGCCGCACCCGGCGTGACGCCGGCGCTGGTCGGGTGGCCGAAGGTGGCCAGGCCCGAGCCGGCCTTGACCAGCAGGGCGTCGGTGTGGCCGTGATAGCAGCCCTCGAACTTGATGAACTTGGGCCGACCGGTGGCGCCGCGCGCCAGGCGGATGGCGCTCATGGTCGCCTCGGTGCCCGAGCTGACCAGGCGCACCTGGTCCATGCTGGGCACGAGCTTGAGGATCTCCTCGGCCAGCTCGATCTCGCGTTCGGTCGGGGCGCCGAAGGAGAAGCCTTCGACGGCGGCCTTCTGCACGGCCTCCAGCACGGCGGGATGACCGTGGCCCAGGATCATCGGCCCCCAGGAGCCGATGTAGTCGACGTAACGCTTGCCTTCGGCGTCAAAGATGTAGGCGCCTTCACCGCGGGCGATGAAACGAGGCGTGCCGCCGACGGCGCGGAAGGCGCGCACGGGCGAGTTCACGCCGCCGGGAATGACGCGAGAGGCGCGCTCGAAGAGCTCTGAATTGCTGGCCATGGAAGGGAAATCAGGAAGTCAATGCATGCGCCGCGGCGTCTTGGGCGGCTGCTCGGGTTCGGGTTCGGGCTCGAAGCCCGGGGGCTCGCCGCCTTCCTCGTCCGCGGCGGGCAGAGCCCAGAAGAAGCGGTCGGGGATGACATTGCCCATGCCGGGGCGAAAGCCCGCGTCCAGCGACTGGTCCAGGAAGGACAGGGCCTCGCTGACGGCCGAATGCAGCTCGGCACCGACCGACAGCAGGGCGGCCAGGGCGGCGGCCAGGGTGTCGCCGGAGCCGACGAAGGCGGTCTCGAAGCGCTCGAACTTCTCACCGGTGATGGGCCCCTGGGCGTTGGCCAGCACGTTGTCCACATACTGGTTGGGCAGCTGGATGCCGGTCACCAGCACGTGCTGGGCTCCGGCCTGGGCGGCGGCCACGGCCAATTCGCGGGCCGACGGGGCGCGCTCGTTGTCCCAGTCCGGCAACAGGAAGTCGGTCATGGTCTTGTGGTTGCCCACCAGCACCGCCGTCTGCGGCAGCACCAGCTCGCGGACCGCGTCCAGATAGCTCTGCTGCTCGTCCTCGTCGATCCAGGCGACCGAGGGGAGATAGGTCACCAGCGGCACGTCCGGGTAGTCGCTCAGCACCTCGGCGACGGCGGCGACGGACTCGGCATTGCCGAGGAAGCCGACCTTCCAGGCCGTGATGGGCACGTCTTCCAGGATGTGACGGGCCTGCTCGGCGACGGTGTCGGGGTCGAGGTTCTCGTGCTCGAAGACCTCGGCCGTGTCGCGCAGCACGATGGCGGTGACGACGGGCAGGCAGTGGGCGCCCATGGCCGCTATCGTGGCCACGTCGCCCGCCAAGCCACCGGCGCCCGAGGCGTCACTGGCATTGAAGCTGAGCACGCAGGCCGGCGGCGGGCTTTCCTGCTCGTCCTGGGGTTCTTCGACCTCGGGGTCGGTGGGAAGGGGTGTTGGGCTCATGAGGAAGTCGTGGCGATTGCGGCTCAAAGAGCGCCGCAAAGCGTGGAGTCTGCCGCTAAAAGCGCGCTTCTGAGGCCCGGGGCACAGGCGTTTGCCCTCAGCATTGCGCTCTCGGGCCCTGGCTAGAATGATTCGATTGTAGTGAGCAAACTCTAAGCACCGTGAGCGAACCCAGTACCTGGATGTGCCTGATCTGTGGATGGATCTATGACGAAGCGACAGGTGATCCTGAGCATGGCATCGCGCCCGGTACCGCCTGGGCCGATGTGGACATGAACTGGGTCTGCCCCGACTGCGGAGCGCGCAAAGAGGATTTCGAGATGGTGCGCATCTGACTCGGCCCCCAAAGCCTCACAGGGGGCCGACAAGGCCTGGCCCCGAGCTGAAGTTCCGAGGAGACGACGTTTGAACGAGCAAGTTTCCGGTGCAGGACCCACCCGCATCCTGGTCATCGACGACAGCAACACCATCCGCCGCAGCGCGGAGATCTTCCTGAAGCAGGGCGGCCACGAGGTGGCCCTGGCCGAGGATGGCTTCGACGCGCTGGCCAAACTGGGTGATTTCCATCCCGATCTCGTGTTTTGCGACATCCTGATGCCCCGCCTCGACGGCTACCAGACCTGCGCCATCATCAAGCGCAACCCGCAGTTCTCGGGAGTGCCGGTGATCATGCTGTCGTCGAAGGATGGCCTCTTCGACAAGGCCCGTGGGCGCATGGTGGGTTCGCAGGACTACCTGACCAAGCCCTTCACCAAGGACCAGCTGCTTCAAGCGGTGCTCCAGCACCGTCCCTGAGAAGCACCTTTTGAGAGAGAACTGCCATGAGCATTCAGAACATCCTGCTGGTTGACGATTCCAAGACCGAGCTGCATGCCCTTTCGGAGATGCTGGTCAAGCGCGGCTTCAATGTCCGCACGGCCGAGAACGCCGAGGAGGCCATGAAGCGCCTGGCCGAGGCCAAGCCCGACCTGATCCTGATGGACGTCGTCATGCCCGGCCAGAACGGTTTCCAGCTGACCCGCGCCATCACGCGCGACGAGCGCTATGCCGGCGTGCCCGTCATCATGTGCACCAGCAAGAACCAGGAAACCGACAAGGTCTGGGGCATGCGCCAGGGCGCCAGCGACTACGTCGTCAAGCCCGTCAAGGCCGAAGAGCTGCTGGCCAAGATCAAAGCCCTCGGCTAAGGCGACAAGCGCATGACGCCCCCACGCTCACTTCGTTCACTGCCCCCCGAGGGGGCGCTTCAGCGCCTTCGGGCGGCCGGGCGGCACTGATGGCAAACAAAACGGCACTCCGCGAGCTCCAGCAGCGCCTGGCCGACCGCATGGCGGCCGCGCGTGAGCAGACGCTCATCGCGAACTGGCTGGCCGTCGAATGCGCCGGTGCCGGTCTGCTGTTCTCGTTGAAGCAGGCCAGCGAAATCTTCGCGCCCGTGCCCATCAAGTCCGTGCCCTATGCCAAGCCCTGGCTGGCCGGCGTGGCCAATCTGCGTGGCGGCCTGTTCACGGTCGTCGACCTGGCCGTCTACCTGGGCCTGCGCGATCCCGCGCCCGGTCGCGCCCTGCCGGCGCAAAGCCGCCTGGTGTCGCTGGGCAGCGATCTCAATCTGAACTGCGCGCTGCTCGTGGACCGGCTGGCCGGCCTGCGCAGCGATGAGCAGTTGCCACTGGCCGAGCAGCAGCCCGCCGGACCGCTGCCGCGTTTCGCCGGCGCGCTGCGCCGCGACGAAGCCGGTCGTAGTTGGCAAGAAATCAATCTCGAGGCGTTGTCGCGGCAGGAGAATTTCCTGCACATCGTCGCGTGATGAACGCAACCATTTCCAAGCTTCCGAGCTCCGAGCCGCTACAAAACGCGGACATCACAAACACTGAAGGACGAGGGTGAGATGAGCCTGCTGGACAAAATCAGGGGAAAGTCCGAAGCCGATGAGCTGCCGATGGCAGTTCCCGAGGCTGCCGACACGACGATCGACTCGCGCAGCAACGTCGGCTTCGACGCCACCCGCAATGCCGATTCCACGCTTGCCGGTGTCGAGATTCCCGTTCGCACCGAGGCCTACCCGCGCACGGAGGCCCCGTCCATCATTTCGCAAGCCGTGCCGACCGAGCCGGGCCCGAACAGCGAGTTCCCGCCCAGCAGCACGATGAGCTTCGCGCCGACCACCCAGGCGGCCGATCCCACCATGCTGCCGACGCCCCAGGCCGCCACCGGTGCCGAGAAGCTGACCGACCTGTTCGGCAAGCATCGCCAGCGCGTGCTGACGGGCCTGGTTGCCCTGGGCCTGGTCGGCACCGCGGTTTCCGTCTCCCTGGTGCTGGCCAGCTCCAACCGCAGCGCGGCCCAGGTGCGTGCTTCCGGTCAGGCGCTGATGCATTCGCAGCGCATGGCCAAGTCCGTGTCCGCGGCCCTGGTGGGCAACCCGGCGGCTTTCGCCGAACTGCGCGAATCGGTCAGCACGATGAGCGGCGTGGTCAACAACCTGCGCACCGGCGAAGGCGATCTGGCCAAGGCGCCCGATGCCGTGCAGCCGACGCTGGACGGCCTCAAGCCCCTGGTCGAGCGCGCCGAGAAGAACGGCAAGGTCGTGCAGGGCCAGGAAAAGATCCTGACCCAGGTCGGCCAGGCCCTGCGCGCCATCAACCGCCAGTCCAGCGACCTGCTGGAAAGCGCCGAGGCGGTGTCGTCTCAAGCCCTGCAGATCGGTTCGTCGGCGGGTGAAGTCTCCGCCGTCGGTCAGCTCGTCATGCTGACCCAGCGTATCGGCAAGAGCGCCAACGAATTCCTGACGCAGGAAGGCGTGAGCCCCGAAGCCGTGTTCCTGCTGGGCAAGGACCTGAACTCCTTCAAGCTCATCACCGAGGCCCTGATCAGCGGCAGCCCCGAGCTGCGCCTGAACGCCGCGCGTGACCCGCAGCTGAAGGAACGCCTGCAGACCCTGCTCAAGCAGTACGAGCAGACCCGCACGCAGGCCTCGGCCATTCTGGGCAATCTGCAGGGCCTGGTGTCGGCTCGTGAAGCCCAGACGGCCATCCTGAACGATTCCGAACCGCTGCGCAAAGGCCTGGAGCAGGCCGCTGCCGAGCTGGAAAAATCGGGCGGCGCCGGTGCGGGCCTCATCATCCTGCTGATCCTGTCCCTGGTCGCCCTGATCGTCGGCGCCGTCGGCTTCCTGCGGCTCTACCTGGCCGACCAGGCCGGTCGTGCCGAGATCGCCGAAGCCCAGAAGCGCGAAGCCGAGGCGCAGGAGCAGGAAGCCAAGCGCGTCAACGACGCCAACCAGGCCGCCATTCTGCGTTTGATGAACGAACTGGCCAGCGTCGCTGAAGGTGACCTGACACAGCAAGCCACGGTGACGGAAGACATCACCGGCGCCATCGCCGACTCCGTGAACTACACGGTGGAAGAGCTGCGCAACCTGGTCGGCCAGGTGCAGGCCACGGCAGCCCGCGTGACGGACACGACCGGCGCGGTGGACCAGACGTCCACCGACCTGCTGGCGGCGTCCAAGGAACAGCTGCACGAGATCCGCGCCACCGGCGAGGCCGTGCTCGGCATGGCCGGTCGAATCACCGAGGTGTCCGCGCAGGCGCAGACCACGGCCGAGGTGGCGCGTCAAAGCCGTCAGGCCGCCGAGCAGGGTCTGTCCGCGATGCAGAACAACATCGCCGGTATGAACACCATCCGTGACTCCATCCAGGAGACCTCCAAGCGCATCAAGCGACTGGGCGAGTCGTCTCAGGAAATTGGCGAGATCACGGAGCTGATCTCGGACATTACGGAACAGACGAACGTGCTGGCTCTGAACGCCGCCATTCAGGCCGCGTCTGCCGGTGAAGCCGGTCGCGGCTTCTCGGTGGTTGCAGAAGAAGTGCAGCGTCTGGCCGAACGCTCCGGCGACGCGACGCGTCGAATCGCCGCGCTGGTCAAGACCATTCAGACCGACACCCACGACGCCGTGGCCGCCATGGAGCGCTCGACGCGCGGTGTGGTGGAAGGTACGCAACTGTCCGACGCGGCCGGCAAGGCCCTGGAAGACATCGACAGCGTGTCGCGCCAGCTGGACAGCCTGATCGGACGCATCTCGAACCAGGCCCAGCAGGAAGCTGAGCATGCCAACGAGGTGGCCTCCAATATCCAGCACATTTTCGCGGTGACCGAACAGACGTCGGAAGGCACGCGCTCCACCGCCCAGATGGTGCATGAGCTGTCCCGCTCCGCCGAGGCGCTGCGCACCTCCGTGTCCCGATTCAAGGTCGCCTGACCCCCGTACACCGCACCGAGCGAGAAAGCCCACGCATGGACAGCTCCCTGCGAGACTCCGAACTCCCGGCCGACCTCAGCCCACTGGCCTGGGTGCAGGAGGAATTGCGCCGCTCCCTGGAGTCGGTGCACAAGACCCTGCGCCGACATGTGCGCGAAGGCGGCGACAACCGCCTCTCGGCCTTCGGCGGCGACGCCCAGCCGAGCGTGCCGCTGCAGCAGGCCGCGGCCCAGCTGCACCAGGTCAGCGGTGTGCTGTCGCTCGTCGGCCTGCCGGCCGGCGCCGGCATGCTGCGTGCCGCCGAGGCGGCCGTGGCTCGCCTGGCCGAGCGTCCGCTGGAAGTCGAAGCCAGCACCGTCGACACCATCGAGCGCGCCGACTTCGCGCTGCTGGCCTATGTGGCCCGCCTGCTGGCGGGCAACAAGACCTCGTCGCTGGCCCTCTACCCGGGCTATCGCGCGCTGCAGCAACTGAACGGCGCCGAGCGCATCCATCCGGCCGACCTGTGGCAATACGACTGGTCCTGGCGCAGCATCGCGTCCGAAGCCGGCGTGCTGCCGCGTTCGCCCGAAGGCGTGCGCGCCCCGTTCGAGGCTGCGCTGCTGCGCCAGATGCGCGAGCCCAGCCCCACGCATGCGGCCAATCTGTCCGGCCTGTGCGCCGGCCTGGCCGCGGCCCTGCCGGCCGGCACCACGCGCACGCTGTGGCAACTCGCCGCCGCCGTCTTCGAGGGCCAGGCCCTGAAGCTCCTCGGCAGCGACGCCTACACCAAGCGTCTGGGCTCCAAACTGCTGCATGAGCTGCGCATCGTCGGCCAAGGCGACCCGGGCACCGATCCGGCGCGCGATCGCCTGGCCCAGGACCTGCTGTTCTTCTGCGCCCAGTGCCGCAGCAAGGGGGCCGGCCCGCGCCTGGCCGCCGTCAACGAGGCCTACCGCCTGACCGAAGAACATGCCGGCGACTACGAAGACGCCAGCCTCGGCCGCATCGACCCCGCCTGGGTCGCCCAGGCCAAGCGCCGCGTGCTGTCCGCCAAGGAGAGCTGGTCCAGCGCCGCCGAGGGCGACCAGCATCGCCTGGCCGGCCTCGATGAGCAGTTCGCCGGTCTTGCCGATTCCCTGACCCGCCTCTTCCCGAGCGGCGAGGTGCTGGCCCAGACCCTGCAGCGCGCCGTCGTCGCGACGCTGCGCTCGCGCACCACGCCGCCGCCGGCCCTGGCGATGGAAATCGCCACCAGCCTGCTCTATGTCGAGGCTGCACTGGAAGATGCCGCCTTCGACCAGCCCGAACAGGCCGATCGCGTGCGCCGCATGGCGCGCCGCGTCGAGGCCGTGGCCCATGGCCAGACACCCGAGCCGCTGGAAGACTGGATGGAGGAGCTGTACCGCCGCGTCTCCGACCGCCAGACCCTCGGCAGCGTCGTGCATGAGTTGCGCGCCAGCCTTTCGGAAGTCGAGAAGCAGTGCGACGAATACTTCCGCGACCCGACCCAGCGCGCGCTGCTCATTCCCGTGCCCGGCCAGTTGCAGGCCATGCGCGGCGTGCTCAGCGTGCTGGGTCTGGACCAGGCCGCCCAGGCCACGGTCCGCATGCGTGACGAGGTCGACGGCCTCGCCAACACCGAGATCGACTTCAACCGCCCCGGTGCGCGCGACGTCTTCGAGCGCCTGGCCAACAACCTCGGTGCCCTCGGCTTCCTGATCGACATGCTGAGCGTGCAGCCGGCCCTGGCCAAGCGCATGTTCCAGTTCGACGATGCCAGCGGCCGCCTGGACGCCGTCATGGGCCGTCGCGAAGGCGCTGTCGAGCTGCCCAGCTTCGAGGCCAGCGGCTTCCACGTCGATCTGGGCGACGAATCGCCCGAGCTCGACGCCCCCTCCTACGAGGCCACCCAACCCCTGCGCGTCGACCTGGCCACGCTGGATCTGCCCGATCTCAGCCTGCCCGACGTCGACCTGTCGCAGCCCGCTGCGGCAATGCCCGCTCCGGCTCCCGCTCCCGTTGTCGCTCCCCCGCCGCCCGCGCCTGCTCCCGCGCCCAGCGTCGCCGACGACCCCGAGATGCGCGAGATCTTCCTCGAGGAAGCCGAGGAGGTCATCGGCAATGCCCGCGCCGCGCTGGCAGAACTCCGCGAGTCGCCGGCCGACCACGGTCAGCTGACCGTCGTGCGCCGTGCCTTCCACACCCTGAAGGGCAGCGCCCGCATGGTGGGCCTGGACGAATTCGGCGAAGGTGCCTGGGCCTGCGAACAGCTCTACAACGCCCGCCTGGGCGAAGCCACGCCGCAGGCCGATGCGGCCCTGCTCGGCTTCACCGGCGAGGCCCTGGACTACTTCGCCCACTGGCGCGAGCAGATCGCCGGCAATGAGCCCGGCCACAGCTCGCCCGATCCGGTGCGCCGCAGCGCCGATTCCCTGCGCCTGCATGGCCAGCCGCTGCCGCTGGAGGCCGCCGCCCCGGCCGCTGCCGCCGTCGATGGCGGTCCCGAGGGGCTGGCCGCGCCGGCTGCCGAGCCCGCCGTCGCTGCCCTGCCGGCCGAGATGGAAGAGACGGCACCGCTGGCGCCCGACTTCGTGCTCGAGCTGGCCGCGCCGGCCACCGAAGCCCAGGTCGAGGCCGAGGCCGCGCTGGCCCTGCCCGATGTCGTCATCGATTTCGAGCCGACCGAGGTGCCCGTCGACGAGCCGATCAGCGAATTCGGCGCCCATGCGCCGACCGAGCCGCTGCCGCTGCCGGCCATGCCCGACGAAGAGCCGACCCTGGCCAACTTCGCCCTCTCGCTGGATCTGGACGAGGCCGAAGTCGTCGTCATGGAGCCCATGGGCGAGGCCCCGGTCCGTCCGGAGGAATCCACGCTGGCCATGGCCAAGCTGCTCCAGGACGACGAAGAGCCGGCAGCCCCGGCCCTCAGCCTGGTCAGCGCGCCGGAGCCTGAACCCGAGCCCGAGCCCGAGCCTGTCGACCCCGACGAAGGCTTCAAGGTCATCGGCCCGCTGCGCATCAGCATCGCGCTGTTCAACATCTTCCTCAACGAAGCCGACGAGCTGTCGCGCAAACTGTCCATCGGCCTGGCCGAATGGGCGGCCGAGCTCAGCCAGCCCGTGCCGCAGAGCTGCGAGGTGCAGGCCCATGCGCTGGCCGGCAATGCCGCCACGGTCGGCTATGAAGACCTGTCGGCCCTGGCCCGCGAGCTCGAGCACACGCTGGGCCGCGCCCAGCGCGCCGTCAGCTACGAGCCGGAAGATGCCGAGCTCTTCGTGCGCGCCGCCGACGACATCCGTCGCCTGCTGCACCAGTTCGCTGCCGGCTTCCTGAAGCCCAACGACCCGGACATCATTTCCCGCCTGCACGCCTACGAGCCGCAGGAAGAGTCCTTCACGGCGTCGGCGCCGCTGGACGTGCTGCCCCTGCACGCGCTGGACGAGACCGTGGCCGGCGATCTGGACCCTTCGATGTCGGCTACCGTGGCCGGCGAACTGCCCGTCTTCGACGCGGTCGAGGCCGCCGCGCCCGTCGAAGCCACCCCCGAGCCCGTCGTCGAGGCGATCCCCGAGCCGGTTGCGCAAGCGCAGCCCCAGCCGGAGCCCGAGCCGGTTGTCGAAGTCCAGCCCGAGCCTGAGCCCGAACCGGTTGCGCAAGCGCTGCCGGTGCCCGAGCCGGTCGTCGAAGCCCAGCCCGAACCCGAACCGGTCGTCGAAGTCCAGCCCGAGCCGCAACCCGAGCCGGTGGCCGAAGTGCAACCGGAGCCGGTGCACGCTGCTGCCGAGGACGAGCCCGAGCCTGGCCTGCCCGACCATATCGAGCCCGACCTCTATCCGATCTTCGAAGAGGAAGGCCGCGACCTGCTGGAGCAGCTGCACGGCGCCCTGCGCGACTGGCTGGCCCACCCGGCCGAGCTGGGTCGTTCCGACGCCTGCATGCGCGCCCTGCACACCTTCAAGGGCGGCGCCCGCCTCGCCGGTGCCATGCGTCTGGGTGAGCAGGCCCACCACCTGGAGTCGGCCGTCGAGGCCCTGGTGCGCGCCGGCCATGCCGATCACGCCCAGGTCCAGGCCCTGCAGCATGAGGGCGACGCCCTCGAGCACGCCTTCGAGGAACTCGGCCGCAGCCTGACGGCCGCCGCCGCAGCGCCGGTGGCGCCGACCGTCGTCGCGCCGCCGCCGCCCGCGCCTGCGCCTGCGCCCGTCGCCCGTCCGGTTGCCGAGATCTCCGAACCCTCGATCCGTCCGGTCGCGCCCATCGCCGTCGACAAGCCGGTCGAGCCGACCCGCGAGATCGAC
Organism: Roseateles sp. FW305-36; assembly: GCF_058787015.1. NCBI lineage: Bacteria > Pseudomonadati > Pseudomonadota > Betaproteobacteria > Burkholderiales > Sphaerotilaceae > Roseateles > Roseateles sp. FW305-36. The sequence goes on along the minus strand of NZ_JBYSZK010000004.1, from coordinate 90,596 downwards.
TGGAGCCGCTTCACCGACACCGCCGAGATCGCCGCCGGCAGCGACAACCTCGCCATCGGCCAGGCCCTGGTGCGGGTGCGCGGCAGCCTGCTGGAACGCATGGCCACCCAGGCCGGCGAGGTCAGCATCCGCCGCGCGCGGATGGAGTCCGAGCTGGTGCAGATGAAGGGCTCGCTGCACGACCTGGACGACAACCTGGATCGCATCCGCGCCCAGTTGCGCGAGCTGGAACTGCAGGCCGAGGCCCAGATGCACATCCAGCAGGAGATGGCGCAGCAGGGCGGCCGCGAGTTCGACCCGCTGGAGTTCGACCGCTACACCCGCTTCCAGGAATTGACCCGCATGCTGGCCGAGTCGGTCGGTGACGTGGCCACCCTGCAGCGTTCGCTGGGCCGCAATGTGCAGACTGGCGAAGACGAGCTGGCCGCCCAGTCGCGACTGACGCGCGAACTGCAGGACGACCTGCTGCGCACCCGCCTGGTGGAGTTCGACTCCATCGGCGAGCGCATGCACCGCGTCGTCCGCCAGGCCTCGCGTGACAGCGGCAAGCAGGTCAAGCTGGAAATCAGCGGCGGCCAGACCGAGCTGGACCGTTCGGTGCTGGAACGTACCGCGGGCGCCTTCGAGCACCTGCTGCGCAACAGCGTCGCCCACGGCATCGAGACGCCCGAAGCTCGCACGGCCGCCGGCAAGGACCCGGTCGGCACGCTGCGCATCGAGGTCGGCCAGCACGGCAACGAAGTGCTGCTGAACTTCTCCGACAACGGCGCCGGCCTGAACCTCGCCCGCATCCGTGAGCGTGGCCTGCAACTCGGCCTGATCTCGGCCGATGCCGAACCCGATGACGCCCAGCTGAAGCGCCTGATCTTCGCGCCGGGCTTCTCGACCGCCAGCCAGATCACCGAGCTCAGCGGCCGTGGCATCGGCATGGACGTCGTGCGTGCCGAGGTCGGCACGCTCGGTGGCACCATCGAGACCACGTCGACCAGCGGCCAGGGCACCAGCTTCCTGCTGCGTCTGCCCCTCACCACCGCACTGACCCAGGTCGTGCTGTTGCGCAGCGCCGACCAGGTCATCGCCGTCCCGGCGGCCCTGATGGCCTCCGTGCAGCGCGTGCCGGTCGATGCGGTCGAGGCAGCTTATGCCACCGGCAAGCTCAACCACGGCGGCGTCGAGATGCCGTTCTACTGGCTGGGCGGCCTGCTCGGCCACGCGGGCCGCGGCCATGTCCATGGTCGCCACACCCACGTCGTGCTGGTGCGCAGTGCCCAGGGCGCCTTGGCCCTGCACGTCGACGAAGTCATCGGCAACCAGGAAGTCGTGGTCAAGAACCTCGGCGCCCAGCTCAACCGCGTGCCGGGCCTGGCGGGCATCAGCCTGCTGGCTTCGGGCGAAGTGGCCCTGATCTACAACGTCGTCGCACTGGCCGACTGGTATGGCCTGGACGCGCAGGCCCGCCTGGCCGCCGCCCATGCCATCGCCCAGGGCGAGGTGCCGCAGCAGCAGGTCGTGTCCGTCGTCGAGACCGTCACGCAGGCGCCGCTGGTCCTCGTCGTCGACGACTCGCTGACGGTGCGTCGCGTGACCCAGCGCTTCCTGGAGCGTGTCGGTCTGCGCGTCATGCTGGCCAAGGACGGCCTGGATGCGATGGAAAAGCTGTCGGGCGACGAACTGCCTTCGGTGGTGCTGTCCGACATCGAGATGCCGCGCATGGACGGTTTCGACCTGGTGCGCAATATGCGCGCCGACTCGCGCCTGGCCGCGCTGCCGGTCATCATGATCACTTCGCGGATCGCCCAGAAGCACCGCGACTATGCTGCGCAACTGGGTGTCGACCACTATCTCGGCAAGCCCTACGATGAGGAATATCTGCTCGGCTTGATCCAGCAGTTCACCCGACAGGCCGTGGCGGCTTGATCATCAGCACATGTCCCAGGTTGTCGACCATCTCGCCGAACTGACCGGTTTCCGTGACCGTGACGTCATGGACGTCACCCTGGTCATGGCGCTGCGCGATCTGCTCGAGCCCGAGTCGGTCGCCATCTACCGCAGCGTCGGCGAGCCGGGCGACGAGCGCTGGCTGACGCGCGCCCATCTGCGCGCGGGTGATGCCGTCGCCTCGGCCGACCCGCTGTGGGCCAAGCCCGCAGCCCTGCCCAAGGTGATCGACCATCCGCTGCGGCTGGAGGCCATGCGCAGCCGCAGCGTCACCCAGGTGGCGCAGGGCGGCCAGTGGCTCTACCTGTTTCCGATTGCGACCGATCGTGACGTCATCGGCGTCATCGAGATCCTGTCCACGCGCCGCCTCGGCACGGGCGCGCAGCGCATGGTCAGCAGCGTGCTGCGCATCTATCACAACTTCCAGGGCCTGCTCGACTACTCCGAGCGCGACACCCTGACCGGCCTGCTCAACCGCAAGACCTTCGACGAGAGCTTCCTGAAGGTGCTGTCGGACATTCCGACGCGCCCGGATGTGAAGCACGGTGCCGAGGATCGCCGCCATGAGACGGCCACGCCGCACTATGTGCTCGGCGTCATCGACATCGACCACTTCAAGTCCGTCAACGACCGCTTCGGCCACCTGATCGGCGACGAAGTGCTGCTGTTGCTGTCGCGGCTGATGCGCGGCTCCTTCCGCTTTCACGACATGCTCTACCGCTTCGGTGGCGAGGAGTTCGTCGTGCTGATGCGCTGCGACGAGGAAATCCACGCCGGCGAGGCCTTCGAGCGCCTGCGCGTGAACACCGAGCGCTACGCCTTCCCCCAGGTAGGGCGCATCACCGTCAGCATCGGCTTCACCGAGGTGCGCGCCGGCGACTCCCCGGCGGGCGCCTTCGAGCGCGCCGACAAGGCCGTCTATCACGCCAAGGGCCATGGCCGCAACCAGGTCCACAACTACGCGGCCCTGGTGGCCAGCGGCGTGATCCAGGAAGCCACCCAGCTCAGCGACGTCGAGCTGTTCTGAGGTCCCGGCTGCTAACACGTCAATTGCACGCGTCAGCCGGCAGCTTGACTTTTTGTCGCTTGTCGCCATAGCCTAGGCTTTCTCGCTCGACCGGCGCGCCCTAGACGCCGCGGGCGGCCCAGTGAGAGGGGTGGCGTGGGCATGCGTTATTCCTGGCTTCCGTTGAGCCTTCTCGTCGCGGCCTTCCTGGCCTTCGTCGGCACGGCCGTGGGCGCTTCCCAGAGCCTGACCGAGCTGCTGCGGCGCGACGCCGAGCGCAGCCAGGCCCTGAGCACCCAGACCGATCTGCAGCATCTGCTGATGCTGCTCGTCGACATCGAGACCGGCCAGCGCGGTTTCATCATCACCGGCCAGCAGCCTTTTCTGCGCCCCTACGAGGATGCGCTCGGCGAGCTCAGCGACGTGCGCACGGGCCTGCGCAATCGCCTGCCTCATCAGGGGGCGAACGAGGTGACGCTGATCCGGCTGGATGCGCTGATCGACGAGAGGCTGGCCCAGGCCCGCCAGACCATCGCGCGCCGCCTGGCCGACGGCAAGGCGGCGACCAGCGACCTGAGCGCCTACGTGGACGGCAAGCGCGTCATGGACGAGCTGCGCTTCCAGATCGAGCAGCTGGCCCGCGAGCAGCAGCGCCGCGTCGGCGTGGCCGACGAAGCCACCCAGGCGGTTCGCCAGCGCACGTCGCGCCTGACGCGCCTGCTGCCCGCGGTCGGGCTCGTCACCCTCGCCGTGGCGGTGGCCCTGATGCTGCGCGAACGCCGTCTGCGCGACCGGGCCGAGGCGGCCCTGCGCGATGCCAACGCCGGCCTGGAGCAGCAGGTCGCCCTGCGCACCGAGGCCCTCAGCCATGCGCTGGCGCGCATCCGCAGCTTCGCCGTCGAGATGGACCGCGGCATCGAGGCCGAACGGCGTCGCCTCGCCCGCGAGGTGCACGACCAGGTCGGCCAGGTCGGCACCGCCATCAAGATGGTGACGCTGTCCCTGCGCGCCAGGCTGGCGCCGCGCAGCGAGCCGCTGGTCGACGAGTTGCAGGGCATGGCCGAAGAGGCCATACGCGCGGCCCGCCACATCTCGGCGGAACTGCGCCCGCCGCTGCTGGACGAGTTGGGTCTGGAGGCGGCCCTGGACCACCATCTGCAGATGCTGCAGCGGCAATCCGCCCTCGAGACCCGGCTGGACCTGGACGAGGCGGCCCTGCTGCCACCCGAGCAGGCCAGCCCGCTGTTTCGCATCGTCCAGGAGGCCTGCACCAATGTGCTTCGGCACGCCCAGGCGCGCAGCCTGCGCGTCACCGGCCGGCCGCTGGCGATCGACGCCGGCGAGGGCTATGAGCTGGAAGTCGACGACGATGGGCGCGGCCCCGGCGCCACCCGCCCCGACGCTTCGGGCCTGCGCAATATGCGCGAACGCGCCGAACTGGCCGGCGGCCGCTTTGACTTCGGCCCGGCGCCCGGCGGCGGCAGCCGGGTGCGGGTCTGGCTGCCGCTGAATTCCCCCATGCCGGCCGCTGCGGTGGCCAAGGACGAGGAGACCTGGTTGTGAAGTTGCTGATCATCGACGACCACCCGCTGATGCGCATGGGCATCAGCCAGCTCGTGCTGCAGGAATGGCCCGATGCCCAGATCGACGAGGCCCCGACCATCGCCGAAGCCCTCAGCCGCATTGCCGCGGCGCGTCCCGACCTCGTCACGTTGGACCTGTCGCTGCCCGACGCCCGCGGCACCGAAGGGGCCAGCAAGCTGCTGCGCGTGCTGCCGGGCGTGCCCCTGCTGGTGCTCAGCCTCAATGCCGAGGCCGCCTATGCCGCGCGGCTGATGCAGATGGGCGTGGCGGGCTATCTGCCCAAGGACCGGGCGCCCGAGGAGTTGCGCACCGCGCTGCGCCGCCTGTCCGAGGGCGGTCGCTATGTGACGGCCGCCATGGCCGACCACCTGCTCGGCCTGCTCAGCGGCAAGGCGCCCGGCGCCCTGCCGCACGAGCAGCTGTCGGCCCAGGAGCATCGGGTCATGCTGCTGATCGCCGCCGGCCAGACGCCGGCCCAGATCGCCGAGGCCATGCATCTGTCCGTCAAGACGGTGGGCAGCTATCGCGCCCGCATCCTCGAGAAGGCCGGTTGGGCCAACAACACCGAGCTGACCAAATACTGCGTGCAGCACGGGCTGACGGATATCTGATTGGCCACATCGGTGGCCTTGAGTTGATGTTCCGGGCCGAGCGCCGGCCCGTCTGTCGACGCTTGTGGCTCTATGCCGCAAGCGTCGACGTCCCCCAGGGGGACCGACCAGGTTCGCGCGCGTCCAGCGCCGCGAGACTGGGCGAGGGGCGCCATGTAGGCAATCTACCTACATGAGGTCGCGGCAATCCTGCCGGCCCAACGCCCAGATCACCCGCTGCCGCCGGATCCCGGCCGGGCCGACCATGGCGGCCATGAACATCTTTCTCGTCGAAGACTCCGCCTCCATCCGCCGCCTGCTGGTGCGCCGCCTCGAGACCATGCCCGGCATGCGCGTCGTGGGCGAGGCCGGTGGCGAACGTCAGGCCCTGGCACTGATCCAGTGGACCCAGCCCGACGTGGTGCTGATGGACCTGTCCCTGGCGACCGGCAGCGGCCTCAGCCTGCTCGCCCAGTTGCGCCGCGCCGGCTACACCGGCCGCATCGCGGTGCTGACCGCCCAGGACGTGGACGCCTACCGTCGCGCCTGTCTGGACGCCGGTGCCGATGCCTTCTACGACAAGGCCAGCGGCCTGGAGACCCTGTTCGACGACCTGGCCGAGTACGCCGCCACCCGCCCCGGGGGGGGGGGGGGAAAAACCACCCCCCCCCC
>NZ_JBYSZK010000004.1:0-84796 GCF_058787015.1 Roseateles sp. FW305-36 | reverse complement strand
GCGCAGCTGGACGACAAGCCCGCCGTCCAGCTGCGCGACGGCCTGACCGGCCTGTTCAATGAAGCCGCCCTGCACGAGCGCCTGGACCAGGTCTCGCGCTGCGCGACCCGCGATGGCGTCGACCTGGCCGTCTACGTTGTGCGCCTGGCCGGCCTGGCCCAACTGGCGGACGACGTCGCCGGCGCCGTGGCCCGCCAGGTGGCGCTGCGCCTGAAGGAGGCCAGCGCCGATTCGGACATCGTGGCGCGCAGTTCGGCCGACCAGTTCGCCGTCGTGCAGACCCGGCTGGACCAGGCCGAGCAGGCCGCCAACCATGCCCGCAGCCTCGTCGCGCTGATGAGCGAGCCCTTCCATGTGGCCGGGCGCGACTACACCCTGGGCATCGAGATGGGCATGGCCCTGTTCCCTGCCGACGCGGTCTCGCCGCGCGGCCTGTTGACCCTGGCTCAGGCCACGGCCTTCGGCGCCCTCTGATCAGGCAGGCCGTTTGACGACGGCGTAGCGCTCCAGCGTGCGCTCGCGCGCGATGGCATGGTCGACGATGGGCTGTGGGTAGTCGCGGCCCTGCATCTCCAGCGGTGCCCGCTCCCAGGGCGCGTGGATGGCCTTGTTGGACAGTTCGGCCAGCTCCGGGCAGTAGCGGCGGATGAAGCGGCCCTCGGCGTCGAACTTCTCGCTCTGGCTGGTCGGGTTGAAGATGCGGAAATAGGGTTGGGCGTCGCAGCCGCTGCTGCTGGCCCATTGCCAGCCGCCGTTGTTGGCCGCGAGGTCGAAGTCCAGCAGCTTCTCGGCGAAATAGGCCTCGCCGCGCTGCCAGGCGATGCCGAGATCCTTGGTCAGGAAGCTGGCCACCACCATGCGCAGGCGGTTGTGCATATAGCCGGTCTGGTTGATCTGGCGCATGGCCGCGTCCACCAGCGGAAAGCCGGTACGGCCGTCGCACCAGGCGGCGAACAGCGTGTCGGCCTGCTTGCCGGTCTCCCAGCGGATGGCGTCGTACTCCGGCTTGAAGGCCGACGTCATGGCATGCGGGTGGTGGTGCATGACCTGGTGATAGAAATCGCGCCAGATCAGCTCCGACAGCCAGATCTCGGCGCCATGGTCGCCGCCCTGCATCAGCTGGTGGGCCGTGCGCGCCAGCCGGCGGATGGACACGGTGCCGAAGCGCAGGTGCACGCTGAGATAGCTCGGGCCCTTCAGGGCCGGGAAGTCGCGCTTCTTGTCGTAGTCGGCGATGCGGTCCAGGAAGTCGTCCAGCAGCACCTCGGCACCGCGGCTGCCCTGGCCGACATGGGCGATCAGATCGGTGGGCTGGAAACCGATGTCCTTCAGGCCAGGAACGCCCTGGGCCAGCTTGCTCTTGGCGAGGCTGGCCGCATGGCGCTCCACCGGATAGCTGCTCAGGTAGAACTCGTCGACCTTGCGCAACCAGGCGTTCTTGTAGGGCGTGAACACGCCATAGGGCCCGCCGGCGGCCGTCATCACCTCGCGGCGTTCGAAGATGACGTGGTCCTTGAAGCTGCGCAGCCCGGCGTTGAGGGGCTCGAGCAGATCGGCCACCCGCGCATCGCGCATCAGCGCCTGGGGCTCGTCGTCATGGGTGGTGAAGACGGCCTGCACGTCCAGCTCGGCCGCCAGGCGCGGGATCTCGTCGGCCGCGAAGCCGTGGCGCACGATCAGGGCGCCACCCAGCCTGCGCAGGTCCTCGTCCAGCACCTGCAGGGCGCCCAGGATGAATTCCACGCGCCGGTCGGCCCGGGGCAGGACGTCCAGGATGTCGCGGTCCAGCACGAAGGCGCAAAACACCTGTTTCGCGGCTCGCAGCGCCTGGTAGAGGGCGGCCTGGTCAGCCACGCGCAGGTCGCGGCGAAACCAGACCAAAGCGCGGTCGATACGGTCGGTCATGACCGGCAGAATAAAATGCCTTCATGCCTGCCGACCGGATCGTCCTGACCAACCAGTTCCTCATCGCCATGCCCGGCATGGCCGACGAGGCTTTCGCAGGCACGGTGGTCTACCTCTGCGAGCACAACGACAACGGCGCCCTGGGCCTGGTCGTCAACAAGCCGACCTCGCTGACGCTGGGCAACCTGTTCGAGAAGGTCGAGCTCAGCCCGCCGGCCGACCCCCTGGCCGACAGCCCCGTCTTCTACGGCGGCCCGGTGCAGACCGACCGCGGTTTCGTGCTGCACGAGCCCCTGGACGAGGAGGGTGGCCACTACAACGCCACGCTGGCCGTGCCCGGCGGCCTGGAGATGACCACCAGCCGCGACGTGCTGGAGGCCCTGTCCAACGGCGCCGGCCCGCGCAAGATCCTCGTCACCCTGGGCTACAGCGGCTGGGCCGCCGGCCAGCTCGAGGAAGAAATCGGCCGCAACGGCTGGCTGACGGTGGACGCGACGCCGGAAATCATCTTCGACACGCCGGTCGAGCAGCGCTACGAGAAGGCGCTGGCACTGCTGGGCGTCGATCCGCGCATGCTCAGCTCCGACGCGGGGCATGCGTGATGGCCGTCGTGGCTGACGCGTCCCGCCTTCAATCCTTTCTTGCTTTTGACTTTGGCCTGCGCCGCATTGGCGTGGCCAGCGGCACGCGTCTGCTCGGTTCGGCCGAGCCGCGCGGCACCCTCAAGGGCGGCGACTTCGACGCGATCGCTGCCCTCATCAAGACCTGGCAGCCCGACGCCCTCGTCATCGGCGTGCCCCGCCACCCCGACGGTGCGCCGCACGAGATGACGGCCAAGGCGCAGAATTTTGGCCGGCGCCTCTCGGGCCGCTACCACCTGCCGGTCTTCGAGGTGGACGAGCGCTATACGAGCGTGGAAGCTGAAGCCGAAGGCGCACAAGACGTGGATGCCGCCGCCGCCGCCCTGATCCTGGAACAGTTTTTTCGAGAACACCCATGAGTGATTTGCTGCTCGATGCCGAGGCTCTGTACCTCGAGCTCAAGAAAGGCGTGCAGAAGCTGCTGACGCCCGACACCGCCCTGGTGGGCATCTGGAGCGGCGGCGCCTGGCTGGCCGAGAGACTGGCGGCCGACCTGGGGGTCGCCGCCGGCACCATCTCCAGCGCCCTGCACCGCGATGACTTCGGTTCGCGCGGCATGGCCAAGGCCGACCACACCAAGCTGCCCTTCGACGTCAATGGCCGCGACATCCTGCTGATCGACGACGTGCTCTACAGCGGGCGCACGACGCGGGCCGTCATCAACGAGCTGTTCGACTTCGGCCGCCCGGCGCGCGTGCAGCTCGCCGTGCTGGTGGACCGCGGCGGGCGCCAGCTGCCCATCGAGCCGGCCTTCTCGGCGGCGCGCGTCTCGCTCCAGGCCGACCAGAGCCTGCGTCTGAGCCGCGCTGACGACGGCCGCTTCCGATTCGAGGTGAAATGATGCTGAGCAAGCGAAATCCCCAGCTCAACAAGCACGGCGAGCTCATCCACCTGCTGTCCATCGAAGGCCTGCCGCGCGCGGTCGTCGAGCAGATCCTGGACACCGCCGGCAGCTTCCTCTCCGTCAACGACCGCGAGGTCAAGAAGGTGCCGCTGCTGCGCGGCAAGTCGGTGTTCAACCTGTTCTTCGAGAACAGCACCCGCACCCGCACCACCTTCGAGATCGCCGCCAAGCGCCTCAGCGCCGACGTCATCAACCTCGACATCGCGCGCTCCTCCACGGCCAAGGGCGAGACCCTGCTCGACACGGTGGCCAACCTCAGCGCCATGCACGCCGACATGTTCGTCGTGCGCCACAGCGAGAGCGGTGCGCCCCACCTGATCGCCCAGCACTGCGCGCCTCACGTGCACGTGGTGAATGCCGGCGACGGTCGCCACGCCCACCCGACCCAGGGCCTGCTGGACATGTACACGATCCGGCACTTCAAGAAGGACTTCCGCAACCTGACGGTGGCCATCGTCGGCGACATCGTGCACTCGCGCGTCGCCCGCAGCGACATCCATGCGCTCAACATCCTCGGTGTGCCCGAGATCCGCGCCGTCGGCCCCAAGACCCTGGTGCCGGGCGACCTGCGCGACATGGGCGTGCGCGTCTGCCACGACATGGCCGAGGGCGTGAAGGACGCCGACGTCGTCATCATGTTGCGCCTGCAGAACGAGCGCATGAACGGCGGCATGCTCCCCAGCAGCGGCGAGTTCTTCAAGCACTTCGGCCTGACGCCGGAGAAGCTGGCCCTGGCCAAGCCCGACGCCATCGTCATGCACCCGGGCCCCATCAACCGCGGTGTGGAAATCGCCTCCGAAGTGGCGGACGGCAAGAGCAGCGTCATCCTGCCCCAGGTGACATTCGGCATCGCTGTCCGAATGGCGGTCATGGCCATCCTTGCCGGCAACGAGGCTTAAGACATGAAGATCCTCATCAAAGGCGGCCGGCTGATCGATCCGGCCACGAATCTCGACCGCACGGGCGACGTCGCCATCGCCAACGGCCGCATCGTGCACCTGGGCGACGTCAGCGACTTCGGCGCCGACCGCACTGTCGATGCGCGCGGCCTCATCGTTGCGCCCGGCCTGGTCGACCTCTGCGCCCGCCTGCGCGAGCCCGGCCATGAGCACGAAGGCCTGCTGGAAAGCGAACTCGCAGCCGCCGCGGCCGGGGGCGTGACCAGCCTGGTCTGCCCGCCCGACACCGACCCCGTGCTGGACGAGCCCGGCCTGGTCGAGATGCTGAAGTTCCGCGCCCGCAAGCTCAGCCGCTGCCGCCTCTTCCCGCTGGGTGCCCTGACGCGCCAGCTGCAGGGCTCGGCCCTGACGGAGATGGCCGAGCTGACCGAGGCCGGTTGCATCGGCTTCTCGCAGGCCGAGGTGGCGATCAAGGACACCCTGGTGCTGAGCCGCGCGCTGCAGTACGCGGCCACCTATGGCTACACGGTCTGGCTGCGCCCGCAGGACTTCCACCTCGGCGGCGGCGTGGCCGCCAGCGGTTCGGTCGCGACGCGCCTGGGCCTGTCCGGTGTGCCGGTCAGCGCCGAGACGATTGCGCTGCACACCATCTTCGAACTGGTGCGCGCCACCGGCGCCCGCGTCCACCTCTGCCGGCTGTCGAGCGCCGCCGGCGTCGAGCTGGTGCGTGCGGCCAAGAAGGAAGGCCTGCCCATCACGGCCGACGTGTCCATCAACTCGCTGCACCTCAGCGACGTCGACATCGGTTATTTCGACTCCGCCATGCGCCTGACGCCGCCGCTGCGCCAGGGCCGCGACCGCGACGCGCTGCGCGCCGGCCTGGCCGACGGCACCCTCGACGCGCTGGTGTCCGACCACATGCCGGTCACGACCGACGAGAAGGCCGTGCCTTTCGCCGAAGCCACGCCGGGCGCCACGGGCCTGGAGCTGCTGCTCAGCCTGGCCCTGCGCTGGGCGCGCGACGCCGAGCTGCCGCTGCAGCGCGCCCTGGCCGTCGTCACGGCCGAGCCGGTGCGCGTGCTGGGCAGCGCTCTGGGTTCACTGTCCGCGAGCGCGGGCCGCCTGGTGGAAGGCGGCGTCGCCGACGTCTGCGTCTTCGATGCCAACGCCAGCTGGTCGGTCACGCCCGAGGCCCTGGCCAGCCAGGGCAAGCACACGCCGTTTGCCTTTGCCTCCAGTGGTTTCGAGCTGCCGGCGCGCGTGCGCTGCACCTTGGTCGCGGGCCATATCGCCTACGAAGCTGAATGAGAGCTTTGGTCGCCGCCTGGCGCCTGCTGCGCCTGGCCCCGCATGTGCTGCACGGCCTGTGGATCGTCAGGCGTCACTTCGAGCTGATGACGGCGTCCGAGAGGCATGGGCGCATCCAGTGGTGGTCGGTCAAGACGCTGCGCATCCTCGGCATCGAGCTGAAGTCCCAGGGCCAGGCCCTGCCGGCCGGTCACCTGCTGGTGGCCAACCACATCTCCTGGCTGGACATCGCCGGCGTGCACGCCGTGCTGCCCCAGGCGCGCTTCGTCTCCAAGGCGGACGTGAAGCACTGGCCGCTGGTGGGTGCCCTCGTCGAAGGCGCCGGCACCTTGTTCATCGAACGCACCAGCAAGCGCGACGCCCTGCGCGTCGTGCACCAGACGGCCGCGGCCCTGCAGGCGGGTGACTGCGTCGCCGTCTTCCCCGAAGGCACCACGGGCGCCGGGCCCGAGATGCTGCCCTTCCACGCCAACCTGCTACAGGCCGCGGTGTCCACCGGCGCACCGGTCCTGCCGCTGGTGCTGCGCTGGTACGAGCCGGGCGAGCGCTTCAGCTCCTCGGCTCGCTTCATCGGCGACATGACCCTGGCCCAGAGCCTGTGGAGCATCGTCTCGGCCAAGGGGCTGGGCATCGACGTGCAGATCCTGCCCAGCGTGATGACCGAAGGCCAGGACCGCCGCGCCCTCGGCGAGACCCTGCGCAGCGTGATCAGCGCGCGCTTGTAAGCCAGCCCAGCCCGGCCGAGGTGTCGGCGCGCGGGCGGTACTCCAGGCCGATGGCGCCGGGCCAGGCGCGCGCGTCCAGCAGCTCGAATTCGGCGGCGAACTCGTCCGGCCGCGGCTCATGCCGGCCATCGACGCCCGCAACCTGCACATGGCCGAGCACACCCAGGTCCAGCGCCCGCGCCAGATGCGTCAGCGATTCGCCCTCGGCCACGCGGCAGTGGTAGAGGTCCAGCTGCAATTGCACCCGCGGCGTGTTCAAGTCGGCCAGCAGTGCCAGGGCCTGGGCCTGGCGGTGCAGGAAATAGCCCGGCATGTCGCGGTGATTGATGGGTTCGACGAGCAGGGGCAGGGCCGACTGCTCGGCGGCCCAGCGCAGATTGGCCAGCCAGGTGGCACGCGTTTCAGGGCCGTCTTCGGCAAGTCCCGACAGCAGATGGACGCGCGCGGCGCCGAGTTGGTGAGCGAGGTCCAGGCCGCGCAGCGTTGCGTCACGGAACTGAGCCTCGCGGCCGGGCAGGGCGGCAAAGCCGCGTTCGCCCGCCGCCCAATCGCCGGCGGGCGCATTGATCAGAACGACGCGCAGCCCGGTCAGTGCGGCCTTCAGCGCCGCCGCGTCATGCAGATGCGGCTGCCGCAATTCCACCGCCGTGAAGCCGTCGGCGCGCGCCCCCGCCGGGCGATCGAGATAGGCGTGTTCGCCGTACAGCCAGTCGAGATTGGCTGCAAGGCGCTGCGCAATCACTTGGACTCCGCGACCAGGGCCGGATTCAGCCGCGGGTCGTTGTACATCTTGAACTGGCGATAGACCTTGAAGTAGGCCCGGCCGGCACGGGCGTCGGCCAGCAGGCCGTCGAAGCAGTGGCCCAGGTCGGCACGCTGCTGGATCAGGCGTTGCAGGCGCTCGGCGCAGGACTGGCGATGCGCCGCGTCCACGTCGCTGCGCAGGGTCTGCTCGCGCATGGCGGCGATCTTCAGGCCGAGGATGGAGATGCGATCCAGCATGGAGCCCGCTGTCTCGCTGTTCAGGCGGGCGCCGGGCGGCACGGTGGAGAGGGGCAGGGCGCTGGCAATGGTGGCGGGGTCGACGAGGCCCAGGGCCGACAGCAGGAATTCGTCGATGCGCTCGATGGCGTCGTTGCGGGCCTGGTTGTGGCGGTCGATGGCGCGCTTGTTGGCGACGATCTCGGCGTCAGGCGCCTGGGTGCGGCGAGCCAGGTCCTCCTGGGCCCACAGGCTGCGATTGTGGAAGTGGTTGCTGGCGATCCAGCCCTGCAAGTCATGGGCGGCGACGGCGGCCGGCGCCAGGGCCAGCGCAGCGTCGTGGGCGGCGATCACTTCGGCGGAGGAGGGCAGGGTGATCTCGGGCATGAAGGGCTGGCCTGCGCAGTGAGAATCCCGCGCCACTTGTAAAGAATTGCTGATGATAGAAGCCCGCCCGCTGATCGTTCGCCTGCGCAACTTCGTGGGCGACACGGTGCTGAGCATTCCGGCACTGAGATTGCTGGAGCAGCACGGCTACCGCGTCGAGCTGGTGGGCAAGGGCTGGGCGCGTGGCCTGCTGGAGGCCGAGGGCTGGACCGTGCATGTGCGGCCCGGCGGCCTGCGCGAGCGCATCGCGCAACTGCGCGAGTTGAGGCGGCGCTTCAAGGCCGATGACCCCGGCTTCGACAGGCGCTCCAACACCTTGCTGTTCCCTTATGCCTTCTCTGCCGCGCTGGACTCGCGCCTGGCCGGCCTGAAGGCCGAAGGCCATGCCGGCGATGGCCGGACCTGGCTGCTCAAGCGCGGCCTGCCGCGGCGCGAGGGGCGGCATACCCTGGTCGAGTATTGGGAGCTGGCCTGCGACTTCCTCGGTGTGCAGGCCGAGCCGCCCAAGGACATCGCGATGAAGGTCAGCGAGGCCCAGCGCGGGCAGGCGCGGGCGCTGCTGGCGGCGCATGGCGTCGAGCCGGAGCGCATCGTGTTGATCTGCCCGTTCGCGAACGGCCGTGTGGAATTCCTGGATCGCAGCTGGCCGGCCTTCCCGGACTTCGTGCGGCGCCTGCATGCACAGGGCCGCCACGTCGTCATCGTGCCCGGGCCGGCCGAGGTGCAGGGCGCGCAGGACCTGTATCCGGATGCGATCCGCCTCGACGGTGTCGCCCTGGGCGCCTACAACGCGCTGCTGCAACTGGCCGGCGTCGTCGTCGCCAACGACACCGGGCCGGCTCACATGGCCGCGGGCGTCGGCGCGCGGCTGCTCAGCATCTGGGGACCGGTCGACGCGGCGCGCTGGGCGCCGTGGGGGTCGACTGTCACCCTCATGCGACGCGGGCCCACCGAGTGGTCCAGCGTCGATGAAGTGCTGTCAGCGGTGGACCAGGCCTTGGCCTGCTAGGCAGCCGGTCAGGCTGCCGTCTTTCCTTGGGCCGCGACGGCAGCCGCCGCCTTGGCAGCCGCTTCGGCGTCACCCAGGTAGTAGCTCTTGATGGGCTTCAGGTTCTCGTCCAGCTCGTAGACCAGCGGGATGCCATTGGGGATGTTGACGCCAACGATGGCATCGTCGGCGATGTTGTCCAGGTACTTGACCAGGGCACGGATGCTGTTGCCGTGGGCGGCGATCAGCACGCGCTGGCCCGACTTGATGGTCGGCGCCACGGTCTCGTTCCAGAACGGCAGCACACGGGCCACGGTGTCCTTCAGGCACTCGGTCAGCGGCACGTCCTTGGGGTCGAGCTTGGCGTAGCGCGGGTCGCCACGCTCGCTGCGCGGGTCGGTCGCTTCCAGGGGCGGCGGCGGCGTGTCGTAGCTGCGGCGCCAGATCAGCACCTGCTCGTCACCGTACTGCTTGGCCATGTCGGCCTTGTTCAGGCCCTGCAGGCCACCGTAGTGGCGCTCGTTCAGCCGCCAGGCGTGGCGCACCGGCAGCCAGGTGCGGTCCATCTGGTCCAGGCAGTGCCACAGCGTCCAGACGGCGCGCTTGAGCACGGACGTGTAGGCGATGTCGAAGTCATAGCCCGCTTCCTTCAGCAGGCGACCGGCCGTCTTGGCCTGCTCGACGCCGGTGGGCGTCAGGTCCACATCGGTCCAGCCGGTGAAGCGGTTTTCCAGATTCCAGGTCGATTCGCCGTGGCGGATGAGGACGAGCTTGTACATGGGCTAGCAACGCACAGGTGGTGGAAGGCGGCGGATTATCGGCTCCGGCGATAATCACCGGCTTCGTTGAATTACACGGGATGCTTGCTTGAACTTCCTGATCGAGAACTGGTTTTTGATCGTCGCTGCCCTCGTCTCCGGCGGCATGCTGTTCTACCCCCTGCTGGTGTCGGGCGCCCAGAGCGGCGGCCTCAGCCCTGCGCAGGCGGTGCAGCTGGTCAACCGTGAGAAGGGTGTGCTGATCGACGTCAGCGAGCCCGAGGAGTTCGCCAAGGGCCATCCGGTCGGCGCGCGCAACATCCCCTTTGGCCAGATCGAGGGCCACAAGCAACTGCCGTCCAACAAGGCCCTGCCGCTGGTGTTGGTGTGCCCGACCGGCGCACGCGCCAGTCGCGCCGCTGGCATGCTGCGCAAGCTGGGCTATGAAAAGGCCCAGGTGCTGGCAGGTGGCCTCAAGGCCTGGCGTGAGGCCAACCTGCCGGTTGAAAAAACGGCGTAAGCCGTTTTTCGCCAGACTGGTTTGAATTTCATTTGTTTCTGGCAGAAGACGGCATAGACGAGGTTGGCGATGGCTCACGTGAAGATGTATACGACCCTGGTCTGTCCGTTCTGCGTGCGCGCCAAGATGCTGCTCAAGCAGCGTGGCGTTGAGCAGATCGACGAGATCCGCGTCGACCTGAATCCGGCCGAGCGCCAGACCATGATGAGCATGACCGGCCGCCGCACCGTGCCGCAGATCTTCATCGGCGACACCCATGTCGGGGGGTGTGACGACCTCATCGCCCTCGACCAGAAGGGCGGTTTGCTGCCCCTGCTCCAGGCCGCCTGAGCCACCTTCGGCCGCGGGGCCTGATTTCAAGTCCGGGCAAGCCCGATCCGGCTTGTCATGCGCCTCGCCGCATAATCCAGCTACCGCCCGCAGCTTCACGCTTGCGGGCTTTTGTTTGACGCTCCGTTCGAAAGAGTCCCATGGCCGACGAGATCCAAGCCGCCCCCGAAGGCACCCCCGTGTTCCAGATCCAGCGCATGTATCTGAAGGATCTGTCGCTGGAGCAGCCCAACGCGCCCCACATCCTGCTGGAGCAGTCGCAGCCCCAGGTCGACATCAACCTGACGCTGTCGGCCGAGAACGTCACCGACGGCATCTTCGAGTGCTGCGTGACCGCCACGGTCAACACCAAGGTTGGCGACAAGACCCTGTTCCTGGTGGAGGCCAAGCAGGCCGGCATCTTCGAGATCCGCAACATCCCTCAGGACCAGATCGAAGGCATCCTGGGCATCGTCTGCCCGCAGATGGTCTACCCCTATCTGCGCGCCATCGTGTCCGACGTCTGCACCCGTGCCGGCTTCCCGCCGGTGCTGCTGACCGAAGTGAATTTCCAGGCCATGTTCGAAGCCCAGCAGGCCCAGCGCGCGGCCCAGGGCGGCACCGCGGTCAACTGAGCGCCTCGCGCTCGCGACGACGCCCCGCCTTGCGGGGCGTTTTTCATGGGCGACACTTCCACGCATGACGACGATGAAGATCAGCGTGCTGGGCGCCGGCGCCTGGGGCACGGCCCTGGCCATCCAGGCGGCCGAGGCCGGGCATGACGTGAGCTTGTGGGCGCGCGACGCCGCGGCCATCGAAGCCATGCGGGCCAGCCGTCGCAACGCGGCCTATCTTCCCGACAGCACCTTGCCCGCCGCCCTGGCGCTGACGGCGGATCGCGCCGCGGCCATCGCCCATGCGGCCCAAGGCCTGACCATCGTTGCGACGCCCATGTCCGGCCTGCGCGAGACGCTGGCCGTGCTGCCTTCGACGCAGCGCGTCTTGTGGCTGTGCAAGGGCTTCGAGGCCGGCACCGGCCGCCTCGGCCACGAGATCGCCCGCGAACTGCAACCAGCCATGCGCGTCGGCGTGCTGTCGGGCCCGAGCTTTGCGCAGGAGGTGGCCGCGGGTCGGCCCACGGCCCTGGTGGCGGCCAGCGAAGACGCCGACCTGGCCCAGGCCGCCGTGGATGCCTTCCACGGCGATCGATTGCGGGTCTACACCTCGAGTGACCCGGTCGGCGTCGAGGTCGGCGGGGCGGTCAAGAACGTGATGGCCATTGCCGTCGGCGTCTGCGACGGCCTGTCGGCATCGGCGCCCGATGCGCCGGGGCTGAATGCCCGCGCCGCGCTGATCACCCGTGGCCTGGCCGAGATGCTGCGCCTGGGCCTGGCCCTGGGCGCCAAGGTCGAGACCTTCATGGGCCTGTCCGGCCTGGGCGACCTGGTGCTGACGGCGACCGGCGACCTGTCCCGCAACCGCCGCGTCGGCCTGATGCTGGCCCAGGGCCTGGCCCTGCCGCAGATCCTGGCTCAGCTCGGCCACGTCGCCGAAGGCGTCTACAGCGCACCGACGGTGCTGGCGCGGGCGCGTGAGGTGGGCGTCGAGATGCCCATCACCGAAGGCATGGTGGCCTTGCTGGATGGCCGGCTGCGCGCGGCCGATGCGGTCGAGCACCTGATGGGCCGTGAGGCCCGCGCCGAATAGTCAGTTTCCGCCGCTGTAGCCGTTCTGCCGCCAGGCCTCGAAGACGGCGACGGCCACGCTGTTGCTGAGGTTGAGGCTGCGCTGGCCTTCACGCATGGGCAGCCGTACGCGCTGTTCGAGCGGAAAGCTGTCGCGCAGCGCCGGCGCCAGGCCGGCCGTCTCGCTGCCGAACACGAACCAGTCGCCGGCCTGCCAGGCGACTTCGCCGAAGGGCCGGCTGCCGCGCGTCGTGAAGGCGAACATGCGTGTCTTGTCGGGCGTCTCGGCGGCGAGGAAGGCCGCCCAGTCGGCATGGCGCTTCACGCGGGCGTACTCGTGATAGTCCAGGCCGGCGCGCTGCAGCAGCTTGTCTTCCATGGAAAAGCCCAGCGGCTCGATGAGGTGCAGGGCGCAGCCGGTATTGGCGGCGAGCCGGATCACGTTGCCCGTGTTGGGCGGAATCTCCGGCTGGACGAGGACGATGTTGAACATGGGCGAGAGTATCTTCGCCGGCTCGTGTTGCATTCGGGCCGAGCGCCGGGCCGCTCCCTAGCCGGCCCGCGCTGGCGATGTGCTTGCCGGTCGATCCGGCAAGCATCGCCGTCCCCTCGGGGGACCGGTCAGGCGTGCCCGCGTCCAGCGGGGCAGGACTGGACGAGGGGCCTCAATCTTCGGGTTCCGGTGTTCGAGCAATGACCCAGGCCTGCACGCTCATGACGCCGGCCTGCAGCAGCACGCCGGCCAGCTCGAACAGCGTCGCGCCGCTGGTCATCACATCGTCCAGCAGGGCGACGCTGGTGTCGCGCAGCCTGCCCGCGCGCAGCGGCTCGACGGCGAAGACGCCGCGCACGTTGGCGGCGCGGTCCTCCAGCTTGAGGCCGGCTTGGGCGGAGTTGTGGCGCACGCGCAGCAGCAGCTCGGGATCGCAGCGCAGGCCGCGCCGCCGTGCCAGCGCCTTGGCCAGTTCATACGACTGGTTGTAGCCGCGCTCGCGGATTCGTGCATCGGACAGGGGCACGGGCAGCAGCCAATCGGGGGCTTCGACCTCGGCCGCATTGAGGGCGGTGTTGAGGCGCTCCAGCAGGCTTTCGCGCAGTTCCAGGGCCTGGTGGTATTTGAAGTGCTGCAGCAGGCCGTCCCAGGGGAAACGATAGTCCAGGGCCGCGATGGTGCGATCCAGGGGTGGCGCCGTCTGCAGGCAGCGCCCGCATTGCGGCCGCGGGCGGCCGATGAGCTCGGGCGGCAGGCGCGTCGCGCAGGTCCAGCAGCGCGGCTGCGGGCGCGCGTACAGCGCCAGGCAGGCCTCGCAGATGGTCTGGTGGCTCCAGGCGCGGCAGACGGCGCACTGGCCGGCGCAGCGCAGCAGGACCTTCTCGATCAGTGCGGGCTTCGTTGCCGACAGGGAGCGCTCGGGCATCGGCTCAATATACTGACCGCGCCATGAGTGAACCGGTCTCGACCCCTACTTCAAACAAGGGGCCGCGGCCCCAGGATCTCGACGCCGCTGCCGTGCGCCATCAGACGCGCCGCCTCGCGGCCGCCGCGCAGCCGCCCTGGCTGCACGAGGAGGTCGCGGGCCGCATGGCCGAACGCCTGACCTATATCAAGCTGCAGCCCCAGCGTGTGCTGGATGCATCGCCGGCCCTGGGTGCGAGCGGCGAACTGCTGCGCCTGGCCTATCCCCAAGCCGACATGCTGTGGCACGAGGTCGACGCGGTGTTGGCGGCGCGAGCGGCCGAAAAACGCCAGCGCAACTGGTGGCAGAAGCTGCGCGGCGCGTCTTCGGGCCAGGTCGAGACCTTGCCCGCACGGCCCGAAGTCGATCTGCTGTGGTCCAACATGGCCCTGCATGCCAGTGCCGACCTGCCGGAGCTGCTGGCGGGCTGGCAGGCCAGCATCGCGGTGGGCGGCTTCGTCATGTTCTCCTGCCTGGGGCCGGACAGCTTTCTCGAGCTGCGCAGCCTCTACGCCCGCCAGGGCTGGGGCCGGCCGGCCCCGGACTGGTGGGACATGCACGACATCGGCGACCTGGTTCTGAAGGCCGGTTTTGCCGACCCCGTCATGGACCAGCAGCGCCTGCGCCTGACCTGGGCCAGCCCCGAAAGCCTGCTTGCCGATCTGCGCAGCCTCGGCGGCAACCTGGCGCCGACACGCTTCGCCGGCCTGCGCGGCCGGGCCTGGAAGGCGGCCCTGCTGACGCAGCTGGAAACCCTGCGCGACGGCGAGGGCCGGCTGGCGCTGACGCTGGAGCTGGTGTTCGGCCATGCCTTCAAGGCCGCACCCCGGCTGACGGTGGCTGCCGAGACCCATGTGTCCATCGATGCCATGCGCGCCACGCTGCGCAAGGGGCGCGAAACCGGCTGAAAGGGGGGTGTATCCCCGGGGTCGCCGCGGCCCGGCCCCCTCGGAGCCTGGGCTAAAATCCCGCGCCGCATAGAGGGCTTGGGGGCAAAACCCGGCTCAAACCGCGGAACTTGCGCTCTACGTCCGGCCGTCGGGTCGGATTGCAAGCCCCGCTCCTCAAAGAACCAAGTGACAACCATGACGATGATGAACGCACGAGTGCATAGCGCCTCACGCGCTTGGGGCCGCTGGGCCACGGCGGCGATGGCGGCCCTGGCAGCGGGACCGGCCCTGGCGGTCAACGACCTCAAGGGCGGTCCGGGCGTCAATCAGCTCAATCTGCCTGAGCCGGTCACGCGCATCGCGGCCGACCAGATGTGGCTGCACAACTTCGTGATGATCGTCTGCGTCGTCATCTTCGTCGCCGTGTTCGGCGTCATGTTCTATTCGATCTTCAAGCACCGCAAGTCCAAGGGCGCGGTGTCGGCCAACTTCCACGAGAGCGTGGCCGTCGAGATCGCCTGGACCGTCGTTCCCTTCCTCATCGTCATCGGCATGGCCCTGCCGGCCACCAAGGTGGTGGTCGCGATGAAGGACACCACCAACGCCGACGTGACCATCAAGGCCACCGGCTACCAGTGGAAGTGGGGCTATGACTACCTGAAGGGCGAAGGCGAGGGCATCGGCTTCCTGGCCACCCTGGATACCGCCCAGCGCGAGTCCTCCAACACCGGCCATCCCGAGCCGGTCGACAACTACCTGCTGAAGGTCGACAACCCGCTGGTGGTGCCGGTGGACAAGAAGATCCGCATCATCACGACGGCCAACGACGTCATCCACGCCTGGATGGTGCCGGCCTTCGGCGTCAAGCAGGATGCGATCCCCGGCTTCGTGCGCGACACCTGGTTCAAGGCCGAGAAGGTCGGTGACTACTACGGCCAGTGCGCCGAGCTGTGCGGCAAGGAACACGCCTACATGCCCATCCACGTGAAGGTGGTGTCCGCCGAGGACTACACCAAGTGGGTCGATGGCAAGAAAAAGGAAATGGCTGCCAAGGCCGATGATCCGAACAAGGTCTGGGAGCAGGCGGCCCTGATCGCCCGCGGCGAGAAGGTCTACGCCGCCAACTGCGCGGTCTGCCACAAGCCCGACGGCAGCGGCGCCGGCCCGATCAAGCCGCTGGACAAGTCGCCCGTGGTGCTGGCCGAGGACAAGCTGCAGCAAGTCCAGGTCGTGCTGAACGGCCGCATGGACAAGGGCATGCCGTCGTGGAAGCAGCTCAGCGACACCGAGATCGCCGCCGTGATCACGTACACCAAGAACAGCTGGTCCAACAAGACGGGTCAGACGGTGCAGCCGGCCGAAGTGCTGGCCGCCCGCAAGTAAGTCCGAACGCCGAATCAGAGGAAATCACATGAGTGCAGTGCTCCCCCCCCACGGCGTTCACGGCGGTGGTCATGACGACCACGCCCACGACGACCACCACGACCACCATGCACCGAGCGGCTGGCGCCGCTGGGTGTTCGCGACCAACCACAAGGACATCGGTACGCTGTACCTGCTGTTCTCGTTCACCATGCTGATGGTGGGCGGCATCCTGGCCCTGTGCATCCGTGCCGAGCTGTTCAAGCCCGGCCTGCAGTTCTTCAACCCCGAGCTCTTCAACCAGTTCACGACCATGCACGGTCTGATCATGGTGTTCGGCGCCATCATGCCGGCCTTCGTGGGCTTCGCGAACTGGATGATCCCGCTGCAGATCGGTGCGGGTGACATGGCCTTCGCGCGCATGAACAACCTCAGCTTCTGGCTGCTGATCCCGGCCGCCCTGATGCTGGTGGGCAGCTTCTTCATGCCGGGCGGCGCCCCCGCCGCGGGCTGGACGCTGTACGCGCCGCTGACGCTGCAGATGGGCCCGTCCATGGACGCCGGCATCTTCGCGATGCACATCATGGGCGCCTCGTCCATCATGGGCTCGATCAACATCATCGTGACCATCCTCAACATGCGCGCCCCCGGCATGACGCTGATGAAGATGCCGATGTTCGCCTGGACCTGGCTGATCACCGCCTATCTGCTGATCGCCGTCATGCCCGTGCTGGCCGGCGCCATCACGATGACGCTGACCGACCGCCACTTCGGCACCGCCTTCTTCAACCCGGCTGGCGGCGGCGACCCGGTCATGTACCAGCACATCTTCTGGTTCTTCGGCCACCCCGAGGTCTACATCATGATCTTGCCGGCCTTCGGCATCATCAGCCAGATCGTGCCGGCCTTCGCCCGCAAGCGTCTGTTCGGCTACGCCTCCATGGTGTACGCGACGGCCTCCATCGCCATCCTGTCCTTCATCGTGTGGGCCCACCACATGTTCGCCACCGGCATGCCGGTGACGGGCCAGCTGTTCTTCATGTACGCGACCATGCTGATCGCCGTGCCCACGGGCGTGAAGATCTTCAACTGGCTGGCGACGATGTGGCGCGGCTCGATGACCTTCGAGACGCCGATGCTGTTCGCCGTCGGCTTCATCTTCGTGTTCACGATGGGCGGCTTCACCGGCCTGATCCTGGCCATGGCGCCGGTCGACATCCAGCTGCAGGACACCTACTACGTCGTGGCCCACTTCCACTACGTGCTGGTGGCCGGCTCGCTGTATGCCCTGTTCGCCGGCGTCTACTACTGGGGTCCGAAGTGGACCGGCGTCATGTACTCCGAGACGCGCGGCAAGATCCACTTCTGGGGCTCGCTGATCTTCTTCAACGTGACCTTCTTCCCGATGCACTTCCTGGGTCTGGCCGGCATGCCGCGTCGCTATGCCGACTACCCCATGCAGTTCACCGACTTCAACATGGTCGCCTCCATCGGCGCCTTCGGCTTCGGCTTCATGCAGGTCTACTTCTTCCTGTTCGTCGTCGTGCCGATGATGCGCGGCAAGGGCGAGAAGGCTGCGCAGAAGCCCTGGGAAGCCGCTGAAGGCCTGGAGTGGGAAGTGCCGTCGCCGGCCCCCTTCCACACCTTCGAAGAGCCGCCCAAGCTGAACGCTTCGGCCACCAAGATCGTCCACGGCTGATCGTCATGACGCCTGAACAGCGCAAGGCCAACCGCCGTCTGGCGTTGATCCTGCTGTCGATCGCGCTGGTCTTCGGCGTCGGCTTCGTCGCCAAGATGGTGCTGCTGACCCACTGACATGATGAAGCCCCCATGCTCACTTCGTTCGCTGCCCCCCGAGGGGGCGCGTCAGCGCCTTCGGGCGGCCGGGCGCCGCTGACATGCGCTTCCTGGCCGCTCTCCACCGCGACAACCGTCAGCTCTTCGTGAAGCTGGCGGTCGTCGTGGCACTCATGTTCGGCTTCGGCTATGCGATGGTCCCGCTCTACAAGGCCATCTGCAACGCGCTCGGCATCAACGTGCTGTCGCTGGCCGAGAAGCAGACGCTGCTGGCCGAGAAGGGTGTGGCCAACGGCAACGGCCAGATCGACTTCAGCCGCGAGATCACGGTCGAGTTCGACACCAATGCGCGCGGCCCCTGGGACTTCAAGCCGGCGGTGCGCCACCTGACGGTGCACCCGGGCGAGCTGACCCAGGTCATGTACGAATTCAAGAACGTGCAGGACCGCACCATGGCCGCGCAAGCCATCCCGAGCTATGCGCCCATGCAGGCCAGCGCGCATTTCAACAAGCTGGAATGCTTCTGCTTCAACGAATACACGTTGAAGCCGGGCGAGAGCAAGCAGTGGCCGGTCGTGTTCGTCATCGACCCCAAGCTGCCCAAGGATGTGAAGACCATCACCCTGTCCTACACCTTCTTCGAGGTGGCGGGCAAGGGCGGGGTCAAGCTCGGTGAGGCCCCGAAATCCGGAGCCGCGCTGTGAGCGAGAAGCCGGGCCAGGATCTGAAGGAAGCGGTGGGCCGCAAGGCCTCCTTCGCCCAGACGATCTCGGCCGTGGCCTGGAGTTTTTTCGGCGTGCGCCGGGGCCGGGACCATGAGAACGACATGGCCAAGCTCAACCCGGTGCATGTGCTGATCGCGGGCGTGCTCGGTGCCGCCCTGTTTGTATTGGTGCTGGTGCTGCTGGTCCGCTGGGTCATCAGCAGTGGCGTGGCGGGGGCCTGAGGGCCTGCGTCGCAACAAGGTTCAGAACGAGGAGAACAATATGTCGGCAGCGACTACCCCGGGCAAGACCCCGTACTACTTCGTCCCGGCGCCCTCGCGGCATCCGGTGATGGCCGCCACCGGCCTGTTCTTCGTCATCCTCGGCGCTTCGCAGTGGATCAACGGCCATGGCTGGGGCATGTACTCGCTGTTCGGCGGCCTGGCCTTCTGGGCCTTCGTGCTGCAGGCCTGGTTCCGTGACGCCATCGGCGAGAGCGAGGGCGGCCTCTACAGCGACCGCATCGACGTCTCCTTCCGCTGGAGCATGGGCTGGTTCATCTTCTCGGAGGTGATGTTCTTCGCCGCCTTCTTCGGCGCCCTGTACTGGGCGCGCGTCTTCTCGGTGCCTTCGCTGGGCAGCCTGGAGAATGCGCTGCTGTGGCCCGACTTCAAGGCCATCTGGCCGAGCACCGCGGCCGGCTTCACCGCTGCGCCTGCCGGTACCGTCGAGGCCTTCAGCACCATGGGCCCCTGGCCCATCCCGACGATCAACACGGCCCTGCTGCTGACCTCGGGCGTCACGCTGACCATCGCCCACCACGCGCTGATCGCCGGCAACCGCGCCAAGACCATCGCCTGGATGTGGATCACCGTGCTGCTGGGCATGACCTTCGTCGGCTTCCAGGCCTACGAATACCACCACGCCTACACCGAGCTCAACCTCAAGCTGAACTCCGGCATCTACGGCTCGACCTTCTTCATGCTGACCGGCTTCCACGGCTTCCACGTCTGCGTGGGCGCCCTGATGCTGCTGTTCATCACCATCCGCCTGATGAAGGGCCACTTCACGCCCGAGCGCCACTTCGGCTTCGAAGGCGCCGCCTGGTACTGGCACTTCGTCGACGTGGTCTGGCTGGGCCTGTACATCGTCGTCTACTGGATGTGACCTGACGGTCGCCCAAAGAGAAAGCGCCGCAGTCGCGGCGCTTTTTTCATGCAGGCTAGGATTTGATCGGCAGGCCGGTCGGCTGTATCCAGCCCATCTTCCAGCTCAGCAGGATGACGAGGAAGAGCGTCACCGACACGGCGACCCGCACCGCCAGTGCCCGGGCCATGTTGGGGCTCTTCTTGTTGCCGCCCTTGCGCAGCATGAAGAAGCCGGCTGCAGCGAGCGCACCGAGGATGGCTATGAAGGCGATCAGGATCACGAATTTCATGGTGTCGAATTATCCGCCGCGAGGGGTCGCATGACCGGCAGGCGCTGGCTGGTGCTGCTGGCGGCGCTGTTGGGGGCGGCGCTGACGGCGCGCCTGGGGCTTTGGCAGCTGGACCGTGCTGCGCAGAAGATCGCGCTGCAGGCCGCCATCGAGGCCGAGGCCGGCAAGCCCGCTCTCGCCAATGCCCAGCTGGGTGGGGCAGGGCAGCTGCACCGCCGCGTGGCCCTGCGCGGCAGCTGGCTGGCCGAGCGCACGGTCTGGCTGGACAACCGGCCCATGGACGGCCACACCGGCTTCTTCGTCGTCACGCCGCTGCGTTTGGCGGGGCGCGACGAAGTCATCCTGGTGCAGCGCGGCTGGGCGCCGCGCAACCAGCTCGACCGCACCCAGCTGCCGCCACTGGCCACGCCCACGGGCGAGGTCACGGTCGAAGGGCGGCTGGCGGCCTCGCCCTCGCGGCTTTATGAGCTCGGTGCGGGTTCGGCCGGAGCTATCCGGCAAAATCTCGATCCTGCGGCCTTCGCCGTCGAGTCCGGCCTGAAGCTGCTGCCGCTGACCGTCGTGCAGACGGCGGCGGATGCATCCGACGACACGCTGCTGCGCCACTGGCCGGCGCCCGACCTCGGTCTGCAGAAACACTATGGCTATGCCTTTCAATGGTTCGCGCTCTGCGCGCTGATCGTCGGTCTCTATGTCTGGTTCCAACTCATCCGTCCCCGCCTCCGCCGACAGCAGCCCTGAACCGCTGAGCTTTGCGGTGCACAGCCTGCCCGATCCGCGCACGGCAACGCGCCAGAGCTCCGGCCGCTGGAAGATGCTGCTGGTGATGGCCATGTGCGCCGCGCCGGTCGTGGCGTCCTATTTCACCTTCTATGTCGTCAAGCCTGCCGGCTCGGCCTATGGCGAGCTGATCGCGCCGGCCGTCGACATGCCCGCCGACCTGCCGCTGACCGATCTGCAGGGCCGGCCGGTCGCGGCCGCGTCGCTGCGCGGCCAATGGCTGCTCACCATCGTGCAGGGCTCGGATTGCACGGCCGCCTGCGAGCGCCAGCTGTATGTGCAGCGCCAGTTGCGCGAGATGCTGGGCAAGGAACGCGCCCGCGTCGACAAGCTCTGGTTGATCCCCGACAACGGCACGCCGCGCGCCGAGGTCATGGCGGCCGTCAGCCAGAAGGGGGCCGAGGTCACCGTGCTGCGCGTGCCCCAGGACCGCTTGGAGGCCTGGCTGAAGCCGGCCGCCGGCAAGGTGCTGGCCGACCATTTCTATGTCATCGACCCGATGAACCGCTGGATGGAGCGCGCCCCCGCCGAGCCCGAGCCCAAGAAGCTCAAGGCGGACCTCGACAAGCTGCTGCGTGCCAGCGCCAGTTGGGATACGGCTGGTCGATGAACGAGTTGCTGCTGCCCCTGGGCCAGGTCGCCGCCATCGGCGGCGCGGTGGCCCTCGGCCCGCTGATCTGGTGGCGCCAGCGTTCGCGTGCCAGCACGCCCGCCGGTCGCCTGCGCGCGCTGACGCTGCTGACCCTGTTCCTGACCTTCGACCTCATCGTCTTCGGCGCCTTCACCCGCCTGACCGACTCCGGCCTGGGTTGCCCCGACTGGCCCGGCTGCTACAGCGCCGCCAGCCCCGTGGGTGCGCACGAGCACATCCAGGCGGCGCAGACGGCCATGCCCACCGGCCCGGTCACGCATGGCAAGGCCTGGATCGAGATGGTCCATCGCTATCTCGCCAGCGGCGTGGGCTTGCTCATCCTCGTCATGACCGTGCTGAGCTGGCGGCTCAAGCGCCATGACGGGGAAGCAGCCCCGTCGCCCTGGCTGCCGACGCTGACGCTTTTGTGGGTCTGCGTGCAGGGCGCTTTCGGGGCGCTGACGGTCACCATGAAGCTCTTCCCGGCCATCGTCACCCTGCATCTGCTGTTCGGCCTGGGCCTGCTGATGCTGCTGGCCTGGCAGCGCGAAGCCTGCGAGCCCCAGCCCATAAAAGCTTCCCGCGCGCTGCGTGCCGGCGTGGTCATCGTGCTGCTGCTGGCCTTGATGCAGGTCGCGCTCGGCGGCTGGGTCAGCACCAACTACGCCGTGCTGGCCTGTGACGAGTTCCCCACCTGCCATGGCGGCCAGTGGTGGCCGCATCTGGACTTCGCCCAGGGCTTCCAGCTCTGGCGCGAACTGGGCCAGCGTGCCGACGGGGGCTATCTCGGCTTCGAGGCGCTGGCCGCCATCCACATGGCCCACCGCATCGGTGCCGCCTTCGTCTTCTCGGCCATCATCGGGCTGGCCTGGGCGCTGCGCCGTCCGGCGCCGGCCTGGACACGCTGGCTGCTTGCCGCCGCAGGCTGGCAGTTGGCCTCGGGCCTGTCCAACGTCGTGCTCGACTGGCCCATCGTCGCGGCCCTGGCCCACACTGCAGGCGCCGCCATGCTGCTGGCCCTGCTCACCACTTTGCTCGCGCGCATGAAGCGCATCGGATCCTGATCATGGCTTCCACGTCCACCGCCAGCGCCCTGGTGCACAGCCCGCGCTGGCAGCAGTTCTACCAGCTGACCAAGCCGCGCGTCGTCCAGCTCATCGTCTTCTGCGCCGCCATCGGCATGGCCCTGGCCGTGCCCGGCCTGCCCGACCTGCCGCAGGCCCTGACCATGTTGGCCGCCGTCGCCGGCATCTGGCTGGTCGCCGGCGCGGCCGCGGCTTTCAACTGCCTCATCGAGGACGGCATCGACGCGCGCATGAAGCGCACCGCCTGGCGCGCCACCGCCAAGGGCGAATTGAGCCGTCCGCAGACCCTGGCCTTCTCGGCCCTGCTGTGCGGCATCGGCATGGCCATCCTGGGCCTCTACGTCAACCTGCTGACGATGTGGCTGACCTTCGCCACCTTCGTCGGCTATGCCGTCATCTACACCGTCATCCTCAAGCCGACGACACCGCAGAACATCGTCATCGGCGGTGCCTCGGGCGCCATGCCGCCGGTGCTGGGCTGGGCCGCCATGCGCGGCGACGTGGGCTTCGAGGCCTGGCTGCTCTGCCTCATCATCTTCCTGTGGACGCCGCCGCACTTCTGGGCCCTGGCCCTGTACCGCGCCGAGGACTACGCCCGCGCAGGCCTGCCCATGCTGCCGGTCACCCACGGCAACGACTACACGCGGCTGCAGATCCTGCTCTACACCTGGGTGCTGCTGGCGGCGACGCTGCTGCCCTTCCTGACCGGCATGAGCGGCTGGTTCTACCTGTGCGCCGCCGTCGGCCTGGGCCTGGGCTTCTGCGCCTATGGCTTCCGGCTGTGGCGGGCCTATTCCGAGATGCTGGCGCGCCGGACCTTCTGGTTCTCCATCTGGTATCTGTCGCTGCTCTTCGCGGCCCTGTTGATCGACCACTACATCGCATGAACACCCGTCGCTTCGCACTGGCCGCGCTGGCCGCCTCCGCCATGGTGCTGCTGGCCGCCTGTCAGAAGTCCAGTCCCGACAAGCCGGCCTTCAAGGGCATCGACCTGACCGGAGCGGAGTACGCCCGGCAGCTCAACCTGACCGACCAGGACGGCCGCGCCCGTTCCCTGGCCGACTTCAAGGGCAAGGTGCTGGTGGTGTTCTTCGGCTACACCCAGTGCCCCGACGTCTGCCCGACAACCATGGCCGAGGTGGCCGAGGTCAAGCGCGGCCTGGGCGCCGATGGCGACAAGGTGCAGGGCGTCTTCGTCACCATCGACCCCGAGCGCGACACCGCCCAGCTGTTGAAGGCCTACCTGGCCAGCTTCGATCCCAGCTTCGTGGGCCTGCGCGGCAGCGAGGAGCAGACCCAGGCCGCCGCCAAGGAGTTCAAGGTCTTCTTCGCAAAGGTGCCGGGCAAGACGCCCGAGACCTACACCATGGACCACACGGCCGCGAGCTTCATCTTCGACACCGAAGGCCGCGTGCGCGTCTACGCCCGCTACGGCGCCGGCGCCCAGCCGCTGGCCGACGACATCAAGCTGCTGCTGGCTGAAACCAGGAAACCGTCTTGAAGTGCGCGGCGTACGCCGCAGAGAGTTCGAAAGTGAATATGAAAACAGCCATCACCATCGCCGCAGTCGGCCTCCTGGGGGCGATGACGGGTGCAGCAGCAGAGCCGCTGAAGATCGGTTTTGTCGACGTGCAGCAGGTGCTGCAGGAGTCTGCCCCGTCCAAGGCCGCGGGTGCGCGGCTGGAGAGCGAGTTTGGCGGCCGTACCAAGGAACTGCAGCGACTGGAAGCCAGGCTGCGCGAGGCGAGCGAGAAGTTGGACAAGGACGGGGCTGTGCTTTCCGAAGAGGAACGCGGCCGTCGCAATCGGGACCTCGCGAACCAGAAGCGTGAATTGGAGCGCAGGAGCCGCGAATTCCAGGAGGACGCCGAGCGGCGCCAGCAGGAGGAGCAGCGCGTGGTCAAGGACAGGTTTGACAAGGCCGTCAAGCAGGTCTTCGAGACCGAGAAATACGATCTGATCCTGCAGGACAACGCACCGTTCCGTAGTGCGGCGGTCGACGTCACGAGGAAGGTGCTCGACGCGATGGCGGCCCCGAAGTAGCTAGCCGACGCTCGGGTTGATTGCTGGCGTCCCCTGAGTTTCGAGATGGCCTGCAACGGGCGTTGCGTCGCGAGCACCCCATGAAAAAAGGCCCCGAAGGGCCTTTTGCATGCGAGGGCTCGAGGGATCAGGCGGCTTCGGTCAGCGCTTTCTTCATCTTCTTCATCGCCGCCACCTCGATCTGGCGGATGCGCTCGGCCGACACGCCGTACTCGGCCGCCAGCTCGTGCAGCGTCATGCCGCCCGAGGTGTCGTCGTTGACCTTCAGCCAGCGCTCTTCGACGATGCGGCGGCTGCGCGGGTCCAGCACTTCCAGCGCACGCTGGATGCCGTCGCCGGCCAGGGCGTCACGCGAGCGCGCCTCGATGACACGGGTGGGTTCGTGGCTCTCGTCGGCCAGGTAGGCGATGGGGGCGAAGCTCTCGCCGTCGTCGTCGGTCTGCGGCTCCAGGGCCACGTCGCCGCCCGACAGCCGGGTCTCCATCTCCAGCACTTCCTCGCGCTTGACG
The DNA here is from genome assembly GCF_058787015.1 of Roseateles sp. FW305-36. Taxonomy (NCBI): domain Bacteria; kingdom Pseudomonadati; phylum Pseudomonadota; class Betaproteobacteria; order Burkholderiales; family Sphaerotilaceae; genus Roseateles; species Roseateles sp. FW305-36. The sequence goes on along the minus strand of NZ_JBYSZK010000004.1, from coordinate 60,090 downwards.
TTCAGCGTGCTGGCCACATGGGCCAGTTCGGCTTCGCTCAGTGTGTTGCGATGCGTCTGGCCATCGGCCTGGTCGGCCTTGAGCTGGTGCTTCATCGAGCGCAGGTTGAAGAACAACTTGCGCTGGGCCTTGGTCGTCGCGACCTTGACCATGCGCCAGTTCTTCAGGATGTACTCGTGGATCTCGGCCTTGATCCAGTGCATGGCGTAGCTGACCAGGCGCACGCCCTGGTCCGGGTCGAAGCGCTTGACGGCCTTCATCAGGCCGACATTGCCTTCCTGGATCAGGTCGCCCTGGGGCAGGCCGTAGCCGACGTACTGGCGCGAGATGGAGACCACCAGGCGCAGATGCGACAGCACCATGCGGCCGGCGGCTTCGAGGTCGCCCTTGTCGCGCAGGCTGCGCGCGGCGCTTCCTTCTTCCTCGGCCGTCAGCAGCGGCAGGCGGTTGACGGCAGAGATGTAGGCGTCCAGATTGCCCAGCGAGGGCACCAGGGCCCAGGGGTCGCGGACGGCAATGGCAGAAGAGGCGGACATCGTCATGAATCCTTGCTAAACCGCGGCGAGGGATGCCGCGATGGACAAGATATTAGCACTCTGGTTTGGTGAGTGCTAAGAATGACGGCGCATCGGCTGGAATGCAGTATTTCCAACGGTGAAACAGTCAGCGATCGCTAACTTGCGATCGCCTGCCGCTAGTCCACCAGCCCGAAATCCGGGCTTTTGATCATGGCCTCGATGTCCAGCAGGATCAGCAGGCGTTCGCCGATCTTGCCCAGGCCGGTGATGAAGCGGGCGTCCAGGGCGGCGGCCACTTCGGGGCGGGGCTTGATCGCCTCGGCGCTGAGTTCCAGCACGTCGGACACCGAATCCACGACGACGCCGACGACGCGGCCCGCCACATTCAGCACGATGACGACGGTGAAGGCGTTGTATTCGCTGGCCTGGCCCAGGCGGATGCGCATGTCCAGGATGGGCACGATGACGCCGCGCAGGTTGACGACGCCCTTGACGAAGGCGGGGGCGTTGGCGACCCGGGTGGGCGGCTCGTAGGAGCGGATTTCCTGCACGCGCAGGATGTCCAGGCCGTATTCCTCCTCGCCGATGCGGAAGGTCAGGAACTGGCGGCCATCGGTGCGAGCCAGAGCCTGCACGGCCTGGGCACCGGTGCTGGGAACGAGGTCGGTAGAGCTCATCGGGCGCTGCTGCAAATGGGGAACTGGACCCTCATTCTGCCCGTTCCGCACCACCTGCCGAAACCAACAATTCGTCGACCAGGGCAAGCAATTCACGCACGTCCAGCGGCTTGGTCAGATAGTGCCGGGCGCCCGCCACCTGGGCCGCGGCGATCTGCTCGGGCTGGGCGTTGGCCGACACGACGACGACCGGTGGCAGCGTGGCGCCCAGATCGCGCATGCGGCTCAGCAGGGTCAGGCCGTCGCCGTCGGGCAGTTGCCAGTCCAGCAGCAGCAGGGCAGGTGGCCGTTCGCGCAGGGCGCGCAGGCCGGCCTCGACCGTCGACGCGATCTCCAGCTCGATGCCCGGGCGCTGCTCCAGGATGCCGCGCATGACTTCGGCGTTGAGGGGGTTGTCCTCCACATAGAGCAGGCGCCGCCGCGGTCCGACGCGCGGGGGCGTGGGCTCGTGCGGTGCGGCCTCCTGCGGCAGGGCAACCGCGGCACCGCTGGCGGGCAGGCGCAGCACGAAGCAGGCGCCCGGGCCGTCCGGCTGCTGTTCGGCGCGCAGGCTGCCACCCATCATCTCGGCCAGGCGCTGGCTGATGACGAGGCCGATGCCGGTGCCTGGCAGGCCGCTGCGCTCGCGGCCCAGACGATTGAAGGGCTGGAAGAGGGCGGCGTGCTGTTCTTCGGTCAGGCCCAGGCCGGTGTCGCGCACGGCGATCTCCACCCAGCCCGACTCGGGACTGGTCGCCACGATGTTGACGCTGCCGTTCGGGCGGTTGTACTTGACGGCGTTGCTGAGCAGGTTGGTCAGGATCTGCGTCACCCGCGTGGGGTCGCCGACCAGACGCACCGCCGCCGGGTCGACGCGCTGGCTGAGGCCCAAGCCGCGCTCGGCCGCCTGACCCTGCACCAGGGCCACGGCACGGGCCAGCAGGGGGGGCAACTCGAGCAGGGCCGGCTCCAGACGCAGCGAGCCGGCCTCGATGCGCGACAGGTCCAGGGTGTCGTTGATCATCTCCAGCAGATGCCAGCCGGCCTGGGCGATCTGCTGGGCGCGGCCGCGCTGCCCGGGCGGCAGCGGCTCCGTCGCGTCCATCTGCATCAGCTGGGTGAAGCCGAGGATGGCGTTCATCGGCGTGCGCAGCTCATGGCTCATGCGCGACAGGAACTCGTTCTTGGCCTGGTTGGCGGCCTCGGCAGCTTCGCGGGCGCGATCCAGTTCCTCGATGCGCAGCTGGTCGGTGATGTCTTCCACGACGCCCACCAGGCGGTGCGGCCGGCCATCCGCGCCGCGCAGCAGGCTCACCAGCACGCGCGCATGGGCGGTGCTGCCGTCCGGGCGGATATAGCGCTTGAGCCGGCGGTAGTAGGGGATCTCGCCGCGCATCAGCCGGCGCGCCAGGCGGATGTCCTCGCGGCGGTCATCGGCGTGGGTCACGTCGATGGATCGCTTGCCCAGCAAGGCGGCGGCCGAGTAGCCGACGAGGCCGCAGAAATGCGCGTTGACTTCCTGGAAGCCGCCATTGAGGTCGGTGAAGGCGATGCCGATGGGCGCGTTCTCGAAGATGCTGTGAAAGCGCTGCTCGCTCTGGCTCAGCGCGCGCTCGCCCAGGGCACGGTTGGCCACCTCGCGCTCCAGGGCCGCCGTGCGCTCGCGCACCAGGGCTTCCACATGCTGGGTCCGGCCCGACATCAGCAGCAGCAGCGCGCCCACCATGGCGGTGGCCAGCAGACCGACGAGGGCGAAGGCCCAGCTGCGGCCCGGCGCCTGCACCAGGCCCGGCAGGTCGTAGATGCGCACCTCCCACTGCCGGCCGCCGAACTCCAGCGGCATCTTGACCAGCGGCAGGCGAGCATCGTCGCCGCGCTGCACCGCCTCGCAGCCGATGCGGCCGCCCAGGCGCGGATACACGGCACCGGGTTCCATGTCGACGAGACAGGCCGCCAGGTGCTCCGGCCAGCCCGCGGCCAGCCGCGACAGCAGCAGGTCCGGCCTCAGCGTCGCGAAGACGACGCCGTCCAGGGCCTGCGCGTCCGGCGCGGCATTGCCGCGGTAGAGCGGCTGGTAGACGACCACGCCGACGGCGGCCTCCTTGTCCTGCGACAGCTGGAAGCCGGCCGAGGCGACCGGCCGACCGACGGCCGCGGCCTGCTCGATGGCCGCGCGGGCGCCGGGGATGGTGCGCACATTGACGCCGAGGGCACCGGCATTGCGTGACAGCGGCTCGATGAGGCGGATGGCCAGCATGTCCTCGTCCAGCGGCGGACGCAGATCGCCGGCGCGCAGTCGATCACGGGCCTGGTAGCCGCCCGGGAAGTCGGCTGCAGCGGCCGCGTTGAAGCGGTCGACATCCTCACGAGCGACCCGCAAGGTCAGGCCCAGCGCGATCAGCGGGCTTTCTTCGGTCAGGAAGCCGCGGGTGGCGCGCACGAATTCCTCGCGCGTCGGTCGCGGCTTCACCTTGACGAGGCCATGCACGCCTTCCAGCATCAGCAGCGGCTCGCGCAGCCGGCCCGCCAGGTCCTGGGCAGCGCCGGTGGCGTCGCGCGCGAAGTCGGCGCGATTGCGCTGGTGGTCCCACTCCATGGTGGCGGCCACGCCCAGGCCCACCACCAGCGTGGTCAGCAACATGGGCAGGCCGACACTGAAGCGCCGCGTGGCCCAGGCCGAGCGCGGCTGGCCGATCAGGGCCAGCGTGATGGGGGTGGCGATCAGCACGCCCATCAGGTCGCCGGTCCACCAGACCGTCCAGACCAGCGTCGCCTGCGCCGTCGCGATGACGCCGAAGACCTTGAGCAGCAGCGTCGCGCAGCTCGGGCTGATGCAGCCGGCCAGGGCGGCGGCGGCCAGATAACCCGCCACCTCGCGGGGCGAGGCCAGCACGATGGGACGGCCGCACCAGCGGCGCATCAGCAGGGTGCCGGCCACCGCCTGCGTCGCCGCGCCCAGGCCGATGCCGGCTGCCAGGGCCAGCACGCCGCCCTGCTCGCTCATCATCGTGGCCTGCACGATGAAGGAGCCCAGGGCCACGGCCGGCGTGTAGCGCAGGCCCCAGACCAGCAGCACGGCCAGGCCCCAGCCGGCCGCCGGGTAGATGGGCGCCACCTGGTAGGGCGGCAGCACCATCAGCAGGCCCAGCCGGGCCAGCAGGTAGTAGACGCCGACGACGGCCGCGGACAGCGCCAGATAGCGGCCGATTTCGCGGGCGCCGACGGAGTTCACTGGGCACCCTTCGCGCTGCGCGCTGTCCCGCCAGGCGGGAGCCGAGCCCCTTCGGACGGCCGTGCGGGGCTCATTCCGCCTGAGCCTCCCGCAGCGTCTGCACCACGGGGCGCTGCAGCACGCCGCGCAGGCTCCACCAGCCGGCACTCCAGGCCAGCAGCGCGCCGCAAGCGGCACTGATCAGCGGCACCCAGGGTTTCATATGCCACTCGAACTCGAACACGAAGCGTGCCAGCAGGGCGGCCAGCACCAGGGCCACCGCGCCGGCCAGGAAGCCGGCCAGGGCGCCCACGCCCAGCAGCTCGGCGCGCTGCACCTGGGCCAACAGGCTGCCGGGTGCGCCCAGGGCCCGCATCAGCGCGAACTCGCGGGTACGTGCCTCGCGCGTGCTGCCCACGGCGGCCAGCAGCACGACCAGGCCGGTCGCCAGCGTGAAGCCGAACAGGAACTGCACGGCCTGGATGACCTGGTCCAGCACGCCCTGCACCTGGTTGAGCTGGGCCGACACGTCGATGACGGTCAGGTTGGGGAACTGCCTGGCCAGCTCGCGGTCCAGCTTGGTGGCCGCCGGGCTGCGGTAGGCGGCAATCTGGGTGGCAGGTAGGTCCGGCAGCTCGGCCTTCTCGAACAGCACGAAGAAGTTGACCCGCATCGACGACCAGTCGACCTTGCGCAGGCTGGTGATGCGACCCTGCACCGGCTGGCCGGCGATGTCGAAGGCCAGGGTGTCGCCGAGCTTGAGCCCCAGCGTCGCCGCCAGGCCTTCCTCGACGCTGAGGCCCGTCTCATCGGGCTTGGCATCGCCCCAGCGGCCGCCGGTGATCTGGTTGTGGGCCGGCAGTTCGGCCGTGTGGCTGAGGTTGAACTCGCGCTCGGCCAGGCGCTGGGCGCGCTCCTCGGCGAAACGCTTGGCCAGCACAGGCTCGCCATTGATGGTCGTGAGGCGACCGCGGATCATGGGGTACCAGTCGAAGCCTTTCACGCCGGCGTCGGTGAGCGTCTTGCGGAAGGCTTCGCCCTGGTCGGGCTGGATGTTGATGACGAAGCGGTCCGGCGCCGCGGCCGGCGTGGCGCGGCGCCAGCTGTCGATGAGGTCGGTGCGCAGCAGCACCAGCAGGGCCAGGGCCAGCAGGCCGACGGCCAGGGACGCCACCTGCATGACGGCAAAGCCTGGCCGAGCAGCGACCTGGCGGGTGGCCAGCAGCAGCCAGCGCGGCACGGCCGCGCCGCTGACATTGACGGGCACGACGCGCCGCAGCAGCCAGACCGCGCACCAGGCCAGCAGCGCAAACAGCAGCACCGCGCCGGCAAAGCCCGCGGCGGCGATGGCACCCAGCTTCATGTCGCCGGCCAGCACGACGAGGATGGCGCCCAAGCCCGCCACGCCGGCGCCCAGCACGAGCAGGGAACCGGCCTTGGGCGCGCCCAGGTCGCGGCGGATGACGCGCAGCGGCGGCACGGCCGCGAGCTGCAGCACCGGCGGCAAGCCGAAGCCCATCAGCAGCGACAGGCCCAGGCCCAGGCCCAGCAGGGCCGGCCAGATGCTGGGCGGCGGCAGGTTGACGTCGATGAGGCCGGCCAGCAGCGACACGAAGACCTGATGCAGGGCCAGGCCGCCGAGCACGCCGACGGCGCTGGCGCCCAGGCCGGCGAGCAGGAACTCCAGACCATAGGCCCAGGCGATGCGGCGCTGCGGCTGGCCGAGCACGCGCAGCATGGCGCAGTCGTCCAGATGCCGCGCCGCGAAGTCGCGCGCCGCCAGCGCCACGGCGACCGCTGCGAGCAGGGCCGACAGCATGGCCACGAGGCGCAGGAAGCGCGCCGCGCGGTCCAGGGTCTGGCGCATCTCGGGGCGGCCGGATTCGAGCGACTCCAGGCGCACGCCGCGCAGCTTGTCCTTCTCGACCAGTTGCTCGGCGCCCTTGACGAAGCCGGCCACCGCGCCCGGCCCAGCACCGGTGGCCGGCACGACGGCCATGCGGTAGGTCAGGCGGCTGGCCGGCTGCACGAGATGGGTGGCGGCGAGGTCACCTTCGCCCAGCATGACGCGCGGCGCGAAATTCATGAAGCCGGCGCCGCGGTCGGGCTCGGTCTCGATGAGGGCGGCGAGCTTGAGCTGGCTGTCGCCGAGCAGCAGCGTGTCGCCGAGCTTGAGCCCCAGGCCGTCGGCCACCGCCGGGTCGACCCAGACCTCGCCGGCCGCCGGGGCGCCGCCACGGCCGGGCAGGGCTTCGCGCAGCTTGACGCTGCCGCGCAGCGGATAGCCGGCGCCCACCGCCTTCACGGCCACCAGCCGGCTCTCGCCGCCATGGGCTTCATCGCTGCGCGCCATGCTCGGGAAGGTGGCGCTGCGGACGGTGGTCAGGTTCTGGGTAGCGGCCAGGTCGACGATGGCCTGCGGCGTGGGCTGGTCGCTGGCGACGACGGCGTCACCGCCCAGCAACTGGGCTGCATCGCGGCGCAGGCCCTGGTCCAGGCGGTCGGACAGGAAGGCCACGGCGCACAGCGCGGCGACCGCGAGGGCCACGGCCAGCATCAGCAGTCGCAGCTCGCCGGCGCGCCAATCTCGCAGCAATTGCCGCCAGGCAATCAGCAGCGTGGCGGGCGGACGCGAAACAGCAGGGGACGTCATGCGGCCGACTGTAGCCTCGCCTGCCCATGGGCGTCGTCACCGGGAGAGTGAACAGCTTGCGGCCAGCTCTGATCGCTATCCTCGAGCGATGGCGAGAATCGACGCGCAACTCGATCCCGTGGGCCGTCGCAATTTGCTGCGATGGCTGCTCTTGCCTTTGCCAGCGGCGGTTCATCTCCAAGCATGGCCGGGCTCGCCGTCGAACTACCCGGACTCCTATCCCGGCATCGTTGCTGCCGCCCGGGATGAAGGCAAGGTCGTTGTCTACTCCACGACCGACATCTCCGCCGTCGCTTCATTGATCCGCGACTTCGAGCAGTGCTACCCGGGGATTCGGGTCGAGTACAACGACCTCAACAGCGCGGAGCTGCATCAGCGCTACCTGGCCGAGACCTACGCCGGCAAACCCACTGCAGACGTCCTGTGGAGTTCGGCGATGGACCTGCAGATGAAGCTCGCCAACGACGACTACGCGACACGCTACCGGTCGCCGGAAATCGCATCGCTGCCCGAATGGGCCGTCTGGCGCGAGACCGCCTACGGCACCACGTTCGAGCCGGCGGTGTTTGTCTACAACAAGCACTTCGTGACCGGCGATGAGGTACCCGCGACGCACGCCGATGTCCTCAGGCTGCTGACCAGCCAGCGCGACAAGTACGCGGGCAACGTGACGACCTATGACATCGAGAAATCGGCGGTTGGCTTCCTGTTTGCAACCCAGGACAGCCGTATCCAGGCCAGCTTCTGGGACCTGGCCCGCGCGATGGGGGCGGATGCGGTCGAGCTGGAGGCCAACACCTCGGTGATGGTGCAGAGAATCGCCGCCGGAAAGGTCTATCTCGGATACAACCTGATCGGCTCCTACGCGCTGACGCGTGCCCGCCGCGACCCTTCGATTGGCGTGGTGCTGCCGCGGGACTACACCCTCGTCATGTCGCGCATCGCACTGATTGCCAAGTCAGCCGCCAATCCGAACGCCGCCAAGCTCTGGCTCGACTATCTGCTGTCCAAGCGCGGGCAGACCGTGCTGTCCAGCAAGTCCGAGCTGTTCTCGATTCGCGAAGATGTTCCGGGCGAGTTCACGGCCGCAACGCTGCGCCGGGAGCTTGGCGGCAGGCTCAAGGCCATTGCCGTGGCGCCTGCGCTGCTGGTCTTTCTCGACCGCGTCAAGCAGCAGGAATTCCTGCGCCGCTGGAGGCATGAGGCGGGCGGTGTCAAATAGCCGTCGTCGCCTCGACCGGGGCCGCGCGTTTGAGTGCCGGCAGCGTCACCCGCACGCACAGGCCGGCACCGCCAGCTGGCGTCAGCAACTGCACTTGCCCCTGGTGCGCCGTGGCGATGTCCCGCACGATCGAGAGTCCCAGACCCGAGCCCGGCTTGTTGGCGGCAATCACGCTGCGTGCCCGGTAGAACCGTTCGAACACCTGCTCGCCGTCCTGAGGCGCGATGCCGGGGCCGTTGTCCTCCACGTCGAGCACCACGGTGTCTGCGGCGCAGACCCTGACGTTGACGAAGCCGCCCTCGCGACCGTACAGGATGGCGTTGTCGATGAGGTTGGCAATCAGTTCGCGCAAAAGGAGCTCGTTCCCTGCGACTTCGGCGGGCTTCGATGGCTCGTCGAAACCCAGGTCTATCGATCGCTTGCGGGCCGCTTCCACGTGGTCCATGGCCGTCTGGCGTGCCAGCTCGCCAAAGTCGACCGGGGCGTTGCTCAATTCGCCAATTGCATCCGGCTCTGACCGGGCCTGCAAAAGCAGCTGGGACAGCAGGCGACTGAGGCGGTTGATGTCCTGTTGCACTTCCTGCAGCGTCTGGAGCGCCATGTCCTCGCGGCCTTGCCGAAGACAATATTCGATCTGCGCGCGCATTTCAGCCAGCGGTGTGCGCATCTGGTGAGACGCATCGGCGATGAGGCGTTGCCGGCTCGACAGCAGCCGCTCGATTCGGGCGGTGTGCTGGTTCAGGGCTTCGATCAGCGGGCGCACTTCGACCTGCACATTGCCGGCGTCGATGGGGCTGAGGTCGGCGGGCGAGCGCAGGGCGACGCTGCGACGCAGTTGCGCCAGCGGCCGCAAGCCACGCACCAGGCCCAGCCACACGAACACCACGGCCGCCAGGATCAGGGCACCCTGACGCACCATCCCGTCGATGAGGATCTGCCGTGACAGGGCATCCCTGGCTTCACCGGTCTCGGCAACGATGATGATCACCGGTGCTGCCACATCGGTGCCGTACAGCTGCTTGTACAGCGCGACGAGGTGAATGCGCTCCCCTCGATAGTCGGCCGTGTACAGCGTCGATTCGGCGCCGTTGCCGGGCTTCAGTGCCGGCAGCGGCAAATCCTCATACCCCGTTGCCGTCTGCCCGTCGGGCGACACCACGCGGTAGAAGATCCGCTCCTGGATGTTCGATTCGAGCAGCTCGAGCGCCGCGTAGGGCAGGTCGACGACGACCTCGCCGTTGCGGTACTCCACGTCTTCCGCGATGGCCTCGGCGGAGGCGGTCAGCAGGCGGTCGAATGCCATGTCGGCGGTCGCGGCTGCCGCGCGGTTGCTCAACCACGAGTTGATGGAGAGCAGCAGAAGCAGCGGCGGCAGCAGCCAGCGCAGCAACTGCAGCCGAAGGCTGTCAGCCGGCTTCGAGTACATAGCCCAGGCCCCGCAGCGTCGTGATGCGCAGGCCGCTGTTCAGCAACTGTTTGCGCAGGCGGTGGATGTAGATCTCGACGACCTCCTGGGACGTGGTCGCATCGAGGGAGAAGATCTGCTCGTGAAGCTTGGCCTTGCTGACCGCCTTGCCCGCGCGCACCAGCAGCGCTTCCAGCACGGCGTGTTCCTTGGGGCGCAGCACCAGACGTTGGCCATGCAGCGCAAAGCTCCGGTCGCTGCCGTCGTACGCCAGCGACCCCAGGCTGAGCTTCGAGGCAGGCTGCCCGTGGGCGCGCCGGATCACGGCCTGCAGCCGTGCTTCCAGTTCCTCGAGTGCAAAGGGTTTGGCGAGGTAGTCGTCCGCGCCGAGTTTCAGGCCGCGAACGCGGTCCTCCAGGTCGCCTCGAGCCGTCAGGATCACCACGGGCGAGGCGTTGCCTCGCGAGCGCAGCCGCTCCAGCAGCGTCAACCCGTCCATCGACGGCAGGGACAGATCCAGAACGATGGCGTCGTAGTGCTCGGTGCGCAGCAACGAATCCGCGACCGCGCCGTCGTCACAGACGTCGACGGCGTAGCCATGCTGTCGAAGCGACTTGCCCAGCCATGCTGCCAGCTTGGTGCTGTCTTCGACGAGTAGCAGGCGCATGCGGGCGACACGGGGAGCGAGAAACGTAGGGGCGCATTTGGCAGGAAGCCGTCGGCGCGCCGCCACAGGGTTTTCCAAGACGCATTGCAGAGTAAAGCGGCGCGAAAGGTGGCGAAAAAAACAATGCGGCCAGTTCGCAGGCAATCCGCCTCGTTCCGGAGCGCCCGAGACGGCGCCTTGACCACAACTCCAGGAGACAGACCCATGAAGAAGACCGTCCTGTGCATGGCGGTGTTGGCCGCGTTCGCCCATGCGAGCCCGGCTTTCGCCGATGACTTGGCTGACTTGAAGGCCGAGATCGCCGCGCAGAAGCAGGCTGCAGCCGCGCAGCAGGCGCGGCTCGACGCGCTCGAGAAAAGGCTGGCCGCCGTTCAACAATCGGCAGCCGCGCCCGCTGCCGCTCCGGCCGCCGCCGATGGCAAGCCGATGCCAGGCGGCTACAAGTTCGGAGAGGGCTTGAGCATCGGCTCCGCCAACGGGTTCGTGACGCTCTACGGCCTCATCGACGTCTCGTATGTGCACACCAATCACGCCGACGCCGCAGGTCACAGCGTCACGTCGCCGCGCGTGGCCTGGTTCAGCGGCAATCGCTGGGGCGTGGTCGGCTCCCGCAAGATGGGCGACAGCGGCCTGAACGTGATCTTCCGCCTGGAGAGCGAGTTCGAGAGTCAGACCGGCAATATGGACACCGACAACGTGCTGTTCAACCGCGACGCCTGGGTGGGTATCGAGAGCAAGGATTTCGGCAAGCTCACGCTGGGCCGGCAGAACGCGATTGCGCGAGATCCCGCCTCGTCGGCGATCTACGGCGATCCCTACGGGCCGGCCGCGCCCTCGACCGAGGAGGGTGGCTATTCCAACAACAACAACTTCAAGCAGCTGATCTTCTACGCGGGCAGTGCCACCGGCACTCGAATCAACAACGGCGTGGCCTGGAAGAAAGCGTTCAGCAACGGCCTCCTGGCCGCCGCTCAATATCAGTTCGGCGGGGTCCCCGGAGACTTCTCCAAGGGTAGTACCGAGACCGTGTCCTTGGCCTACGCCGGCGGCAGCTTCAACGTTGCCGGGTTCGTCACCAACGCCAACGTCGCGGGGCTGACCAACAAGACCTATTCGGTCGGTGGCAACGTGCAGATCGGTGACGTGCGCCTGAACAGCGGCGTCTTCCACTACACAGCAGACCAGGGTGCCGCAGGTGTGCTGGGCAAACGCACTGACAACGCGTACACGCTGTCCGCCAAGTGGACGCCCGGCGGCGGGCCGTTCGACTATGCGCTCGGCTACCAGAACATGAAGGCCAGCCATGCGGCCGTCAACGGCAGCGGCAATGTCCTCAACGCCTACGCCAACGCCTCAGCTGCGACGGCCACCGCGACGGGCAGCCGTTCAACCCTGTATTCCTCTGCGAACTACCACTTCGACAAGATCACCGAGGTGTATGTCGCGATGGACTACCTGAAGCTCAAGGACGGCTACAAATTCGGCGCAACGAACGGCGCACCGAGCCAGACTGAATTCGCTCTGGGCCTGCGCACGAAGTTCTGACGCCAGCAAGCCGCCGCGGGTTTTCGCGTTCGGCCTTCGCGTTAGACTCCGCGGCCACAGGCGGGTGTAGTTCAATGGTAGAACTTCAGCTTCCCAAGCTGACTACGTGGGTTCGATTCCCATCACCCGCTCCAAACAACAACGGCCCCTCGCGGGCCGTTTTTGTTTGGATTGGGGTCTTGGGATGAGGCCCCACGGTTCGGTCAAGGACAGCCAGTGGCTGTCCTTGGGCGTGCCCCTGGCACGCGCCCGCCAGGGCCTCCAAATCGGTCCGACCGATTTGGAGCATTCCCATCCTCACTCATCACCCCTCCACCCAACTCACCCTCCCCCTTCCCGCCGCCTTCGCCAGATACAGCGCCTTGTCCGCCGCCTCCACCAGCCCTTGACCCTGGTTGCTGGCCGCCACGCCCAGGCTGATCGTCACGCAGCCTTCCACCCCCGGATGCGGCAGCGACAGATTCCTCACCGTGTCCTCCATCAGCTGCGCCACGCCGATGGCGCCTGCGAGGTCGGTATCGGGCAGCAGGCAGACAAACTCTTCGCCGCCATAGCGCGCCAGCAGATCCGTCGGCCGCCTCAGGCAAGCCCGCAACGCCCCCGCCACCCGGCGCAGGCAGTCGTCCCCGGCCAGATGCCCGAGCGCATCGTTGTAGCGCTTGAAGTGGTCGACATCGGCCAGCACCACCGCCATCGCCGAGCGCGTGCGCTGGGCCCGCCGGGCCTCGGCAATGAAGCGCTCGTCGAAATGCCGCCGGTTGTGCACGCCGGTCAGCCCGTCCACGAAAGCCAGTTCGCGCAGCAGGTCGGATTGCGCCTTCAGGGTCAGCTGGGTGCGCACACGCGCCCTCACGACGGTTGGATTGAAGGGCTTGGTGATGAAGTCCGCCGCGCCGGCGTCCAGGGCGCGCGTCTCGTCCTCCGGCTGATCCTGGGCGGTCACGAAGATGACGGCGATGGAGCGCAGCAGCGGGTCGGCCTTCAATTCGGCGCAGAGCTGGTGGCCATCCATGCCGGGCATCTGCACGTCCAGCAGCACCAGGTCGGGTTGGCGGTCGCGGCAGAGCTGCAGGGCGCGGGCGCCGTCGGTGGCCATCAGCACCTGGCAGTCGGCCGAGAAGACGCGATGCAGGGCCTGGATGTTGACGGGCTGGTCGTCGACGATCAGCAGTCGCGGCCGCCGACCGGGAGGGGCGTGGCCAGGCATCAGCGGGGCCCGGTCGGGCAGGGAGATCTGCATCATGTTCGGGCCTCCAGCGTCGTGCGCAGGCGGCGGCACAGCGTCAGCGCGGTGCCGAAGTCCAGGGCGTCCATGGCCGCATCCAGCGCGGCCGCGGTGTCTTCATCGGCTTCGTTCGGCAGCCGTGCGCGCAGGCCCCGGTGGACGTCCAGGGCCTCGAGGTCGGCGCCGTCCAGCAGTTCGGCCAGCCGGTTGAGGCCGTGGGACAGGCTGCCCGGCGGACCGGGGCGATCCAGTTCGGCGTGGACGTCGTGCAAGCCCTGGCGGGCCTGCAGGTCGGCGGCGAGGCGGTCCAGGGCGGCAAGGTCGGCCTGGCGGCGTTCGAGGAAGCGGCGGCGCCAGTCTTCGTCGGGTTCCACGGCATGCTCGCCTTCGGCGGCCAGCGCCGCGAGTTCGCCGGCGCCCAGCATGGCGGCCAGACCCCGGTAGCCGTGCAGCCCGCGCGTGGCCGCGCGGCCGCCTTCGGCCAGGGCCTGGGCGAGCTTGCGGTCCTGCTCGTGCAGGGCGCCCAGGGTGCGCTCGAAGAGTTCCACGCGGCCCGACATGCGTGCCAGTGCTTCGGCCAGCGCGATGCCGGAGCGGCCGGCGTCGGCCAGCACCGCGGGCGGCAGATCGGCGGCGGCGGCCTTGGGCCCGGCGGGCGCCGCGTCGCAGCGCCGCCTGAGCACGGCGACGAGGATGTCGGGGTCGAAGGGCTTGCCGATGTGCTCGTCCATGCCGGCCTCCAGGCAGGCCTGGCGCTCGGCGTCCAGGGCACCGGCCGTCATCGCGATGATGGGCAGGGTCAGGCCGAGCTGGCGGCGGATCAACCGCGTCGCCGTCGTGCCGTCCATGACCGGCATCTGCACGTCCATCAGCACGGCATCGAAGCCGCGCCGTCCACGCGTCTGGGCCAGCAGGGTCAGGGCTTGCTGGCCGTCGCCGGCGAGGCTGATCTGGGCGCCTTCAAGCTCGAGCAGTTCGCGCGTGACCTGCTGGTTGCCGGGGTTGTCCTCGACGACGAGGAGATGCAGGCCGGCCAGCCGCTGCGGCGCGGGCTCGGGCGGCTCGCCATCGCCGCGGCGGGCCTGCATGGCGCTGGCGACAGCCTGGCTCAGCATGGCCGCGGTGACGGGCTTGACGAGGAAGCCGTCGAGCAGGGCCTGCTCGGCGGCGCTGCGCTGGGCCAGGCGTTCACGGTCATGGCTGGTGACCATCAGGATCAACGGCTCGGACCCCAGGCGCTGGCGCAGGCGCACGGCGGTCTGCCAGCCGTCCATGCCGGGCATGACCCAGTCGAGCAGCACGACCTCCGGCGTACCGGCTTCGATCAGCTGCAGGGCCTCGGCGCCGCCGCTGGCGAGACGCGGCGTCCAGCCGAGGGATTCAGCCAGGACGCCCAGCACGCGGCGGGCCTCCGGGTGGTCATCGATGACCAGGACCTGCAGGGCCTGGCGCACCGTTGGCGCGGTTTCCTCGGCGGGCAGGGGGAAGCTCAGCGTGAAGCTGAAGCGGCTGCCGTGGCCGGGGCGGCTGTCGACGTGGATGTCGCCGCCCATCAGCCGCACCAGGCGGCGGCTGATGGCCAGGCCCAGGCCGGTGCCGCCGAAGCGCCGCGCCGTGGAAGCCTCGGCCTGGGTGAAGCCGGTGAAGATGCGCTGCTGCTGCTCGGCCGAGATGCCGATGCCGGTGTCACGCACGCTGAAATCCAGCACCACGCTGCTGGCGCTCTGCGAGGCGCGCGCAATGCGCAGCACGACCTCGCCAGCCTGGGTGAACTTGATGGCGTTGCCGGCCAGGTTGATGAGGACCTGCTGCAGGCGCAGCGCGTCGGCCACGATGACGGGAGGCAGGGCGGGGTCGAGGTCGAAGATGAGCTCGAGCTCGCGCTTGTCGACATTGGCGGCCAGGATGACCGACAGGTCGCGCAGCAGTTCGTCCAGGCGGGTGGGATGGGGATCCAGGCCGAGGTGGCCGGCCTCGATCTTGGAGAAGTCGAGGATGTCGTTGAGCAGGCCCAGCAGGCCGCGGGCGGCGCCTTCGCTCTTGACGGCGTAGTCGCGCTGGCGGGCGTCCAGCGGCGTCTTCTGCAGCAGGCGCAGCATGCCGAGCACGGCGTTCATCGGCGTGCGGATCTCGTGGCTCATGTTGGCCAGGAAGCGCGTCTTGGCCTGGGAGGCGCGCTCGGCGGCGAGCCGTGCCTGGGCTTGCGGCGTCAGGTCGAGGACCGTCAGCACCAGGCCGCCGTCGGGGAGGGGCGCGGTGCGGGCCTCGATGAGGCGGTCGCCGGTGCGATAGGTCTCGAGCCGGTTGGCGCGCTGGTCGCGGCCCAGGGCGAGGGCGGCGTCGACCGCTGAGCGGGCCTGTTCGCCCTGGCCGTAGTCGCCGCGCGCGGCGAAGAACTGGATCAGGTCGTCGAAGCGCAGCGGCGGCTCTTCGAACAGGGAGGCGGGCACATGCAGCAGGCGCTCGAACTCGGCGTTGTGCACGAGCAGGCGGCGGTCGGCGTCGAAGACGGCCAGGCCGCAGGGCAGATGGGCGATGACCTCGCGGATCAGCGGGCTGGGCGTGCTGCTCGAAGGGCCCGCGTCCGCTGGACCGGCCCGAGGCTGGGCGTCACCGCCAGCTTGCTTGTCCCACGCCATCACTCCCCCGAGCCGCTGCTGCCCGGCGTGATGCCGGGCGCTTCGAGTCTAGGACTGGCCTGCCGGGCCGCCGGGGCCGGGTCGCTACAAGAAGTTACAGGTTTGCCCTAGGGCGCCGTCCTGGGGGCGGCGTCGTCACTCGCGGGTGATGCGTCCGGGGGCGGCCTTGGCCAGCGCGTCGGGGGTGTCGCGCAGCAATTCGACGAGGGCGTCGATGTCGGTGCCCAGCACGGCGCGGTCGCGGCCGTGCTTGAAACCGGCCTGGGCGTCGCCGCCTTCGGACAGGAAGTTGTTGATGATCACGCGGTAGTTGCGGGCCGGGTCCACGGGCTCGCCGTTGATGCGCGGATCGACCAGCTGGGCCACGCCGTCGGCGCCCACGCGGTAGCGGTAGCGCAGCGTGGACGAGGGCTGCAGCATGCGTGGCGCGGCGTCGGCCTTGGGCAGCTGGCGCTGCAGGATGTCGAGCAGTTGCTGGCCGGTCAGCGTGACGGCGACGATGTCGTTGCCGAAGGGCTGGATGGCCAGCAGGTCGCTCATCGTCGTCGGCCGGCCGGGCTTGACGACCAGCTCGGCGCGGATGCCGCCGGGGTTCATGAAGGCGACGTCCGCCGGGCCCTGCTTGCGGGCGAAGGCGAGCTGGCTGTCAGCGATCAGATTGCCCAGGGCGGCGTCGCCGTAAGGCTCCTTGGGATAGCGCGTGGCGCCCTGGGGCAGCGTCGTGACCGGCTTGTTGCGGGCGGCCTCGGTCAGCGCGGCGGCCTGGGCCACCAGGGCGGCCAGGGCCGGGTTGGGGGCATAGGCCGACTGCAGCACCGGATGGTTGACGGCCTGGGCGTCGATGACCTTGCCCGCGGCGTCGAA
Source organism: Roseateles sp. FW305-36 (assembly GCF_058787015.1). Lineage (NCBI taxonomy): Bacteria > Pseudomonadati > Pseudomonadota > Betaproteobacteria > Burkholderiales > Sphaerotilaceae > Roseateles > Roseateles sp. FW305-36. Next base: position 43,485 of record NZ_JBYSZK010000004.1, on the reverse strand, counting down.
CTTCAGATGGCTTTCGGTGATCCAGCCCCCATAGCTGCCAGCCTGCACGACGAGGCGGCCGTCGATCTTGCAGGTGTAGGCCTGGTGGGTGTGGCCGCCGACGATGATGGCGTAGGCGGGGTCCAGGCGCTTCGCGATGTCCTGCACGCGGCCGGTCAGCGTCGGGCAGGCGTAGCTGGGGTCGTTGGCGCCGGCGCCGGGGCCTTGCACACCGCCCTCGTGCATGACAGCCACCAGCACCTGGGCGCCTTCTGCCTTCAACTGCGGCACCAGGGCGTTCAACGTGTCGGCTTCGTCGGCGAAGCGGATGCCCTGGATGGCCCGGGCGACGATGACATGCGGGGTTTCCAGCGTCGCGACGCCGGCGATGGCGACCTTCAGCGTGCCGGCCTGCTTCAGCACGTGGGTGGGCAGCAGGGGCTTGCCGGTGGCGGCGTCCAGCACGTTGGCGCCCAGGTAGGGGAAGCCGGGACCCTTGTAGTTGGGCCACAGGCAGCCGCTGGGGGCGCATTCGCCGCGGGCCTGGCGCAGCAATTCGGGCAGGCCGGCGTCCAGCTCGTGGTTGCCCAGGGCGCTGGCGGTGATGCCGAGCTGGGACATGGCCGTCAGCGTCGGCTCGTCGCGCAGCAGGTTGGAGATCAGCGGCGACGCGCCGATCAGGTCGCCGCCGGCGACGACCAGGGCGTCCGGGTTCTTGGCCTTCAGCGCGGCCAGGGCCGTCGCCAGATAGGCGGCACCGCCGGCGGGCTGGGCCTTGACCGCACCGGTGGCGTCGGCAAGGCGGGGCATCAGCGGCGTCGGGTCCGACGGCTGGATATTGCCGTGGAAGTCGTTGATCGACAGCAGCGTCAGCTCGGTCGGGGCGGCGGGCTGCTGGGTGGCGCAGCCGGCGAGCACGGCGCCCAGCACGAGGCCGGCGCCGAGGCGGAAGGTGTGGGGGAGGGCCATGGCAGGTGGGGCTTGAAGAAGCCGGCGATCTTAGAAGTGGCTTTGTTGCGCAAGTTTGTCGCGGTTATGCGACAGGGCGGACCGGTGGTTGCGAGGTTTACATTGATCGAAAATCGCACCAAGTCGGTGCATTTGCTCCAGGTCTTCTGGGAGAAATCCTTGCTGGCACGGGTGAAAACAGGCCAATGTAGCGGCCGCGCGACGCACTGCCGCAGTGCCTTTCCCCAGGGCGTGAGGTCTAAAACGGGCGACTTCTGACTTACCCGTAAAGTTCTGTCACAGAAAGTCATGACAATTCCGCCACCGTAGCGGCCGTGCCCTCTTTGGGCGGCGGGAAACGCAACCGCAGCGAGCGCTTCATGACGCTTGCGTGACCACTTTCGACACATCAGCCGCGGGCTGCCGCGCGCACAACAGGAGTGATTGGGATGAGCAACAGGTTTGGGTCTGGATTCCCGCTGTCGGCGCTGTGCGCCGCTGTGGCCATCGTGGCCGCCGCGCCCGCGATGGCACAGAACACGACGGCCGCCATTGGCGGCCAGGTGATCGGCGCCGATGGCAAGCCGATGGGTGGCGCCACCGTCACCATCGTGCACAAGGAGTCGGGCTCCACCAACACGCTGACGACCGACGGCGACGGCCGCTTCTCGGCTCGCGGTCTGCGCGTCGGTGGCCCCTACACCGTCACGGCCGTCAAGGGCGGTGACCGCGAAGTCCAGAACGACATCTACCTGGCCCTGGCCGAGACCCTGAACCTCGAGATCCGCATCCGCGGCTCCAATGTGCTCGAGACCGTCGTGCTGACGGGCAGTTCGTCGGGCGGTGCCGCCAAGTTCGACGGCAGCGCCATGGGCGCCGGCACCAGCATCGGCAAGCAGGAACTCGCCGCCTACGCCTCGATCTCGCGCAGCCTGCAGGACTACGCCCGCAACGACCCGCGCGTCGCCCAGTCCGACAAGGGCAACGGCGAAATCACCGTCGCCGGCCAGAACGGCCGCTTCAACACCGTCACCATCGACGGCGTGAAGGTCAACGACACCTTCGGTCTGGAACTGAACGGCCTGCCGACGCTGAAGCAGCCGATCTCCATCGACGCCATCCAGGCCGTGCAGGTCAACGTCTCCAACTACGACGTGACGCAGCAGGGCTACACCGGCGCCAACATCAACGCCGTGACCAAGTCCGGTACCAACGAGTTCACCGGCAGCGTCTATTACGTCTACCGCGATGAGAAGCTGACCGGCGACCGCTATGACCGCGTCCGCAACGTCACCTTCCGCACCCCGGGCTTCTACGAAAAGATGTACGGCTTCACGGCCGGCGGCCCGATCATCAAGGACAAGCTGTTCTTCTTCGCCGGCTACGAAGAGCTGCGCAGCAGCCGCTCCGTGCCGGCCTTCGGCCCGATCGGCACCGACAGCGTCAACGTCGGCCTGACCCAGGCCCAGATCCAGTCGGCCATCGACCTGGCCAAGAGCAAATACAACATGGACATCGGCAGCATGTCGACGCCCAAGGGTGTGGAGCTCGTCGCCAAGGACACGCTGCTGAAGCTGGACTGGAACGTCAGCGACAACCACAAGGTCAACGTCCGCTACACGAAGTCCGAGGAAAGCAACCCGATCTTCCCGAACTTCACCGCCAACCAGCTGTCGCTGTCGTCCGACTGGTACACCCAGGCCAAGACGCTGGAGACCGTCGTCGGCCAGTGGTTCGGCGACTGGACGGACAACTTCTCGACCGAGCTGAAGGTCTCGCAGCGCGACTACAAGAGCGACCCGATCAACAACAGCAACCTGCCCCAGGTCGGCCTGACCTGGACGACGGCTGCGCCGGCCGGCACGGCCACCGGCAATCGCACGCTGACCTTCGGTACCGAGCAGAGCCGCCACTTCAACAGCCTGCACACCAAGACCTTCAACGGCTTCTTCGCGGGCAACCTGTTCCTGGACAAGCACGAGATCAAGGCCGGCGCCGACCTCGAGCGCAACCAGATCTTCAACGCCTTCCTGCAGAACACCCGGGGTGTCTACACCTTCAGCGGCAGCGACCCGATCGCGCTGTGGAACGCCGGTGTGCCGACGTCCTACAACGTGCAGCAGCCGCTGGCCGGCAACACGCTGCAAGACGGTGCCGCCAACTGGACCATCGCCAACATCGGCCTGTTCGTCCAGGACACCTGGAAGATCAGCAAGGCGCTGAACATCGTGGCCGGCGTGCGCGTCGACACGATGGACGTCAATGACAAGCCCAAGTTCAACGCGACCGCCTCGGCCCCGACCACCATCGGTGCCAACGGCCGCCAGGCGGGTGGCTTCGGCTACGACAACAGCTACACGCTGGACGGCCAGAAGATCGTCCAGCCGCGCTTCGGCTTCAACTACCAGTTCGACCCGGCCGACAAGCTCAAGACCCAGCTGCGCGGTGGCTTCGGCCTGTTCATGGGTTCCTCGGCCTCGGTCTGGCTGACCAACCCCTATCAGAACACCGGCGTCACGACGGCCAACTTCAGCTGCGGCGGTGGCTCGACCCCCTGCTCGGCCATCCAGTTCTCGGCCAATCCGGCCTCGCAGCCCGCCGTGGCAGGCACGCCGCCGGCCGCCAACGTCGACTTCGTCGCCCCTGGCGTGAAGCAGCCGACGGTCTGGAAGATGAACCTCGCCGTCGACAAGGAACTGCCCTGGTACGGCCTCGTGGCCGGCGCCGAGTGGCTGCACACGGAAGTCGACAAGGGCCTGTACTACAACTACCTGAACCTCGGCCCCGTGACGTCCACGTCGCCGGTCGATGGCCGCGAGATGTACTACAACGCCGCCGGCCGCAGCCCGCTGTGCTACGCGGGTGGCAATGACAGCAGCCCCAGCAACTGCGGTCGCCTGGTCAAGTCCCTGAACAACCCCAACTTCAACAACGTCACCGTGTTGAAGAACAGCAGCAAGGGCGACGGCGACGTGCTGACCCTGTCGCTGAACAGCCCCAACCGTACGGGCCTGGGCTGGGGCGTGGCCTACACCTACACCCGCGCGACGGAAGTCAGCGGCCTGACCTCGTCGACCGCCAACTCCGGCTGGCTGAACCGCGCCGTCTTCAACCCGAACGAGGAAGTGGCGGCCAACTCGGCCACGCTGATCCGCAACCGCTTCACGGGTAACGTGAACTGGGCCAAGGCCTTCTTCGGCAAGTACAAGACGACCTTCGGCATGTTCTACGAAGGCCGCACCGGCCACGCCTACAGCTGGACGTTCAACAACGACGTCAACGGCGACGGCGTTGCCGGCAACGACCTGCTGTACATCCCGAAGGGCCCGGGCTCCGGCGAAGTCATCTTCCGCTCGTCCAACACCGGCTCGACGATGACGACGCAAGCCCAGATCGACGCCTTCACGGCCCAGACCTCGGCCACCGCGGAAGCCAAGTTCTGGTCCATCGTGGATGCCAACCCGGGTCTGCGCAACTCCAAGGGCAAGGTCGTCGGCCGCAACGCCTCGTTCTCGCCTTTCGTGAACAGCTTCGACGTGCGTGTCAGCCAGGAAGTCCCCGGCTTCTTCGGCAACAACAAGGGCACGCTGACGCTGGACATCCTGAACTTCGGCAACCTGATCAACAAGCGTTGGGGCCGTATCGACGAAGTCGGCTTCGGCACCGGTGGCGCCACCCGCCGCTGGATCAACTACGCCGGTATCGATCCTTCGACCGGCAAGATGGTCTACGCCGTCAACGATCCGGGCGACTACACGACCAAGCAGACCCGCGGCGAATCGCAGTGGGCCATGCAGCTGACCGCCAAGTACGAGTTCTAAAAACAGAGCAAGAAAAGCAGGACCGCCTTATCGGTCCTGCCCAAAGCAAAGGGGCCCCAAAAGGGCCCCTTCTTCATTGCGGCTGCAGGTGCTACTTCTGGATGTCGCCCAGGCAGAGGTACTTCACCTCGACATAGTCCTCGATGCCCTGGCGGCCGCCCTCGCGGCCCAGGCCCGACTGCTTGACGCCGCCGAAGGGCACCTCGGCCGTCGAGATCAGGCCAGTGTTGATGCCCACCATGCCGTACTCCAGCGCCTCGCCGACGCGGAAGATGCGGCCGATGTCGCGGCTGTAGAAATAGCTGGCCAGGCCGAACTCGGTGGCGTTGGCCAGGCGGATCGCGTCTTCCTCCGCCTGGAACTTGAAGACGGGCGCCACCGGGCCGAAGGTCTCCTCGCGCGAGCACAGCATTTGCGGTGTCGCGTCGGCCAGCAGCGTCGGTTCGAAGAAGTTGCCGCCCGCCGTCTCCAGGCGCTTGCCGCCGGTCAGCAGCTTGGCGCCCAGGGCGATGGCGTCGGCCACATGGGTCTCGACCTTCTGCAGCGCGGCGGCGTCGATCAGCGGCCCGACATTGATGCCGGCCTCGAACCCATTGCCCGTCTTCAGCGCGCCGACCTTGGCGGCGAACTTCTCCAGGAAGGCGTCGTAGACCCCGGCCTGCACATAGATGCGGTTGGCGCAGACGCAGGTCTGGCCGGCGTTGCGGTATTTGCTGGCGATGGCGCCTTCCACGGCCGAGTCGAGGTCGGCGTCGTCGAAGACGATGAAGGGCGCATTGCCGCCCAGCTCCAGGCTGAGCTTCTTGATGGACGGCGCGCACTGCTTCATCAGGATGCGGCCGACCTCGGTGGAGCCGGTGAAGGACAGGTGGCGCACCACGTCGCTCTCGCACAGCACCTGGCCGATCTCGATGGACTGCTGGGAGTCGGCCGTCAGCACGTTCAGCACGCCGGCCGGCATGCCGGCCTGCTGGGCCAGCTCGGCGGCGGCCAGGGCCGTCAGCGGCGTGGCTTCGGCCGGCTTGATGATGACGGTGCAGCCGGCCGCCAGGGCCGGCGCGACCTTGCGGGTGATCATGGCCAGCGGGAAGTTCCACGGCGTGATGGCCGCGCAGACGCCCACGGCCTGCTTGATGACCAGATAGCGCTTGCTGGGGTCGGTCGTCGGGATGGTCTCGCCGTAGACGCGCTTGCCTTCCTCCGCAAACCAGTCGAGGAAGCTCGCGCCATAGACCACTTCGCCGCGCGCCTCGGCCAGCGGCTTGCCCTGTTCGGCCGTCATCAGCCGGGCCAGGTCGTCGGCATGCTTGACCAGCAGCTGCTGCCAGCGCACCAGCACGGCGGCGCGCTCCTTGGCCGGCTTGGCGCGCCAGGCATTCAGCGCGTTGGCAGCGGCGGCGATGGCGCTTTCGGCCTCGGCGCGGCCCAGATTGGGCACCTGGGCCAGCTCGCGGCCGGTGGCCGGGTCGTTGACGGCGAACGTGGTGCCGGCGCCCACCCATTCACCGTTGATCAGCGCCTGGGTGCGCAGCAATCCGGGGTTTTCAAGCGCCTCCAGCGGCGAATTCGCGTCCATCTAGGTTCTCCAATCGAATTGAGGAGCACTCTACCCGCGGGATGCAAAGCCCCCTCTCTACAATCGCCCCTCCTTGTCACAGACCTTTTCCAGGAAGCCCCCGGGATGAAAGCCGCCGAGATCCGCCAGACCTTTCTGAAGTTCTTCGAGTCGAAAGGCCACCAGATCGTCGCCTCCAGCCCGGTGGTGCCGGGCGACGACCCGACGCTGCTGTTCACCAACGCGGGCATGAACCAGTTCAAGGACGTCTTCCTGGGCTTCGACAAGCGCGCCTACACGCGTGCCACGACCAGCCAGAAGTGCATCCGCGCCGGCGGCAAGCACAACGACCTGGACAACGTGGGCTACACCGCGCGGCACCACACCTTCTTCGAGATGCTGGGCAACTTCTCGTTCGGCGACTACTTCAAGCATGACGCCATTCAATATGCCTGGGAGCTGCTGACGGTCAACTTCGGCCTGCCCAAGGACAAGCTCTGGGTCACGGTCTACGAAGAGGACGACGAGGCCTACGAGATCTGGAACAAGGTGGTGGGCGTGCCCGCCGAGCGCATCGTGCGCATCGGCGACAACAAGGGTGCGCGCTACATGTCCGACAACTTCTGGATGATGGGCGACACCGGCCCCTGCGGCCCCTGCACCGAGATCTTCTACGACCACGGCCCCGACGTGGCCGGCGGCCCCCCGGGCTCGGCCGAGCAGGACGGCGACCGCTACATCGAGATCTGGAACAACGTCTTCATGCAGTTCAACCGGACTGAAGACGGCGTCATGCACAAGTTGCCCAAGCCGTCGGTGGACACGGGTATGGGCCTGGAGCGCCTCGCCGCGGTGCTGCAGCATGTGCACAGCAACTACGAGATCGACACCTTCGTGAACCTGCTCGCGGCTGCCAAGTCGGCCGTCGACGCGGCCGGTGGTGGCGACTGCGATGCCACGAGCCCGTCGCTGAAGGTCATTGCCGACCACATCCGCGCCTGCTCCTTCACCATCGTCGATGGCGTCATCCCCGGCAACGCCGGCCGCGGCTATGTGCTGCGCCGCATTGCCCGCCGCGCCATCCGCCACGGCTACAAGCTGGGCGCCCGCACGCCTTTCTTCCACAAGCTGGTGGCGGCCCTGTCCGCCGAGATGGGCGACGCCTATCCCGAGCTGCGCCAGGCCCAGGCCCGCGTGACCGACGTGCTGAAGCAGGAGGAAGAGCGCTTCTTCCAGACCATCGCCACCGGCATGGAAATCCTGGAAGGCGCGCTCGCCAAGGGCGGCAACGTCGACGGCGACACCGCCTTCAAGCTGCACGACACCTATGGCTTCCCGGTCGACCTTACCGCCGACGTCTGCCGCGAGCGCGGCGTGACGGTGGACGAGGCCCGCTTCAACGAGCTGCTGGAAGAGCAGAAGAACCGCGCCCGCGCCGCCGGCAAGTTCAAGATGGCCCAGGGCCTGGCCTACAGTGGCGCGCCGACCGAGTTCCACGGCTACGAGCATCTGGTCTGCGAAACAGCCAAGGTCACCGCGATCTACGTTGACGGCGCCCAGGTCGCCGAGGCCCAGGCCGGTGACGACGCCGTCGTCGTGCTGGACCACACCCCCTTCTACGCCGAGAGCGGTGGCCAGGTTGGCGATGCCGGCGAGCTGCGCAACGGCACGACGCGCGTCGTCGTGGCCGACACGCTGAAGATCCAGGCCGATGTGTTCGGCCACCATGGTCAGGTCGTCGAAGGTTCGGTCAAGGTCGGTGACGTCTTCGTCGCCCGTGTCGACGCCGAGCGCCGCGCCAAGACCGTGCGCAACCACAGCGCCACCCACCTGATGCACAAGGCCCTGCGCGAAGTGCTGGGCGCCCATGTGCAGCAGAAGGGCTCGCTGGTGAATGCCGAACGCACCCGCTTCGACTTCGCCCACAACGCGCCGATGACGGCCGAAGAGATCCGCGAAGTGGAGGCCCTCGTCAACGCCGAGATCCTGGCCAACGCCGGCGCGAGCGCCCAGGTCATGGCCCTGGACGACGCGCAGAAGTCCGGCGCGATGATGCTGTTCGGCGAGAAGTACGGCGAGACGGTGCGCGTGCTGAGCATCGGCAGCTCGAAGGAGCTCTGCGGCGGTACCCACGTGAAGGCGACGGGCGACATCGGCCTGTTCAAGATCGTGGCCGAATCGGGCGTTGCGGCCGGTATCCGCCGCGTCGAGGCCGTCACCGGCGACAACGCCCTGGCCTATCTGCAGTCGCTCGAGACGACAGTGCAGGGCGCCGCCATGACGCTGAAGACCTCGCCGCACGAGCTGGGCGCCCGCCTGCATGCGGTGCTGGACCAGATCAAGGCGCTGGAGAAGGAGCTGACGGCTGCCAAGAGCAAGCTGGCGTCCGCCCAGGGCGATGAACTGCTGGCCCAAGCTGTGGACGTGAAGGGCCTGAAGGTGCTGGCCGCCAGGCTCGAAGGCGCCGACGCCAAGACCCTGCGCGAGACCATGGACAAGCTCAAGGACAAGCTGAAGACGGCGGCCATCGTGCTGGCGGCCGTCGACGGCGACAAGGTCCAGCTGGCGGCCGGCGTGACCGCCGACAGCATTGGCAAGGTCAAGGCCGGCGAGCTGGTCAACTTCGTCGCCCAGCAGGTCGGCGGCAAGGGTGGCGGCAAGCCCGACCTGGCCATGGCGGGTGGTACCCAGCCGGCCGGCGTGGCCGCGGCGCTGAACAGCGTGGCGGGTTGGGTGGCTGAGCGCGTCTGACGCTTTCGCCCCTGAATGAACAAGGCCCGCGCATCGCGGGCCTTTTCTTTGGTGGGTGCGCCGACCATACCGACGATCGTGCAGTTCGTCGGCAAGCGCTGGCAGCCAGCAAGGGCTGTGACAACACTGCGGTGGCCCTCCAACCTTCCCCATACCCCTGGAGGGCGGTCCTGCCACGCCCCGTCGCGCTGCGGGATCGGTGTGTCCAAAACAGAAGAACCACCGAGATGAAAAACAGAATTTGCACGATCGCCCTGGCTGTCTGCGCTGCCCCGTTCGCAGCTCTGACTGCCTTCGCAGCCGATGCGCCGCAGGCCGCCGCGTCAGCAGCCAACGCAGCGCCCAGCCTCGGTCTGCAGGCCCGGCTCCAGGCCAGCGTCGACGGCAGCAAGGTGCCAGCCATGGGCGCCGTGTTGATACGCCATGGCCAGGTGACGGAGCTGGCGGTCGCCGGCCTGCGCGCCAAAGGCGAGGTCGTGCCAGTTCAACGTGACGATGTCTGGCACCTCGGCTCCAACGGCAAGGCCATGACGGCCACGATGGTGGCGCGCCTGGTGGAGCGCGGCGTGTTGTCCTGGGAGGCGCCTTTGAGTCAATTGCTGCCCGAGCTGGCCGTCGACATGCAGGCCGCCTACCGTGACGTCACGCTGCGCGATCTGCTCGCCCACCAGGCTGGCCTGCAAGCGGACATCGACGAATCCTGGATGACCGTCTTCTACAAGGACAAGCGCCCCTTGCACGAGCAGCGCCTGGCCTTTGCGCGCATCGCGCTGGCGCAAGCTCCGGCTTTTGCGCGCGGTGCTGGCGACGGCTACTCGAACTCGGGCGTGCTGATCGCTGGCCTGGCCGCCGAGCGCGCCACCGGCCTGTCCTACGAGGCCTTGATGCAGCGCGAGCTGTTCGAGCCGCTGGGCCTGCGCAGCGCGGGGTTCGGTGCCACGCATCGCGGCCAGCCCCTGGGGCACAAGGCGGGGGCGCCCGTCGAAGGCGTGGAGGCGGACAACCCCGCCGTCATTGCCCCGGCCGGTGGCATCCATATGTCGCTGGAAGATTGGTCCCGGTTCGCGGTCGACCAGATGGCCGGCGAGCAGGGTCGTGGCAAGTTGCTGAAGGCCGAGACCTACCGCCTGCTGCACCAGCCGGCACGTGTAGGCGGCAAGTTCGCCCTCGGTTGGCGGGCGCAGGGCAGCATGGCCGGCGTGACCGCCCGCCACCTCGCCCACACCGGCAGCAACGGGGCTTGGTTCGCCCTCATCGTGCTGAAGCCGGACAGCGAGGACGCCGTGCTGGTCACCAGCAATGCCAGCGAAGACGCCGAGGCCGACAAGGCCGTCCGCGCGGTGGCGGTCGGCGCCCTCAAGGCGATGACGCCCTAGGCGGGCGTCAGGGCATCAGGGCGTCAGCTCAGAAGGTTTCCCAGTCGCCTTCCTCGCTCGCCGGTGCCGGCGCCGGGGCAGGGCGGGGTGCGGCGACGGGAGCTGCGGGCTTGACGGCAGGCTTGGGAGCAGCGGCCTTGGGCGCCGCAGCCTTGGGAGCGGCTGCCTTGGCGGGTGCCTGGGCCTTGGCCGGCGCTGGCGCCGGCTTGTGGACCGGCGCCGGCGCGCTGGCGCGGCGCTGCGGCTCGCTGCCGGCCACGCGGAACACCGCCACGGCTTCGACCAGGCGCTGCGCCTGTTCCTTCAGGCTCTCGGCGGCGGCCGCGGATTCCTCGACCAGGGCAGCGTTCTGCTGCGTCATCTGGTCCAGCTGCACGACCGAGGTGTTGACCGAGGCGATGCCTTCGCTCTGCTCGGTGGCGGCGGAGCTGATCTCGCCGATGATGTCCTGCACGCGCTGCACGCTGGAGACGATCTCGCCCATGGTCGTGCCGGCCGTCTGCACCAGGCGGGCGCCGTTCTCGACGCGTTCGACGCTGTTGCCGATCAGGGCCTTGATCTGCTTGGCCGCTTCGGCGCTGCGGCCGGCCAGCGATCGCACCTCGCCAGCCACCACGGCAAAGCCGCGGCCCTGCTCGCCGGCACGCGCGGCTTCCACCGCGGCGTTCAGGGCCAGGATATTGGTCTGGAAGGCGATGCCATCGATGGTGCCGATGATGTCGCTGATCTTCTTGCTGGCGGCGTTGATCTCGTCCATGGTCGTGACGACCTGGCCGACCACTTCGCCGCCGCGGGTTGCGGCCGACACGGCGGAATGCACGAGCTGGTTGGCCGTGCGGGCCGAATCGGCCGTCTGGCGCACCGTGCCGGTCAGCTCGCTCATGGACGAAGCCGCGTTCTGCAGATTGCTGGCCGTCTGCTCGGTGCGCTGGCTGAGGTCGAGGTTGCCGGTGGCGATCTCGGTGCTGGCCGTGCCGATGCTGTCGACCGAATTGCGCACCGTGCCGATGGTGGAGGCCAGGCGCTGGCGCATGCTCTCGGTGTCCTGGATCAGCGAACCGATCTCGTCGTTGCGGCTGCTGCTGACCGACTGGCTGAGGTCGCCGTCCGCGATGGCGCCCACGGCCTTCTGCAGCGAGGCCAGGGGCTGGGCGACCCAGCGGCGCATCATCCACATCAGGCCGAAGCCCAGGCCCACGGTGGTGAGCGCCAGCGCGCCCCAGAAGAACCACAGCGTGGAGCGGCCGGCGGCCGAGGCCTCGCCGCGCGAGACCTGGGCGATGACCCAGTAGCCGGTCTTCTCGCTCTTGCGCGCGATGGCGAAGTTGTCAGAGAGGCCGTTGCCCAGCACGTCGGGCGCATCGTCGAAGACGACGGCGCTTTCCTTCTGCTCGGCCAGCGTCTTCTCGAAGCCCGGCGCCACGCTGGACAGCAGCTTGCCCTTGGCCGACGGGTGCGCGGCGAACTGGGCCTTGGACGGGTCGCTGGGCACGGCGACGATGTAGGTGCCGCCGTGATCGAAGAACTTGGCGCTGCCTGCCATGCGGTCCATGGCCTGCCCGAAGGCGTCGAGGTCGAAACCGACGAACAGTATGCCCACCACCTTGCCGGCGTCGTTCTTGATGGGCTCGTAGTGCGTCATGTAGGCGCGCCCGAACAGCAGCGCACGGCCCGTGTAGGGCTTGCCGGCCGAGACGTTCGCGTAGGCCGGGTGCTGCTTGCCCAGCAAGGTGCCCATGGCCCGCTCGCCCTTGTCGTTCTTCAGCGAGGTGGTGATGCGCTCGAAGTCATCGCCCTTGAGCGCGAAGACGGTGGCCACGCCGCCGTTGACGGCCGCGAACTTGTCGACCTGGGTGAAGTTGCCGTTGAGCTTGGGGCCCCAGTCACGCAGGTCACCGGTGGCCTCGTCCAGCGTGAAGCTGGGGCCAAAGTCCTGGCGGAAGGAGCCGAAGCTGCTCTGCGCCTGCTTGGCGGCCACTTCGTCCATGGCCTGCATCGCGTCGACGAGGGTGGCGGCCTTGTCGCCCACCCAGGTCTGCACCTGCTGATTGGACGAGCGCTTGAGCAGGGCGCCAACGACGAGGCTGACGACCAGCAGCACCGCGGCGACCGCGACGGCGCCGGTCAGCGAGACCTGGCGGGCAATGGAGTTGATGGGCTGACTCATGCGAATCTCCAGTAGCCAAAGCAATCAAGGCTCCGCCAACCCGCCTCAATGCAGGGGGCGCGAACGGGAATCAGGGCAGGGCGGGCGATCAGGCGGCGATGGCCGCATCCATCAGGCCCATCTCGGCGCTGCTCATCAGGCCTTCGATGTCCATCAGGATCAGCATGCGTTCTGCGACCGAGCCGATACCGGTGATGAAGCTGGTGTCCACCGACGCCGAGCTCAGCTCGGGAGCCGGCTTGATCGCGTCGCGACTCAGTTCCAGCACGTCGGAGACCGAGTCGACGACGGCGCCGACGACGCGGTTCTTCACGTTCAGCACGATGACGACCGTGAAGCTGTTGTACTCGGCGCTGGGGCAGCGCAGCTTCAGGCGCAGGTCGACGATGGGGACGATGACGCCCCGCAGGTTGACGACGCCCTTGATGAAGTCCGGCGCATTCGCGATGCGTGTGGGCTGCTCGTAGGAACGGATCTCCTGAACTTTCAGGATGTCGATGCCGTATTCCTCGGAGCCGAGGCGGAAGGTCAGGTACTCACCGCTCTTGGGGCCGTGGGCCTTGGTGCTGACGGCGCCCTGCTGGCGCAGGGCGGGCACGTTGCTGGCTTCCATGCAGACCTCTCCTAGTTGTGTGATCGGGTTAGTGGCGCGAGCGGCGCACGAGGCTGCCGACGTCCAGGATCAGTGCCACGCGGCCGTCGCCCATGATGGTGGCGCCGGACACGTCGTTGACCTTGCGGTAGTTGGCTTCGAGGTTCTTGACGACGACCTGCTGCTGGCCGAGCAGTTCGTCCACCAGCAGGGCGACGCGGCCGCCTTCGGCTTCCACGACGACCATGATGGAGCTGACGTGCTCGAAGTCGAAGCGCGGCACGTCGAAGACGCGCTCCAGCTCGATGACGGGCATGTACTCGTCGCGCACCTCGACGACGCGGCCGGAGCCCGCCACCGTCTTGATGGTGTCGGACTGCACCTGGAAGGACTCGACGACGGAGGACAGCGGCAGGATGTAGCACTCGTCGCCGACGCCCACGCTCATGCCGTCCATGATGGCCAGCGTCAGCGGCAGGCGCACCGACACCTTCATGCCGTAGCCTTCGGCGGAGTCGATCTCGACCGTGCCGCCCAGCGAGGTGATGTTCTTCTTGACCACGTCCATGCCCACGCCGCGGCCGGACACGTCCGTCACCTGCTCGGCGGTGGAGAAGCCCGGCGCGAAGATCAGGCCCCAGCATTCCGTATCGGTCATGCTGTCCGGCGCGTCGATGCCCTTCTCGCGGGCCTTCTTGATCAGCTTCTCGCGGTTCAGGCCACGGCCGTCGTCGCGCACTTCGATGACGATGCTGCCGCCCTGGTGGGAGGCGACCAGCGTGATGGTGCCCTGCTCGGGCTTGCCGCGCGCAAGGCGGTCTTCCGGCATCTCGATGCCGTGGTCGCAGCTGTTGCGCACCAGGTGGGTCAGCGGGTCGGTGATCTTCTCGACCAGGCTCTTGTCCAGTTCGGTGGCTTCACCCTGGGTGACCAACTCGACCTTCTTGCCCAGCTTGGCGGCCAGGTCGCGCAGCATGCGCGGGAAGCGGTTGAAGACCGTCGACATCGGAATCATCCGGATCGACATGACCGATTCCTGCAGGTCGCGCGTGTTGCGTTCCAGGTCGGCCAGGCCCGAGGTCAGCTGCTGGTAGAGGCCGGGATCGAGCTCGCGGCTGTTCTGGGCCAGCATGGCCTGGGTGATGACGAGCTCGCCGACGAGATTGATGAGCTGGTCGACCTTTTCGATGGAGACCCGCAGCGTCGTCTGGTCCATGGCCGCGGGCTTGCCCTCGGTCTTGGCCGGCGTGGCGGCACGGGTGGGCACGATGGCGGCGGCCGGTGCGGGCGCTGCCAGGGCTGCGGCTTCGACGGCGCTACCGGCAGGCACGCCGGGAGCGTCGTCGAAGAAGCCATAGCCGGGGTCCGAGGACGGCGCTTCGGCCGGCGGCGCACCCGGCGCGCCGTCATAGAAGCCGAAGCCGGTGCCTAGCGGCATCAGCTTGACCTGCTCGCGGGCCACGTGGAAGGTGAAGAGGTCCAGCAGGTCGTTGTCGGTGGAGCTGGTCAGCACCTTGAAACGGCGCATGCCGTCGGAGCTCTGGCCGGCGTCCAGCGGCTCGATGGTGCCGAGGTCGGTGATTTCCTTGAACAGCTCGACCAGGTTGTCTGCCAGCGTCAGGTCGGTCAGCGGGCCGACCTGCAGCTCCAGCAGGCGCGTGCCGGGCTTGACCGCGGCGGCCGGCGCTGCAGCGGCAGGTGCCGGTGCGGCGGCCTTGGGCGCAGGCGCTGCGGCAGCGGGCGCCGGGGCGCCGCCACCTTCCACGAAGCTCTTGATGCTGACCAGCAGGTCGGTCGTGTCGAACACGTCGCCGCCCGAGCCCTGATGGCGGGCCAGCTGGGCGCGCAGCGCGTCGCCGGACTGCAGCAGCACGTCCACCATGGCGGCATTGGGCTGCAGCTCGTGGCGGCGCAGCTTGTCCAGCAGCGTCTCCATCTGGTGGGTCAGCTCGGCGACGTCGCTGAAGCCGAAGGTTGCCGCGCCACCCTTGATGGAGTGGGCGCAGCGGAAGATGGCGTTCAGTTCTTCATCGTCGGCCGCCTCGACATTCACATTGAGCAGCAGCTGCTCCATGTTGTCGAGGTTCTCGCCGGCTTCCTCGAAGAAGACCTGGTAGAACTGGCTGAGATCGATGCCGGCACTGATGCTGGCGCCTTCTGAGGTCATGTCACCCATGGTTGGCTCCCCTGGAACTCTGACTTCAGCGAATGACCTTGCCGATCACCTCGATCAGCTTGGCCGGGTCGAAGGGCTTGACCAGCCAGCCGGTGGCGCCGGCGGCGCGGCCCGCCTGCTTCATCGCGTCGCTGGACTCGGTGGTCAGGATCAGGATGGGCGTGGTCTTGAACTTGGGGTTCTCGCGCAGCTTCTTGGTCAGGCTGATGCCATCCATGCGCGGCATGTTCTGGTCGGTCAGCACCAGGTCGAAATCGCGCTGGCCGGATTTTTCCCAGGCGTCCTGCCCGTCCACCGCTTCCACCACGTTGAAGCCGGCGTTCTTGAGCGTGAAGGCCACCATCTGGCGCATCGAGGCCGAGTCGTCGACAGCAAGGATTGAGTGGGTCATCTGTTTTTCTCCGAGGGGACTTGTTGCCTGGGGGGCTGAGATTGGCGGGGGGATTCAGAAGAGCTCGATGGAACCGGCGTCCATCTCGTCCTGTGTAACGGGGTTGGGCCGCAGCGGCGCGATCTCGACGACGGCGGCGCCGTCCTCGTCGTCCATGCCGAAGGTGTCGCGGGCCAGTTGGTCGGAACAGTTGCGCAGGCGCTGGCTGGTGTGGGCGATCAGCTGGGTTGCCATGTCCTGGAACTGCAGCGCCGTGATGGCACCGGCGATGTCCTGCATGATCTGCTTCAGGCCATCGGAGGCGGCGGTGCCGTCGCTGCCGCTGAGCAGGGACATGGCCTGGTTGGAGGCGCTGTAGAAATGGTTGGACAGGGCTTCACCGGCGTCATCCAGCAGGCGTTGCAGGCGCTCGAGGTCGTTGGTCACCGTCATCAGGTGATCCTGCAGTTCCGCGGCCGCCAGCAGCGGCATGGCTGCCACGGCTCCGTCGAAATCAGCGGCGGTGGAAGGTTCTGTCTGCATCGTGTCTCCGCGAGGGGATGCTGCTTCTTGTCCCAAAGCCCTGTGAATACCCTCAGGGCGAATGCATCATGGCATGTTCACCCCTTTTTCCGCCACTGTCGACCTTGAGATGTCGCGAGAACGAGCCGTATTACCGGTCTGACCCGCGCCGAGTGTGGCGCCGGGCCATATCCCGCAGGCGGCGGCATACTGCGCCCCCATGACGATTTCTGGTGTGGAGCAGGCGCCCCGGGTCCTGCGTGTGCTGCATGTCGAGGACTCCGAACTCGACCATCAACTCATCCTCGCCCAGCTCAACCGGGCCGGGCTGAAGGTCGAGATGCAAAGGCTGGACGCGCTGCCCGCCGTGCTGGCCGCGCTGCCGCTGTCCTGGGACGCCATCATCTCGGACTACAACCTGCCCGGCTTCACCGGCCTGGATGTGCTGGAGGCGTTGAAGGAACGCCAATTGCTCACGCCCTTCATCCTGGTCTCGGGCGAGATCGGCGAGGACACGGCCGTGGGCGCCATGCGCAACGGCGCGTCCGATTACCTGCTGAAGAACAACCTGAACCGCCTGGCGCCGGCCCTGCTGCATGCCATCGACGCGGCCGAGAACGAGAAGGCACGGGTCGCCGCCGACCATGAGCTCGTCAAGTCCAAGCAGCGCCTGCACCAGCTGGCCGGCCACCTGCAGACCAGCGTCGAGATGGAGCGGGCGGCGATCGCACGCGAGATCCACGACGACGTCGGCGGGTCGCTGACGGCCGTGAAGTTCGACCTCGCCTGGATCGACCGCCACGCCCAGGAGCCCGAAGTGCGCCAGCGTGTCGCCGCGGCGCTGGAGACCGTCAATGCCGCCATCGAGGCCAGCCAGCGCATCATGCACAACCTGCGCCCCGCCATCCTGGAACAGGGCCTGGTCGCGGCCTTGCAGTGGATGACGGCCCGCTTCGAGCGCCGCACCGGCATCGAGGCCGGCCTGCGCATCGGCGAGGAGAGGCTGGAGCTGCCGTCGGGCGTGCCGCTGGTGGCCTACCGCACCGCTCAGGAGGCCCTCACCAATGTGTCCAAGCATGCGCTGGCGACGCGGGTCGACATCGACCTCAGCCAGGACTCCGGCGTGCTGACGCTGGAGATCCGCGACAACGGCCGCGGCATGGGCGCCAATGACCTCGCCAAGGAGCGCAGCTTCGGCATCCGCGGCCTGCACGAGCGCGCCGCGACGGTGGGCGGCTGGGTCGACCTGTCCAGCCCGCCGGGCGGCGGCACCAGCCTCATCCTGACCGTGCCGCTGGCCCAGGACGCCATCGACGCGCTGGACGACGCCACCGACTTCGGCAAGGATGACGGCAACTCCATCTGGGGCCGCGCATGATCCGCGTCATCCTCTGCGACGACCATGGCCTGATCCGCCGCGGCATCCGCGACACCCTGGCCGATGCCCAGGACATCGAGGTCGTCGGCGAGGCCGGCGACTACACCGAGCTGCGCGGCCTGCTGCACACCCTGGGCAAGGACAACCCCTGCGACGTGCTGGTGCTGGACATCAACATGCCGGGCCGCTCGGGCCTGGACGTGCTGCATGTGCTGAAGGACGAGGGCAACCCGGTGCGCACGCTGATCGTCTCCATGTACCCCGAGGACCAGTACGCCATCCGCGCGCTGAAGGCCGGGGCCTATGGCTACGTCAACAAGGGTGGTGACCCGGCCACCCTGGTGCAGGCCGTGCGCACCGTGGCCCAGGGCCGCAAGTACGTGACGCCCGAGATCGCGCAGATGCTGGTCGAGAGCCTGACCGCGCCCGTTACCGAGCAGGCCCACCACAAGCTGTCCGACCGCGAGCTGCAGACCCTGGTCATGATCGCCTCGGGCAAGCGCCTGTCCGACATCGCCGAGGAGCTGATGCTCAGCCCCAAGACCGTCAGCGTCTACCGAGCCCGCGTGCTGGAGAAACTGGGCCTGAGCAACAACTCGGAACTGACGGTCTATGCCATCCGCAACGGACTCGTCGCCAGCTGAGGGCCCGCGCCCGCGCCGCCGTCCGTCGCTGGTCAGGCGGCTGACGCGGCTCAGCGTTGTCGTCATGGGCGCGGCCATGCTGATGAGTTCCCTGGCCCTGTCGGCCTGGGTGCACCACAGCCTGCGCGAAGCCCAGATCCGCAGTGCCGAGCAATCGGCCCAGCTGCTGGCCGAAAACGTCGCGCCGGCCCTGGCCTTCCATGACGACCGCGCCACGCGCGACGCCCTGGTCGCCTTCAGCCGCCGCGAGGGTCTGGAGAGCCTGGTGGTGCGCCAGCCCGGCGGCGAGGTCTTCGTGAGCTGGCCCGAGGCAGCCGCCTCGGCCGCCTGGAGCGACGCGCCCCTGCGGGTCGACTGGCAGGGCCTGCGCCTGGTCGTGCCGGTGCAGCTGCATGGCGAGCGCATCGGCAACCTGGCATGGGCCGAGTCCTTCGAGGCCCTCAATGCGACGCTGCTGCGCCTGGCTGCGGGAGCCGGCCTGGTGCTGGCCCTGTCCCTGCTCGGCGCCGGCCTGCTGCTGCGCTGGACGCAGCGCCGCGCCCTGGCGCCGCTGATCGCGCTGTCGCGGCTGGCGGAACGCGTCGCCACCAGCCAGGACTACAGCCTGCGCGCCCCGGTGCGCGAGAACGACGAGGTCGGGCGCCTCGCCGAGCGCTTCAACGGCATGCTCAGGCGCATCGAGGTCTGGCACGAGGACATGAACGAGCAGCTGGCGCAGGAACAGCAGACCGGCCGTGCCATGCAGCAGCTGGCCCACCGCGACACGCTGACCGGCCTGCCCAACCGCCTGGCCTTCGAGCTGACGCTGGAGCGCCTCTTCGTCGACCTGCACCATCCCCAACATGCCGGCGGCCAACGCCTGGCCCTGCTCTTCATCGACCTGGACAACTTCAAGCTCGTCAACGACAGCCTGGGCCATGCGGCGGGCGACGGCGTGCTGGTCGAGGTCAGCCGGCGCATGGGCAGCGTGCTGCGCGCCAGTGACACCCTGTTCCGCCTCGGTGGCGACGAATTCGCGCTGCTGGTGGCCGACGTGGCGGAGGCGGAATCCGTCGAGCAGCTGGCGGGCCGGCTGATCGCCAGCGTGCGCGAACCCCTGGTCGTCCAGGGCCAGGTCCAGCCCGTCGGGGCCACCGTGGGCCTGGCTTTCGTGCCTGATGACGCAACCGACCCCGAGTCCTTGCTGTGCGCGGCCGATGCCGCCATGTACGCTGCCAAGCATGCCGGCAAGAACACTTACCGCAGGGCGAGCCGCGCGCCTTCTGCGGGCCCTTGAACTCAGCGCCCTGCTGCTGCTGGGCGCCCCCGCCCTGGCGCAGACGGGCGAACTTCCCTCACTCGAAGACCTGTTGCGCACCGAGCGCCGCGGCGCCGCGGCCGACGTCTCGGTCAGCACCGCCTCGCGCCAGGCCCAGAGCGCCGACCTCGCGCCGGCCGTCACCCATGTCGTCAGCCGCCAGGACATCGAGCGCCTGGGCCTGCGCAGCATCGCCGACGTGCTGCGCCGCATGCCCGGCCTGGAGGTGCGCGAGGACAACGAGTTCACCCGTGTCGCCGTGCGCGGCGTGGCGCCGGGCGACTTCAACGGCCGCGTGCTCTTCCTGCTCGACGGCCTGCGGCTGAACGACAACCTCTACGACGGCGGCCCGATCAACCGCGAGTTCTACGTCGACGTCAGCCTCATCGAGCGCGTCGAGTTCACGCCCGGGCCGGGCTCGGCCCTGTACGGCGGCAACGCGCTGCTGGGCGTTGTCAACATCGTCACCCAGCGCGCCGACACCCTGGCCGGCCCCCAGGCCCATGTGGTGCTGTCGCCGCGCGGCCAGGTCAGCACGCGGCTGAGCTATGCCCAGCGCCTGGACAGCGGCGCCGAATGGCTGGCCGCCTTCAGCAGCGACGAGGAGCCCCACACCCCGCTGATGTTCGGCGAGCCGCAGGAATACCGGGCCCAGCTGGAGCCGCTGGAATGGGACCGCGCGCGGCGCTGGCTGCTCGGCGGCCGGGCCGGCGGCCTGTCGCTGCGGGTCGGCGGCGTGCAGCGCGAACGTGGCCTCTACAGCTTCCTGCCCAAGTCGGGCGACATCACCGGCAGCGTCAACTCCCTGCGCGAGCAGTTCGCCCAAGCCGGCTGGGACGGTCGCGCCGCCGACTGGGACCTGCACCTGGGCCTGGCCTGGCAGCAGTCGCGCTACCGCTCCGAGCAGGCCGACGACAGCGAGGCCGACTTGCGCACCAGCCGCTTCGAGGCCCTGGGGCGCTGGTGGCTGGCCGAACTGCGCCTGGCGCGCGCCTGGGGCGGCCCCGGCGGCGACAGCCACACCACCAGCTTCGGCATGGACTGGCAGCGCGATGCCATCCAGCGCTTTCGCTTCGTCTACCTCGGCGAGGCGCCCGGCGACGAGAACTTCGCGTCCCAGCGCCTGGGCTTCTATGTGCAGGACGAATGGCGGCTGGCCGAGCGCCAGCGCCTGGTGCTGGGCCTGCGTCAGGACGGCGTGCATGGCGGCGACTCGAGCTGGAATCCGCGCGCGGCCTGGGTCTGGTCGCCGGCACCGGGACAGAGCCTGAAGCTGATGTGGGGCACGGCCTTCCGGGCGCCCAACCGTTTCGAGCAGGCCCTCAACCTGGGCGCCGGTGCCGAAGCCCCGCGGCCGGAGCGGCTGCGCACCACCGAACTGGCCTGGCAGGGCCCCCTGGCGCCCCTGTCCGGCAGCGGCTGGGGCACCTGGACCTGGCAGGCCTCGCTGTTCACGAGTCATCTCGTCAACTTCATCGAGCGCGGCGATGCCAAGCCCTTCGCCAACATGCCGGTGGCGCATTCGCGCGGCGCCGAGCTGGGCCTGGACGGCCATTGGGGCGAGGGCTGGCAGCTGCAACTCAGCTTGATGGGCCAGCGCAACCGGGCCGCCGACGGCAGCCACCAGGCCTACAGCCCCAGCCAGACCTTGAAATGGATGCTGCAGATGCCCGTGGCCGGGCCGACGCTGCGCCTGTCCCTCAGCGGTTGGGCGACCAAGTCGCGCTTCGGTGACGAGCGCCTGCCCGGCTATGCCCAGACCCGGGCTCATCTGCTGTGGCAACCCAGCCGGCGCTGGGACTTCTTCATCGGTGCCGACAATGTCGGCGGCCGGGCCTATGCCGAGTCCAGCGGCACAGGCTACAGCGCGCCCGTGCAGCGCCAGGGCACGCGCTGGCAGACCGGCCTGACCTGGCGCGGAGACGCGCCTTGAGATCCTCGCGGCTCTGGCCGCTGGTGCTGGCCGCGGCAACCGCCTTGGTCCGGGCCGACAGCCTGGACGAGGACAGGCTGCGCGCCGCCTTCGTGCTGCGCCTGACCCAGTACACCCAATGGCCGGCCCCGGTGGCCGACAGCCCGACGCTGTCGCTGTGCGCGGCCGGCCTGCAGCCCGCCGGGCTGGAGGCGGTGCGGGCCCTGGCCAGCCGCCCGGTGGGCACGGCCCAGTTGAAGGTGAGGGCGCTGAGCGAGCCCCGCGATGCGGCGCGCGACTGCCAGGTGCTGCTGCTCGGCCATGCCGACGCGGCCACGCTGCGCCACTGGATCGCCGCGGTGGCCGATGCGCCCGTCCTCGTCATTGCCACCAGCCCCGAGGCCATGCGGGCGGGCGTCTGCATCGCCCTCATCAGCGAGCCCCAGGGCATGGCGTTTGCCGTCAACCATGGCGAGTCCCGCAAACGCGGCCTCAGCCTGGCGGCGCCGGTGCTGAAACTGGCCCGGGAAGTCCGTTAGTCTCAAGCGGCCACCGTTCATCCCCGCTGGCTGTCGATTCGCCAGCGCCGGTCGCCGTTCATCGAAAGCCCTGTCGACTGTCAGCGCTGTCTGTGCACAATCCGCCCCGATTCACCTGCAGGCGACAACTTTCGGGAGCGCGTCATCGATACCGGATTGCTGAAGGAACTGCGCATCGACGGTGCGCACCGCGAGGACCACGAGGGCGGCGGACCGCCGAAGTGGGTTTGGGGCCTGGGGGCCGCTGTCGTCGTGCTGGCCTTGGGCGGCGGCGCGGCCTGGTGGTTCCTGGCGGGCAACAAGCCCGTTGCCGTGCAGACGGCCAGCGTGCGCGCCAACGGCCAGGGGCCGGCCGCCGACGCCGTGCTGCAGGCCACGGGCTATGTGACGGCGCGCCGCATGGCCACCGTTTCGGCCCAGATCACCGGCACCCTGACCGAGGTCCTCATCGATGAGGGCTTCAAGGTCAAGAAGGGCCAGATCCTGGCCCGGCTGGACGACACCGGGCTAAAGGCCGGCCTGGCGGCCGCCGAGGCCCAGGTCCGCACCGCCGAAGCCAACCAGGGCCAGCTGCGCGCCCAGCTCGACCAGGCCCGGGCCGACGAGAAGCGTCAGGCCGAGCTGAACGCCAGCGGCATGACGACGCGCCAGTCCCGCGAACAGGCTGCCACGGCGGTGAAGACCGTCAGCGCCCAGCTGGAAGCGTCGCAGCGCCAGATCGAGGCCGCCCAGGCCCAGGCCCGCCAGGCGCGCGTCAACTTCGACTACGCCGTCGTGCGCGCACCGTTCGACGGCGTCGTCACGGCGCGCGCGGCCCAGGTCGGCGAGATCATCTCGCCGCTGTCCGCCGGCGGCGGCTTCACCCGCACCGGCGTGGGCACCATCGTCGACATGGACTCGCTGGAAGTGAACGTCGACGTCAACGAGGCCTATATCGCCCAGGTCAAGGCCGACATGCCCTGCGAGGCCGTGCTCGACGCCTACCCCGACTGGAAGATCCCGGCCCATGTCGTCGCCGTCATCCCCAGCGCCGACCGCGGCAAGGCCACCGTCAAGGTGCGCGTGGCGATGGAGAAGAAGGACGACCGCGTCGTGCCCGACATGGGCGTGCGCGTCAGCTTTCTGGCCACCAAGCCCAAGGCCGAAGCGGCGCCCGTGCCCGGCGTGCTGCTGCCGCCGGACGCGCTGGCCCAGCGCAATGGCGCCGATGTCGTCTTCGTCGTGCAGGAAAACCGCGTCGAGCAGCGAGCCGTCAAGCTCGGTGGCGACGTCGGCAAGTTCAAGCTCGTCACCTCGGGCCTGAAGGCGGGTGAGACCGTCGTCGTGTCGCCCCCGGCCGAGCTGAAGCAGGGTTCAACCATCGCAAGCAAGGAATGAGCATGAGCGCTTTGATCGAAGTCCGCGATCTGTCCAAGGTCTACACCCGCGGCAAGCAGAAGGTCGAGGTGCTGCACAGCATCAACCTCGATGTGCAACAGGGCGACTTCCTGGCGCTGATGGGCCCGTCGGGTTCCGGCAAGACGACGCTGCTCAACCTCATGGGCGGCCTGGACGCGCCCACGGGCGGCGCCATCAGCGTGGGCGGCGAGCGCATCGACAAGCTCTCCGGCGCGGCCCTGGCCAAATGGCGCGCCTCGCGGGTCGGTTTCGTCTTCCAGTTCTACAACCTGATGCCCACGCTGTCGGCGCAGAAGAACGTCGAGCTGCCGCTGCTGCTGACCAAGCTGTCGGCGGGCGAGCGCAGGAAACGGGCGGCCATCGCGCTGCAGCTCGTCGGCCTGGCCGACCGCGCCTCGCACAAGCCCACCGAGCTGTCGGGCGGCCAGCAGCAGCGCGTCTCCATCGCCCGGGCCATCGTGTCCGACCCGACGCTGCTGGTCTGCGACGAACCCACCGGCGACCTGGACCGCCAGTCCGCCGAGGACGTGCTGACCCTGCTGCAGGCGCTCAACCGCGAGCATGGCAAAACCATCGTCATGGTCACCCACGACCCGCGCGCCGCCGCCCGGGCCAGCCACACCCTGCATCTGGACAAGGGCACGCTGGTGACCGAAGCCACCGCGTAAGGAGAGCAAATGATGCCCCCACGCTCACTTTGTTCGCTGCCCCCCGAGAGGGCGTCCAGCCTCCTTGAGGCGGCTCTGCGGAGGCTGGCATGAAATACCTCCACCTGATCTGGGCCGCGCTGTTCAGGCGCAAGGGGCGGACCTTCCTGACCCTGGTGTCCATCATCACGGCCTTCCTGCTGTTCGGTCTGCTGGACGCGGTGCGTGTCGGCTTCGACCAGGCCGGCAAGAGCGCCAACGGTGCCCAACGCCTGCAGACGGGCTCCAAGCTCAGCTTCATCCAGCTGCTGCCGATGTCGCTGCAGGGTCGCATCTCGCAGATCGACGGCGTCAAGGACGTGGCCTTCGCCAACTGGTTCGGCGGCGCCTACCAGAAGCCCGAGAACCAGGTCTTCAGCTTCGCCGTGTCGCCCAACTACCTGGACGTCTATCCGGAGATGGAAGTCTCGGCCGAGCAACGCAAGGCCTTCGCCGAGACCAAGGATGGGGCCATCGTCGGCGAGGGCCTGGCGCGCAAGTTCGGCTGGAAGGTCGGCGACCAGGTGCCCATGCAGTCGACCATCTTCCCGGACAAGAACGGCAGCCAGAACTGGCCGTTCAAGATCGTCGGCCTCATCCATGTGGCCGACAAGAAGTCCGGCGCCTGGTACGACCAGATGTTCTTGCTGAACTGGAAATACTTCGACGACACGACGCCCTGGAACCAGGGGCAGGTGGGCTGGTATGTGACGCGTGTCAAGGACGTCAACCAGGCCGACCGTGTGCTCAAGGCCATCGACGAGATCTCGGCCAACTCCGACCACGAGACCCGCACCCAGACCGAGGCGGCGGCCATGTCCAGCTGGATGAAGCAGGTGGCCGACATCAACCTCATCGTCACCTCCATCATGGGCGCGGTGTTCTTCACGCTGCTGCTGCTGGCCGGCAACACCATGATGCAGGCCGTGCGCGAGCGCACCGGCGAGATTGCGGTGCTCAAGACCCTGGGCTTCTCGGGCGAGAGTGTGCTGTCCATGGTGCTGGCGGAGTCGGTGCTGCTGTTGCTGCTGGGTGGTGCGGTGGGCTTGCTGCTGGCCAGCGTCATCGGCCCCGCCGTGAGCGCCGGCAGTGGTGGCGCGCTCAATCTGCCGGCGGCGGGCGCCGCGAGCTGGATCACCGGCATCGGCCTGGCCCTGTTCTTCGGCCTGGCGGTGGGCGCACTGCCAGGCCTGAGAGCGATGCGCGTCAACATCACCGATGCACTCGCCGGGAGGGCATGACATGAAATTCCTGAAAAATTTGGGCCTCGTCCTTCTGACCATCGTCATGCTGGTGGCCTGGGTGGCCATGCCTTGGTTCGGCGCCCTGGCGCTGGCCGTGCTGCTGGCGCTGTGGATGTTCCTGTTCCGCACCGGCATGCAAACCCGTTCGGTCGCGTCGGTGGGCATCAGCACGCTGACCCAGCGCCTGGGTTCGTCGGCCGTCATCGTCGTCGGCATCGCCGGCGTCGTGGGCGTGCTGGTGGCCCTGCTGGCCATGGCCGAGGGCTATGGCCAGACGCTGCGCAACTCGGGCAGCCTGGACACGGCCATCGTCATGCGCGGCGCCTCGGCCAACGAGGTCTCGTCCTCGCTGAGCCGCGAGGACATCGTGCAGATCGAGCAGGCCCCGGGCGTGGCCCGCAACGCCAAGGGCGAACCGATCCTCTCGGCCGAGACCGTGGTGGCGGCCAACCTGCCCATCAAGGGCGGCAAGGCCGACGAGTCGGGCAGCGCCCAGGTGCGCGGCATCAGCGAGGCGGCCTTCGCAGTGCGGCCCAATGCCAAGATCATCGAGGGCCGCATCTTCCAGCCGGGCCTGCGCGAGATCGTCGTCGGCAAGGGCGCGGTGCGGCAGTTCGCGGGGCTCAAGGTCGGTGCCACGCTGAAGCTGGGCAACCAGCCCTGGACCATCGTCGGCATCTTCGCCTCGGGCGACGCGATGGAGTCGGAGCTATGGGCCGATGCCAATGTCGTCAACGACAGCTACAAGCGCGGCAGCGGCCGCAACTCGGCGACGGTCAAGCTCGAGAACCCGGCGGCCATCAAGGCCTTCGGCGATGCGCTCGAGGCCAACCCGCAGCTCAAGGTCAAGGCCAGCACGACGCTGGACTTCTTCGCCAAGCAGAGCGAGCAGATGACCAAGGTGTTGCGCATCATCGGCATCGTGGTCGGCTCCATCATGGCCGTCGGCGCCGTCTTCGGCGCGCTGAACACCATGTTCGCGGCCGTGGCGGCGCGCGCCCGCGAGATCGCGACGCTGCGCGCCATCGGCTTCCGCGGCCTGCCCGTCGTCGTCGCAGTGATGCTGGAGACGACGCTGCTGGCCCTGGTCGGGGGCCTCATCGGCGGCGGCATCGCCTGGCTGATCTTCAACGGCTACGAGGCCTCGACGATGGCGGCCGGCTCGGTCGGCAAGCTCAGTTTCAACCTGGCGGTGTCGCCTCAGCTGCTGTGGGAGGGCATCAAATGGGCCCTGGCCATCGGCTTTGTCGGCGGGCTGTTCCCGGCGGTGCGGGCGGCATCGCTGCCGGTGACGACCGCGCTGCGCGAGGCCTGAGTCTGCATTGGGGGAGTCGGCGGCAGGCTGCTTGGTTGGCAGCCCTCGCCGACAGCGGGCCGGTTGCTTGCCGGCGCTCCAGCGCGAGGCGCGAGCAACGCCGAAAGAGAATCTCGCGAGCACTTTTGTCCGGTGTGATCGGCAAGTCACGAACTTCCTTGGCGGTCGCGTTGATCATCCGGCACCTGCCAGACGTGGCCAGGGCGCATCGCCTGGAAGCGGTGCGGCCGCAACCCTGCTCGATGCGCTGCGTCTGTGAACCGCCGGCCCGGATCCTCAAGGGGTTCGTTCGTCAAGCGGAAGGTCGCCCAGTGATGCCCCATGACGTTGTTCGCCTGCAGGTCGAGGGCGGCTTGCACCGCCTCCTCAGGATTCATGTGTGCATACCCCACGAACCACCGAGGCTCATAGCCCCCAATGGGCAAGATCGCCAGCCGAAAGGGGCCATGTCGGCGGGCCGCGATCTTGAAATGCTCACCGTTTCCGTAGCCAGTGTCGCCCGCGAAGTAGACAGATCCGGCCGGCGTTTCCAGAACGAACGCCGCCCAGAGCGAAAGATTCTGGTCCATCGCCCCGCGCGCTGACCAATGCTGCAGCGGCTCCGCGGTCACGCGGATGGGTCCCTTGCCGACCGAATCGCCCCAGTCAAGCTCGACCGCCTGGAGCTTCTTGTCCATGGTCCGCATCGTGGCGAGGTTCCCGAGCGGCGCGACGATCAGCGGTCGGTCGCGTTTCCATAGACGGGCCAGGGTGTCGACGTCCAGATGGTCATAGTGATTGTGAGATACGAGCACCACGTCTATCGGCGGCAGATTCTCGAAAGCGACCCCTGGTGGGGACACGCGCTTGGGGCCGGCGAACGGTACGGGCGACGCCCTCTGCGACCACACAGGATCGGTCAAGATGTTGACCCCTGCCACCTGGATCAGGACCGTGGCATGGCCGACATAGGACACGCGCATCTCGGTGCCATCGACGCGGCTGGGGGGAAGGTCCTGAGGGGTGCGCACACTCTGCGGCCAGGGTGCTGCTTTCTCGAAGAGCTGCCAGCGCAGGAAGCCCCAGAAAGCGCCGTCAGGCGGAGCTTCGGCATTGCGGAAATGACGGCCGTCGAAGTGATCGGTGGCCGGCCCGTCGTGGCGAGTCGCGCAGCCCAGCAATCCCAGCAGCGTCGCCATGCCGGCCAGCGCCGACCCGATCAGCCCGCCTCGCGCAGCCACTTCTGGCTCCTGCCGAAGAGGGACACGCCCATGAAGCCACGGACGACCAGCGTCTTGCCACCGTCTTCGAGCTTGAAGTTGCATCGGTACACGGAGCCGGTGTCGGGATCCAGGATGTCGCCGCCGGAATACTCGCCCTTCTCAAGCTTCACATTGCGCATCAGCACGAGGCCAATGAAGGGCTGGTCCTTGCGTTCATCGGTGCAAGCCGTGCACTTGCGTCCTTCTTCGCCCGGTGTGAGGCTGCGCTCGATGCGCGCGAAGTAACGCCCGTCTTGCTCGTAGACGCGCACGATGCCTCGCGGCTTGCCTGTGTTGTCGTCCATCGTTCGCCACAAGCCGAGCGGCGACTGGGCTTCGTCAGCCGCATGGACAGGGTGGCCCGCGAAGAGCAGGGTGATGGCAGTCAGTGCGAGCAGTTTGCGCATGAATGGTTCCGGTTGGGAGAGCGGGGGCAAGGCGTCGTCGCTCGGAGCGGCTGCCGGCTCAGGTCGAGCCCATGTCACCCCATGCAGGCGGGCTCATGGAGGGAGAGCAACCTCAGACGGTCACCATGGACCGCAGCCCCTGGTCGCGCGTCACCTCAGGCCGGTAGCCCAGTTCGCGTTGCGCCTTCCGGATGTCCAAGGTGAAAGGTTGGCCGATGAGGCGGAGCATCTGCCGCGTGATCGGGGGCTCGCCTTTGCGGGAGAACGTCCGCCATGCCCACTCCATGACGCTGGCCATCACCCAAGCGACGGGGAGTGGTGCAGACGCACGCGGTGGCTTGATGGATCGCGTTTCCAGCAATCCAGAAATCACTTGCTTGAGCGTGCTGTCCTGGTCGTCGCTGACGAAGTAGGCCTCGCCCGCTTTGCCCTTGATCGCGGCCAGTTCGAGGGCCTGGCACACGTTGTCCACGTGCGCCGTCGACATGGCCTGCGACCCGTCGCCGACCCAGCGGAATTGGCCCGCCTTGACCGTTTCAACCATGTGATCCAGTGTCGGCATGCCCGCCCCCCAGATCATCGGCGGCCGCACCACGACAGTCTCGAACACGCCAGGCTTGTTGCTGCTCATCACCAATGCCTCGCTGCGCGCCTTTGAAGCGCTATAGGGCGCCCAGGAGCGCTCCTGCAGAGGCAGTGTTTCGTTGACCCTCAGCATGGGCTCCATGTCGCCCATCACGACGGCAGCCGCACCCAGCTGAATGAAGCGCCCGACGGACGCGGTTGCTGCGGCCTTCAGCAGACGAGACGTGCCGTCAACGTTGGTGCGTTCGAACTCGGTTGGGTCACCCCATAGCTTGAAGTGAGCCGCAACGTGGAACACCACGTCACAGCCCATCGCGGCATGGGTCAGCGCAGCGATGTCGTCGAGCGAACCCCGCATGGGTTGCGCACCCCTGCTGCCTACAATTCGCGCGGCTTCGTCGCTGCGCGCAAGCGCCCTGACTTTCCACCCCTTCGCAACAAGCCGCTCAATGAGCCTGCCGCCGACGAAGCCAGAACCGCCCGTAACAAGGCATGTGACAGACATCGAGCACCTCCGTATATCAGTGATATATGGAATGTATATCGTTGATATAGTCCTCGTCAAGCGATGGGGCGATCGAGGACATGGATGGATACCGAAACGGTGATTCTTGACGCGGCTGCTGCGCTGCTTGAGGCGCAAGGTCCTGGGGCACTGACGACCCGCGCGGTTTGCGAAGCTGCGGGCATCAAGGCGCCCACGCTCTATCACCACTTCGGCGACAAGGACGGCATGGAGCGGGCTCTGATCCGCCGCGGGATGTCCGATTTCATGCGACGCAAGCTGCAGTCACCGGCGTCGGCAGACCTTCTGGACCAGTTGCGTGAGGGATGGGATGTCGCGCTTGAATTCGCGCTCAAGCGTCCGGCGCTGTATGCGCTGCTGGCACACCATGTTCGCGCTGAGCCAGCGCTGGTCGCCGATGCCTATGCGCTCATGCAGTCCCGTGTCCAGAGGCTTGTAGACATGGGTCGACTGCAAGGGCCGGTTGATGCCACCGCGCGGGTCGTCTGGGCGGCCTCCCAGGGCGCGCTATCGCTGGTGAACCACGGGCTCGCGCGCAAGGATATTCTGGCCGCGAGCAATCTCCTCTTCGAAGCCATCATCGGCAAGCTTTCAGCCCCCCGGTAGCTTCGGGAAGTCCTCGCGAGGAAAGGCGGCGCAGCAGCCGCGGCCACGTTCGCCTTCGCTGGCGGAGCCGAACGCCAGCTGATCCCCGCATCAGCAGGCCGCTAGCTGAACGCCGCCAGCAACCTCTCCAGCGCCACGGTAAAAGGCGTCTGCATCAGCGGCAGTGTGGCCACCATGCCGATCAGGCCGATGCTGATGGTCAGCGGGAAGCCGACGGAAAAGACGCCGATCTGGGGCGCGACGCGCGAGATCACGCCGAGCACGAGGTTGACGAACATCAGCATCGTGATCAGCGGCAGCGCGATCCACAGGCCGATGCTGAAGATCTCGGCCCCCCACTGCTGGGGCATCGCCACGCGCAGGAAGGCGAAGGGCTCGGTGCCGACCGGAAAGGAGTGGAAGCTCTGGATCAGCGCATTGATCAGCAGCAGGTGGCCGTTGATGGCGATGAAGAGGAAGGCCACCATGCTGCCGAAGAAGCGCGCGCTGGCCGTGCCCTGGGCGCCGGTGCCGGGGTCGAAGAAGCCGGCGAAATTCAGGCCCATCTGCAGGCCGATGACTTCACCGGCGAATTCCAGCGCCGCGAACACGATGCGCACCGCGAAGCCCATGGCCAAGCCGATCAGCAGCTGCTGGGCCACCAGCAGGGTCAGGCCGGGCAGGGAGTCGAGCGGCGTGACCGGCATCTCCGGCAGCGAGGGCTGGGCCGCCACGGCGATGAAGAGGGACAGGCCGATGCGCAGCCGCAGCGGCACGTTGCGCTGGCTGAAGGTCGGCATACCGGCGAACAGGGCCAGCGTGCGGATGAAGGGCCAGAGCAGCGGGTTCAACCACGCCAGCAGCTGGGCTTCGGTGACCGAGAACATTCAGCCGACAACCTGAGGAATCGTCATCAGCGTGCGCTGGATGTACTCCACCAGCGTCGTCATCATCCAAGGCCCGGCGATGGCGAGGGTCAGGATGGCGGCGACGACCTTGGGCACGAAGGACAGCGTCGCCTCGTTGATCTGCGTGGCTGCCTGGATCACGCTGATGACGACGCCGACCAGCAGCACGACGATGAGGATGGGTGCGGCCACCAGCATCATCATGTAGAGGCCTTGCTGGCCGAAGGTGAAGACTTGTTGGGCGTCCATGGGTTGTTTTCTTTGCGGGACGGACCTGACGGCGTACTCGCCGGCTGCTCTGTCCCCAACTGATCAAGTCACAAAGCTGGCTGCGAGAGAGCCAAGAAGAAGATTCCAGCCATCAGCCAATACGAACAGCATCAGCTTGAAGGGCAGGGCGACGAGCACGGGCGACAGCATCATCATGCCCAGGCTCATCAGCACGCTCGCCACGATCATGTCGATGACGAGGAAGGGGATGAAGATCAGGAAGGCGATCTGGAAGGCGCTTTTCAGCTCGCTGGTCACGAAGGCCGGCACCAGCACCTTGAAAGGCACTTCCTCGGGCTTGACGCTGGCGTCCAGCTTGGCCAGGCGCGAGAACAGGGCCACGTCGGCCTGGCGGGTCTGCTTGAGCATGAAGCCGCGCATCGGCACTTCGGCGCGCTTCAGGGCCTCGTCGAACTGGATGGTGCCGGCGCTGTAGGGCTGCCAGGCGTCGGCATAGACCTTGTCCAGCGTCGGGCTCATGACGAAGAAGGTCAGGAACAGCGACAGGCCGACGATGACCTGGTTGGGCGGCGCCGATTGCGTGCCCAGGGCCTGGCGCATCAGGCTCAGCACGATGGCGATGCGCGTGAAGGCCGTCATCATCAGGATGACCGCAGGCAGGAAACCCAGGGCCGTGAAGAACAGCAGGGTCTGGATGGGCACCGAATAGCTGCCGCCCGCGCCCTGGCCGATCAGCAGGGGCAGGGAGGCTGGCGGGGTCTGGTTCTGCTGGGCGAAGGCGGCGCCGGCAGCGAGCAGCAACGTGGCGCCAAGCAGGGGCTTAAGACGCATCTTGGCGCTCCTTGCTCAGCAGCTTGGCAAAGCTTGCAGCTGCCACGGGCTCGGCCTGCGGCGGCATCACATGCAGCGTCGTGATGTTCTGGGCGGTGGCGCCCAGCACCAGCCAGCGGCGGTCCTCGCCCTGGCCGACCTCGACGACGAGGAGGCGTTGGTTGGGGGCCGTGGGCAGCTGGGCCACGACGCGCAGCACGCCGGCCGCCGCCGCGCCGCCCAGGGGCGTGCGCTTGAGCAGCCACAGCGCGACCGGGATCAGCGCGACGATGGCGAGGAACCACAGAAAGGGGAGCAGGCCGGAAGCATTCATGCCTCGGCATTCTGCGGACGGACTTGAGCTGCCGAACCCCCTAAATGGCCCGGCAAACCCTTGGTTGTCCAAAGACTGCGCCAGCGGCGCCGGTTCAGGCAGCCTTTGAGAGGCGGCGCATGCGCTCCGACGGCGTGACGATGTCCGTCAGCCGGATACCGAACTTGTCATTCACGACCACCACTTCGCCCTGGGCGATCAGATAGCCGTTGACCAGCACGTCCATGGGTTCGCCGGCCAGGGCGTCCAGTTCCACGACCGAGCCCTGGGCAAGTTGCAGGATGTTCTTGATCGGGATGCGGGTGCGGCCGAGTTCCACCGTCAGCTGGACGGGGATGTCCAGGATCATGTTGATGTCGTTGCCCGGACCCGCGCCGGTGGTCGGCGTGAAGTTGGCGAAGCTGGGCGTGGAGACCTGCTCCGGCACCTCGGCGACGACTTCGGTCGCGACGGATGGGGCGGGCGCGGCCTCGGCCAGCGCCGCGGCCCATTCGGCCGCCATCGCGTCTTGTTCTTCTTGGCTGGGTGAATCAGGACTCATGTTTGGCTCCCAACCAGCTCTCCTGGGAGCCAGTCAGCATCTTGTCGATCTTCAGGGCGTAGCGACCATTGGACGTGCCGTAGTGGCAGTCGAAGACGGGCACCCCGTCCACCTTGGTCTGGATCTGGGGTTCCAGGTCCAGCTCGATGAAGTCGCCCGGCTTGAAGGCCAGCAGCTGCTCCACCGTGGCCGGCGCGGTGCCCAGCTCGGCCACCAGTTCCACCTCGGCGGCCTGGATCTGCGTCTTCAGGAGGTTGATCCAGCGCCGGTCGGGCTCGGAGGAGTCGCCGACGGTCGTGGAATACAGCACGTCGCGGATGGGCTCCAGCGTCGAGTAGGGAATGCAGAAATAGATGGTGCCGCTGGTCTCGCCGATCTCCAGCGTGAAGGACGTCGACACGACGATCTCGCTGGGCGTGGCGATGGTGGCGAACTGGGGCTGCATCTCCGAACGCTGGTATTCCAGCTCGAGCGGATAGATGCCCTTCCAGGCCTTGTGGTATTCGGCGAGGATGACCTCGACGATGCGGGTGATGACGCGCTGCTCGGTGGGCGAGAAGTCACGGCCCTCGATGCGGGCGTGGAACTTGCCGATGCCGCCGAACAGGGAGTCGATGACGGCGAACACCAGCGTCGGGTCGCAGACGATCAGCCCGCTGCCGCGCAGCGGCTTGACCGAGACGATGTTGAAGTTGGTCGGGACGACGATCTCGCGCAGGAAGGCGCTGTACTTCTGCACCTTGATGCCGCCGATGGCGACTTCCGGGCTCTTGCGGATGAAGTTGAACAGGCCGACGCGGATATTGCGCGCGAACCGCTCGTTGATGATTTCCATCGTGGGCATGCGCCCACGAACGATGCGTTCCTGGCTGGCGAGGTTGTACTCGCGTATGCCGCCTACCTGCTCCTCTTCGGCCTCGAGCTTCTGGCTCTCGCCGGTGATGCCCTGGAGCAGTGCATCGACTTCGTCTTGGGAAAGGATCTGCTGATTCATGGCCGATCCGGCTTACTGCACGATGAAGTTGGAGAACAGGACCTGCGACACGGGGCTTTCCACGTGGGCCTTTTTCTTCTTCTTTTTCTTGGGTGCGTCGCTGGCGGCCGCGGGGTCGTCCTCTTCGTCATCAAGCTCGATGCCCATGGGGCGCACCGACTCGCGCATGATGTCCTTGGCGAGCTTTTCCTTGCCCTCGCGGGTCAGCAACTCGGCGGCCGTCTTGTGCGCCAGCACCATCAGCACATTGCTGCGGATGGCGGGCATGTAGGCCTTGATCTGGTCGGCGAACTTGGGGTCGTCGACCTGCAGCGTCACGCCGACCTGGGCGAAACGGTCCACGTCCTTGTCGGCCAGGTTGACCGTGAAGGGGTCCAGCGGCACGAAGGTGGGCGGGTGGTCGCTCTTGGCGTGGGCCTTGGCCTTGGCCGGGGCCTCGGTGGTCTCGGCGCCGTCCTCGCCATCTTCGGCGGGCGGCTTCTTCTTCAGCAACATGACGGCCGCGCCACCGCCCACCAGCACCAGCACGAGCACGGCGGCAATGATGATGATGAGCTTCTTGCTGCCGCCCCCCTTGGGTGCAGCGGCTTCGGCAGCCGGCGCAGTCGCCATGTGAACTCCTTGAACGGGCCTTGCCCACTGCGGGCAATGGGCCCATGCGCTCGATTATTGACCTCGGACCCGCCGGCCAAGCGTCGATTAGCTTGAGTGAGGCGTGGCTATTTCCGCTACAGCTTCAGGCAAATGTGTCGAGCAGGCCGACGCTGCGGCGAATGGGAGCTGCCGTGGCGCTGGCGGCGACGCGCCCGCCACCGGTATTTGTGCGCGAACCGCGGCCGTCGGAGCCGTTGCCGGCTTCCGCCTCGCCACCCTTGGAACCTTGCTGGGCCTGCTGGAACACACCGCCACCGGACAGCGTCAGGCCTTGGCTCTGCAGCGCCGCGGCCAGGTCGGGCAGGCTTTGCTCCAGGGCCTGGCGGGTGTCAGCCTGGGCGGCGTGGAAGGACACCTGGGCCTGCGAGCCGTCGACGACGATCTGCACGGCCACTGGGCCCATGTCGGCCGGGTTGAGCTGCAGCTCGGCCTGCTGCACGCCGTCAACCGCCAGCAGGCTGACGCGGGCGCCGAGCTCGGACGCGAAGGCATTGCTCTGCACGGCGGCATGCACCTGGCCGGTCGCCGTCACCGAAGAGGTGTCGGTCGCCGCCGCCGCGGTGGGCATGGCCTGGGCCAGCAGGGCGGAAAAATTGGGTGCGGCGGCATCGACCGAGCCGGCCATGCGCGGAGCGGCTTCGCCGGGCGCGGCCGTGGCAGTCTTCAGCGCTTCGCTGGCGGCGCCTTGAGCAGCCGTGGCCTTGTCGGCGGCGAGCTCGATGCCTTTGGCGCGGGGCGCGTCGGTGGCGCGCGCATGCGTGTCAGCGGGCCGCTGCTGTTCGCTGGTCACGGCAGCGCCGGTGTCGCCGGCGTCGCCGCGGGGCTTGGTGTCGGTGGTGGCCTCGTCGGTCGCGACACGGCCGGCGCGGGCAGCCCGAGCACCCTTGACGCCGGACTCGTTGGCGGCATCCGCGGCACCCGGCAGGCCTGGCGTGACGGGCTGGGGCGTGGTGGTCTGCGGCGGCACGGCCATGCCGATGAGCTGGGTGAATTCGTTCAGGCCCGAGGTCTCCGGGTCCTTGTCGCCGGCGGCCTTGGCGTCGTCGGTTTCGGTGCTGTCCTGGCTGGCCTCGGTCGCCTTGGCGTCCTTGGCAGGGGCCTTGCCGGCGTCCTTGGCGTCGGGGGCTGGCGCTGGTGCGGCCGGCTTGGCCGAAGTGGCGTTGCCGTCCTTGCGGCGCGTCGACGCCGTGTTGGGCGCCGGGGCCGGTGCGGCCTTGGCCTGGGCGGCCGTGTCAGGCTCGCTGGGCACGGGGTCGGGATGGGCCGGCGGCTGGAGGGGCTGGTCGTTCAGGAATTGCGCAAAGCTCGGACCGCCGGCGCTGCCGGAGCCGGGCAGAGCGGTCTGAGGCGCCTGGACGGCCGGCGGCATGGCGGCCGGCTTGGGCGTGACGGATTGGGCGCTGCTGAGCATGGTGTCCGGCTCCTCAGGCGTGGGCCATGCGACGCAGATGGGCGCGCGCGGCGAATTCGTCGGCGGCGCTCTGCTCGCGGCGCTGGGCGACCTTGTCGGCTTCGGCCTGGCGGCGCGCGATCAGCTGGCGCAGCGCGGCGACGCGCATCTCGGCCTGGCCGAGGGCCTCTCGGGCACGCTGCTGGCGCTGGTCGGCGTGATTGGCGACGTGGCCCTGGGTGTCGACGGCCTGGTCGATGCGCCGTCCGAAGCTCTGGTAGCAGCCGACGATGTCCATGGTCGTGGCCTGGGCGAAGCTCTGTGTCCAGCGTTGCTGGTAGTCCTGGCGATAGCCGGCCAGCTCGCCGTGCTGGGCGCGCGCGGCCTGCGCCTGGTTGCTGGCGGCATGCAGGGCCTGTGCGGCGGCATCGCGCTCGTTCTCGGCGCGTTCCAGCAGCAGGGCCAGCGTGTCTTTTGCGTTTGCACTCATTCAACTTCTCCAGCGCAGCGCCAGACCCGCGGGCCGGCGCTCATTCGATATCGGCGGGCGCCACCCGGAGGTTTAGGCGCCTTGGACCACGGCCTGCAATTGGCTGACGCTGGCGTGAAGAAGTGCCGGGCTGTGCATGTCCTGCTGCAGCAGCCGCGTCATGTCGGCATGCAGGCGAACGGCCAGGTCCAGCTCGGGGTCGGCGCCCGGGGCATAGGCACCGAGCTGGATCAGGTCGCGGGCCTTGTTGTATTTCGCCAGAAGCTGGCGGAATCGACGCGCGGAATCGACCTGGTTTTGGGGTGCAACACTGGTCATCACCCGGGAAATGGAGCGCTCGATGTCGATGGCCGGGTAGTGGCCGGCCTCGGCAAGCTCGCGTGACAGCACGATGTGGCCGTCCAGGATGCCGCGCGCCGCATCGGCGATGGGGTCCTGGGGATCGTCGCCCTCGGTCAGTACCGTGTAGAAGGCCGTGATGGATCCCTCACCCGGCAGGCCGTTGCCGCTGCGCTCCACCAGCTGGGGCAGCTTGGCGAAGCAGCTGGGCGGATAGCCCTTGGTGGCCGGCGGCTCGCCGATGGCGAGAGCAATTTCACGCTGGGCCATGGCGTAGCGGGTCAGCGAGTCCATCAGCAGCAGCACGTGGCGGCCCTGGTCGCGGAAATATTCCGCGATCGCGGTGGCGTAGTGGGCGCCCTGCATGCGCATCAGCGGCGGCGCGTCAGCGGGTGCCGCGACGACGACGCTGCGCTGGCGACCCTCGTCGCCGAGGATGTCCTCGATGAATTCCTTGACCTCGCGGCCGCGTTCGCCGATCAGTCCGACGACGATGACGTCGGCTTGCGTGTAGCGGGCCATCATGCCCAGCAGCACCGACTTGCCGACGCCGGTGCCGGCAAACAGCCCGAGGCGCTGGCCGCGGCCGACGGTCAGCATGGCGTTGATGGCGCGCACGCCGGTATCGAGAGGCGTGCGCACCGGGTCGCGATCCATCGCATTGATGGGGCGCCGCACCATGGGCTCGTTATGGATGTTGGTCAGCTCGCCGCCGCGGTCCAGCGGGTGGCCGTGGGGGTCGACGACGCGGCCCAGCAGGCCGTCGCCCATGGGCAGGTGCAGGCCGCGGTCCTCGCCGCGGCGCCAGGGATGCAGAGGCTGGCCCAGCTGGGGCGCCAGCGGCGGCAGGTGGCGCGGCACGACCGAGGCGCCGCTGGACAGGCCCTGGACCTCGTCGGTGGGCATCAGATAGGCGCGGTCCCCCGAGAAGCCGACGACCTCGGCATTCACCGGCGCCGAGCCGCGGCGCGGGTTGTTGCCGCTGCTGGGCATCTGGATGCGGCAGACCGAACCCATCGGCACCTTGATGCCCGTGGCTTCCAGCACCAGGCCGGCGACGCGTACCAGCTTGCCCTGGCATTCCAGCGGCGCGGCATTGGCGGCCAGCGTCTCGAGGTCACCCAGGTAGCGTTGCCAGCGGTCGGTTCGAGCGGAGCTCATTCGTCGTCCGCGCCACGGCGGTCTTCCCAGATCGACTGCTGGCCGATGGCCGAGACGGCCTGCTGCCAGCGCGTCGCGATGGTGGCATCGACGCTGGCGACATCGGCGTCGACCTTGACGCCGCCGCGTGGCACTTCGGGGTCGGGAATCAACTGGGCTTCCCGGGCCTGCAGCTCGTTGCCGGCGCCTTCCTGCACGAGGGCGTGGTCGTCAGGGTGGACGCGTACGCGCACATGGCGGGCCGACAGCTGCAGGGCCTCGACGGCGTCATGCGCCACGCGGGCAATCAGCTCGGGGCGCTGTTCGAGCTCGCTGCGCACGACCTGGCGGGCCAGTTCGACGGCGATGCGGGCCACCGCGGCGGCCATCTCGTCTTCCAGCGCGCGCATCTCGTCGTCGAAGCCCGTGACCAGGCCGCCGATCTGCTTGCTCATCTGCTGGGCGAAGCTGTGCTTGAAGGCGTCCAGCGCGGCCATGCCGTCGCGGTAGCCGTCCTGGTAGCCGCTCTGGCGCGCGGCATGCAGCATTTCCTGAGCACTGGGCTCCGGCGGAGGCGGGGGCTGCACCGGCGCCGCGGCGGCGGCTGGTGGCTGGGGCGTGCCCGGGCGCATGGGCGCGAAGGGCGAGGGTGTCGTGTTGCCCAGGTTGTCCATGCTCCAGGCCTTGGCGCCTTGGAGTTCCTCGCCGGGAATGAAGCGGGCATAAGTGCCGCGGCGATCGCTTTCGCGGCGATCGGGTGGCGGCACTTGCCGCGGGGGCTGACGTCCAGTTGCCATGTCAGTTGTCCAAGCGATGCATTTCGGGCCGAGCGCTGGGCCGCTCCCGAGCCGGCCCGCCATGGCGATGTGCTTGTGGCTGGATGCCGCAAGCATCGCCGTCCCCTCGGGGGACCGGCCAAGGTACGCCTTGGACGAGGGGCTTCATGTTCAGACGAACTGGTCGTCGCCGCCGCCGACCAGCACGATCTGGCCTTCGTCGACGAGGCGGCGCACGATCTTGAGCATTTCCTTCTGCTCGGCCTCGACCTCGGACAGGCGCACCGGGCCACGGGTCTCGAGGTCTTCGCGCAGCGTCTCGGCCGCGCGGGTGGACATGTTGCGGAAGATCTTCTCGCGCAGCTCGGCGCTGGCCCCCTTGAGGGCGACGACGAGGCTTTCGCTCTGGACTTCCTTGAGCATGGCCTGGACGCCCTTGTCGTCGATCTTGGTCACATCGTCGAAGGTGAACATGTTGTCCATGATCTTCTGCGCCAGGTCGGAGTCGGCCTCGCGGATGTAGTCCAGCACCGAGGCCTCGACGCTGGAGCCCATCATGTTGATGATTTCCGCGGCCGTCTTGGCGCCGCCCAGCGAGCTCTTCTTCATGCGCTCGCCGCCGGCCAGGATCTGGCTCATGACCTCGTTCAGGTCCTTCAGCGCCGTCGGCTGGATGCCGTCCAGCGTGGCGATGCGGATCAGCACCTCGTTGCGGCCGCGCTCGGTGAAGAGCTTGAGCACGGAGCTGGTCTGGTCGAAGTCCAGGTGGGCCAGGATGGCCGCGATGATCTGCGGGTGCTCGTTGCGCAGCAGCTCGGCCACGCTGGCGGCGTCCATCCACTTCAGGCTCTCGATGGAGGAGACGTCGCTGCCCTGCAGGATGCGGTCCAGCAGCAGGTTGGCCTTGTCCTCGCCGAGGGCCTTGCGCAGCACGGCGCGCACGTATTCGTCGGTGTCGGTGACCAGGGTGCTCTGGGTCTCGGCGACGGCGTCGAACTTGTCGAGCACGGTCTCGACCTGGGCGCGCTTGATGACCTTGAGCTTGGCGATGGTCTCGCCGAGCGCCTGCACTTCCTTGGGCGACAGATGCTTGAAGACCTCGCTGGCTTCCTCTTCGCCCAGCGACATCAACAGGATTGCGGCGTTTTCTATGCCTTTGTCATCCATGATCAAGCCTCACGCAGGGCGTAGTGCCTTCCCAAGCGGCTGCCATGGAACTGGCTTTGCCAGGCCATTGGCGGCGCCCCTTGAGGGGCTCGCGAAGCGAGTAGGGGTGGTCCATGTTATGCGGCAGTTTCGCCCGCCATCCAGTCGCGCACGATATTGGCGACGGCCACGGGATTGTCGCGGGCCAGCAGCCGGGCGCGGTCGAGTTTTTCGTTGTGCACCGGTGCCTCCAGGCGCGGCATGCCATCGGCACCGGGCAGCAGTTCGGCATCGTCGACGACCTCGTCCACCGCCTCGGGCTTGTCTTCGGCCTCCGGCTTGGCAGTGGCGGCCTTGATGGCGGGGCGGATCATGCCGAAGACGGCGATCAGCGCGATGG
Source organism: Roseateles sp. FW305-36 (assembly GCF_058787015.1). Classification (NCBI taxonomy): domain Bacteria; kingdom Pseudomonadati; phylum Pseudomonadota; class Betaproteobacteria; order Burkholderiales; family Sphaerotilaceae; genus Roseateles; species Roseateles sp. FW305-36. The sequence continues at coordinate 3,318 of NZ_JBYSZK010000004.1, read as the reverse complement.
CGACGAAGGCCAGCGGCACGATGGCGCTGCGGGCGATGTCCAGCAGCCAGGGCTGCTTCCACACCGGCACGTCTGTGGGCTCGGTCTTGTCGACGACGAAGGGTGCGCTGATGACCTTGACGGAGTCGCCGCGGTCGGCGCTGAAGCCCATGGCTTCCTTGACGAGGTCGGTCAGGCGGGTGATTTCTTCGGCCGAGACCGGCTGCTGGGTGGTCTTGCCCTTGGCGTCGGTCACCGAGCGGTGGTTGACGACGATGGCGGCATTCAGGCGCTTGATGTTGCCGACCGAGCCGCGCGTGACGCGCACCGTCTTGTCGAGCTCGTAGTTGGTGACCTGCTCGCGGCGGCTGTTGCCGTTGCCGGCACCGCCCTGGGCGGCCTGCAGCGGGGCGCTGGCGCCGTTGACGGGCGCTGTGGCCGGCACGGGCGGCTGGTTGGTGGCGGCGCCCGGGACGCCGGTGGGCGTGGCGTTGCTGGCGTTGTTGCTCTCGTTGCTCTGGCTGGAGCGCACCGCGGCCTGGGTGTTGGGGCCCTGGTTGGGGCGGTATTCCTCGGCGGTGGCCTCGGTCTGCGAGAAGTCCACGTCGGCAGTGACGGTGGAGCGCAGGTTGTCACGGCCGACGACCGGTTCCAGCAGATCGAAGATGCGCTTGTTGTAGCCGGCTTCGACCTGCTGCTTGTATTGCAGCTGCTGGCTGTCCAGGCCGGTGGCGCTGTCGGCGCCGGCCTGGGAGATCAGGGCCCCGGTCTGGTCGGAGACGCTGACGGCCTTGGGATTGAGTTCGGGCACGGCGTTGGAGACCAGATGCACGATGCCGGCGACCTGGGCGCGGTCCAGGGTGCGGCCGCCGCGCAGCGTCAGGAAGACGCTGGCGCTGGGCTTCTGCTGCTCGCGGAAGAAGCCGTTCTGCTGCGGGATGGCCAGGTGCACGCGGGCGTCGGCCACGTCGGACATGGCGGTGATGGTGCGGGCCAGCTCGCCCTCCAGGCCGCGCTGGAAGTTCAGCCGCTCGGCGAACTGGGTCTGGCCGATGGAGGACTTGTCCATCAGCTCGAAGCCGACGCCGTTGCCGTTGCCGCCCTTGGGCAGGCCCAGGGCGGCGAGCTTCATGCGCAGCTCGTAGACCTGGTTGGCCGGCACGAGGATGGTGCCGCCAGCCTCGTGCCTGTAGGGCACTTGCAGGGCCGACAGCTGGCCGATGACGGCGCCGCCGTCCTTGTCGGCCAGGCCGGAGAAGAGGGGACGGTAGTCGCCCTGGCTGGACCAGAGCGTGATGGCCAGCACGGCGCCGGCCAGGGCCAGCAGGCCGGCGCCCATGGTCAGCTTGCTGCGCAGCGGCAGGCCGTTCAGGCGCTGCACGAAATTGGGCTGGGCGTCGACCGGGGTGATCATCACCGGGGCGGCGGCAGCGGAGGCGCTCAGGGCAGTGTCCATCGGGTGGGCGAATACAGCGGAGGCCGGGGAATCCGGCGATGCGCAAATTATTCGTGCCGCCACCCTCAAGAAAGCGCTGAAGTGGCCGACTCGGCCCGCGCATCTCCGCGCTTCGTGGCCGTGACTTGCTGCCAAAGTCCTGCCCCATGGACATGAAGCTGCGCCCCTTCGACTTTGCCCAGGCTGCCGCCCGCGCAGGCCTGGCGGTCAACGGCACGCCGCTGGCACCCAAGCCGGCCGCCACCACCGGCGCCAGCTTCGGCGATGCCATGACCCAGGCGCTCAAGGGCGTCAGCGCCCAGCAGAACGAGGCCGCCCGCCTGCAGCGAGAGGTGCAGCTGGACAACCCGACCGTCAGCCTGGAAGAGACCATGGTCTCGATGCAGAAGGCGCAGATCGGCTTCCAGGCCACCCTGCAGGTGCGCAACCGCCTGGTCTCGGCCTACTCCGAGATCATGAACATGCAGATCTGAGGCTGCCGCCTCAACAACTGCCTTTTCGCGCGTCTGCTCCGCAGATGGCAGGCCGGCCCAGCGGGTTCAGGTCCAGGTAGAGCTGCTGATTCTTGTCGTTGGAGATGCCGATGCGCGTCCAGTCCAGCGCCCGGCCCATGCCGGCCTGGAAGCTGATGCTCTGGCCCGACTGCAGCAGCGTGCCCTTGTGCTCGCGGTAGTTGATGCTGCCGAGTTCGCAGCGCGGCGTGCCGCTGGCGCAGTCGCAGGGCGCGACGCGGCTGGCACCCCAGCACCACTGGGCGCCGCTGTTGAAGCTGACGTAGATGTTGCGGTTTTCGTCCACGCTGAGGGCGCGGGCGCGACGCAGGTCCAGCTCCAGCAGTTCGGCCACATGGCGCAGGCGCTGGCGGGCCAGATAACTCGCGTAGTTCGGAATGGCCACCGACAGCACGATGCCGATGATGGCGATCACGCAGACGACTTCGATCAGGGTGAAACCACGGGGGCGGCGCGTCATGGATCCAGCTTCAGCAGCCGGCGCCGCTTCTGGGTCTGGTCCACATAGACCTGCAGCGATCGGCTGGCGTTGGCGTCGAGGTCGACAAAGGAGCAGCCCAGTTGCTGCATGCCGCTGGCGTCGCCGGCCACGGGGCTGACGTGGTGCGGCAGCAGGGAGACGCGCAGGGCGCTGATGCGGTCCAGTTCCAGCACCAGGCCCTCGCTGACCTGGCCCAGCGGCAGGGGCGGGGATGGCTGCGGCAGGGCCAGGGCCAGGCCGCCGATGCTGATGTCCAGCACCCTCAGCACATGCCCGAATTCCTCGCCGCCAGGCAGCACGACGCGCGGGAACGCGCTGCCAGCCGGCTGGACGCGGAAGGACTGGCGGCGCTGGAAGCGGTAGAGCCGTTGCGGCAAGGCGCTGCGCAGCACCGTGCCCTGTTCGCCGCTCACGAGGACCGCGGCTTCGAGTTCGAATTGCAGCTTGATGGCGCCGAGGTAGGCCACGGCGGTGATCTCGCCCTCGGCCACCATGGCCTGGCTGATGCCCTGGGGATCGGTGGCGATTTCCAGGCCGATGAGGTCGGCATCGATGTCCAGGGCGACGATATGGCTGGACAGGCTCAGGCCCTGGGGGCCGCTCAGCAGCACGCCAGCGCTCTCGCGCTGCAGCTGCTGCAGATAGGCCGCGATCTCGGCACTGGAGGTGACGCGCAGTTCCTCGGAGGTGGCTTCAGGGGCGCTCATGCCAGGATGGTAGCTGGGCTGCTTGTCTTGCGGGCCGAGCGCCGGGCCGCTCCCTAGCCGGCCCGCCTGGCGATGTGCTTGCCGGTCGATCCGGCAAGCATCGCCATCCCCTTGTATCTTCCCAATTGGACGCTCAGCCGGTGTTGCTGAGAGTCTGCGATGTCGCGGTCGCTGCGCCAAACC